>DGVM01000073.1:4440-9422 GCA_002395925.1 Bacteroidales bacterium UBA4284
TACTTCGCCCGCGACTACACCCAGACCGTCGTGGAAGGTCCGCTCAAGATCGGCTTCAACATCTGGGCCCTCGCCCTCATCGCCGTTTCGGTATATACGCTTTTCGCCACCTTCCAGTCCGACAGCGCCAAAGGCAAGACAATCAGCGGCGTAGTTACAGTTGCACTGTGGGTCGGAGCATTCTTCCTCTACAAAGGCATGGATCCCCAGATCCACATCCTGCCCCAGCAGTTCCAGCAGTTCAACCCCTTCTTCGTAGTAGCCCTTACGCCTATCTCCATGGCCATTTTCGGGGCTCTCGCCAGCAAGGGCAAGGAGCCTTCCGCACCCCGTAAGATCGGTCTCGGAATGTTCGTTGCGGCACTCGGCTACCTTATCATGCTCGCCGCATCCAAGGGCCAGCCGGCTCCCTCCGAGCTCGTAAGCGTAGGCGGCGTTTCCCCCGACCCTGTCGTGCCCACCTACCTCATCAGCACATATCTGGTCCTTACCTTCGCAGAGCTGCTCCTCTCCCCCATGGGTATCTCCTTCGTCTCCAAGGTGGCACCTCCCAAGTACAAGGGCCTCATGATGGGTCTCTGGTTCGCAGCGACCGCCATAGGCAACTACCTGAGTTCCATACCTTCCATGCTCTGGAACAACGTGCCCCTGTGGGTCAACTGGACAGTGCTCATGGCTCTCTGCATCATCTCCGGCATCGTAATGTTCTCCATGCTCAAACGGCTCGAGGCCGCTACCGCAGACTGATGAAAACCGCTACCCTGCAGCTCCTTAAGGAGTGGGCCGAGGAATACAACCAGCCCAAATACTTCGAGGAAGACCCCATCGCCTTCCCCAGGGAGTTCGTGCGCCGTGGAGCGTCGCTGCAGGACATAGAAATCGCCGCCGTCTTCGCCTCCCACCTCGCGTGGGGGCGGAGGGCGATGATAATACGTGACTGCCAGCGCCTCTTCGACGAGATGCAGTGGCGTCCTTACGACTACGTGATGGCAGGAGCCTACCGTAGTGACGAAAGTTCCCTGCACCGCACCGTAAAATGGAGCGAAGCCGCCGGGATTTGCCGGCGCCTCTGCGAGTGGTACACCTGGCACGACAGCCTCGAGTCCCTCAGCGCTAAAGAGATACGTTCAATCATCTTCCGTCGCAAAGACGATCCCAATGCCCCCGACAAGAAGATCAACCTCATGCGCCGCTGGCTGGTGAGGTGCGACGGCAAGGTGGATCTGGGAGTCTGGCAGAACAGCTCCCCCGCCTCTCTTGTCATACCACTCGACGTCCATGTGTACTCCCAGGCGAGCGCCCTCGGGCTCACGTCGCGCCGCTCCAAAGACATGCGCACGGCTCTCGAAATAACCGACCGTTTCCGGGAAATATGGCCAGACGACCCCGTCCTGGGCGATTTCGCCCTGTTCGGCTACGGCGTAACCCATAGCGACTGATGCCTCGTCTGTACATACTCTGCGGGTGCAACGGCGCCGGCAAGACGACCGCCTCATATACCATGCTGCCCGAAATCCTGGATTGCCGGGAGTTCGTAAATTCCGACGAGTTCGCAAAGAGCCTGTCTCCCTTCGACCCGTCCACAGCATCCGTGTCGGCGAGCCGTTTCATGCTCATGCGAATTCAGTTCCTGCTCGACCAGGGCGCCGACTTCAGCATAGAGACGACGCTTGCCACCCGCTCGCTGGTATCCATTATAAAACAGGCCCGGGAGCGCGGATACACCATCTCCATCCTGTACCTGTGGGTGCAGTCTCCCGAGATTGCCATCAAACGTGTCCGCGACAGGGTCAACCACGGCGGGCACAACATCCCCGAAGACGTGCTCAGACGCCGTTACCGCGTGGGAATCAAATATTTGTTCAACACATACATGCCGCTGTGCGACCGTTGGGTGCTGGTCGATAACACCACCCCTCCATTCTCGGTGATAGCCGAAGGCAGCAGCGGCCGTCTCGTCATCAAGGACGAAGACAAATTCAACAAGCTTACTACCCTGGCCAATGATGAAGGACAGTCTTGATACGTTCGGCGTCACCTTGCCCCAGCTGCGCACCATCGTCGCAGAAGGTCTCAAAGGCGGCGACTGGTGCGACCTATATTTCGAACAGACAATATACAACGACATGCTGCTGAGGGACGGCGCCGTAGCTTCCGGCGGTTTCCACTTCGATTACGGATGCGGCGTGCGCGTACTCGCAGGAGAAAAGACGGGATACGCCTACAGCGAATCCACCGACATGCCTTCGCTGCTTGCCGCAGCACGCGCTGCAGCTTCGATAGGAGGCAACGCCGGCCGTGTTTCCCCGGCCTCCCCCGCTCCCGTTCCCTCCGACCTCTATCCAATGCAGAAGGACTGGTCCGAGGTCGACAAGCAGGCACTCAGCGCCTGGCTGGTCCGGCTCGAGCAGGCGATACGGGCACGCGAGGCCCGTACCCTCAAGGTAATCGCCATGCTCTCGTGGTCCATCGACGAGGTGCTGATGTTCAACTCCCTTGACCAACTCACCAGCGACTGCCGGCCGCTTGGCAGCGTCAGCGTGACTATAATTTTCGCCCAGGGCACCCGCACCGAACAGCGCAACGTATCCCGAAGCTGGCGTTGCGGCAGCGAAATGTTCGACGATGCCCTCATCGAAACGCTTGCCGGCGAGGCCGTGGCAGGTCTCGACGACAGCTTCGCCGCCCGAAGGCCCAAGGGAGGCCGCATGCCGGTAGTCATGGCCGCAGGAGCATCGGGAATCCTGCTCCACGAAGCCATGGGGCATGCGTTCGAAGCCGACTTCAACCGCAAAGGCCAGTCGGTGTTCTGCGACAAGATGGGCAAGCAGATATGCCCCCGCGGCATCAACATAATCGACGACGGCACCATTCCCGCCAACCGCGGCTCGATCCGTTACGACGACGAGGGCGTACCCGGACAGAAAACCTACATGGTACGCGACGGCGTGCTCACTTCGTATCTGCACGACCGCATCAGCGCTGCTTATTACGGGGTCGAGCCGACCGGAAACGGCCGGAGGGAATCGTTCCGCTACAACCCCATCCCCCGCATGCGCGCCACGTACATGGAAAGCGGTGCAGACGGCACGCTGCAGGACCTGATCGCAAGCGTGAAGAAAGGCATCTACGTCGATAAGTTCGCAAACGGCGAAGTCCGTATCGGCGAGGGCGACTTTACCTTCTATGTGAACCGCGGATACCTCATAGAGAACGGCCGCCTGACCATGCCTATCAAAGACATCAACATAATCGGCAACGGTCCCAGGGCCCTTGGAGACATCACAGCCGTAGCCGGCGACCTGCAGATAGACGACGGCACCTGGACCTGCGGCAAAGAGCAGAGCGTCGCCGTTTCTTGCGGCATTCCGAGTGTACTGGTGAACAATTTAACCGTAGGAGGAGAATGATTACGACAGAAGAAAAAGGACTCGCACGGCAGAGTCTTCAATATGCACTTGACTGCGGCGCGCAGGCGGTACGCATCAGCCTGGTAAAAAGCACCGAAAACATAGTTGCGACGCTCGACGGAGCCGTTGACAAGGTGACCCGATGCGCCGACCGATCCATGAGCATATCCCTTTTTGTGGACGGCCGCTTCGGCAGTTTTTCCATAAACAAACTCGAACAGGCTACCCTGCAGGATTTCATCCGGAGGGCAATAGAGACTGTGCGTATGCTCACCCCCGACCCTTTCCGCAAACTTCCCTCGCCCGAGCGCTGCTGCACTTCCGCCCTCAGCGGCCGCGAATGCGGAATATTCGACGACGCCATTCTTCAGGTGAATCCCTCCGACAGGGTTGCGGCGGCACTCGCCTCCTGCGTGAGCGGAAAAGAGGGCGCAGGAGCGCACGTAATATCGGAAGAGGGAGAGTACTCCGACACCGAATACGACACCTATGTCATCGACAGCCAGGGACTTGAATGCCGCCACAGCGAGACCACGTTCGATTATGGCGTAGAGGTTACGATAGAAGACGCCAAGGGCCAGAAATACAGTGACTACTGGTGGACTTCCTCTCCCTTCCTGCGCGATTTCGATCCGTCGGGATGCGGCCTTACCGCTGTCCGGAGGGCAGCTGCGCAAGTCGGTGCCCGACCGGCCCGCAGCGGCAAGTACAATATGATTCTGTCAACGGAAGCGGCTTCGAAAGTCGTCTCTCCCCTGCTTAACGCACTCAACGCCTATTCCATCCAGCAAGGCAACTCCTTCCTCGTCGGCAGCGAAGGCGAGAAGGTTTTCCATGAAGGGCTGACCATACTCGATGAGCCCCTGCGCCCTGGCGAGACCGGCTCCAAGCTTTTCGACGGCGAGGGCGTAGCATGCTCAAATGCCCCGGTCATCGAAAACGGAGTAGTAAAGCGCTATTCGGTAAATACTTACATGGCCGGCAAAATGGGCATAGCCCCCACTGTTGAAGATGTCATACGCGCTCGCGTAGCCCCCTGGCCTTACCCCGGACTCGACCGCGACAAACTCATGAGCATCTGCGGCGACGGCATACTGGTTACCGATTTCAACGGCGGCAACTGCAACATGACCACCGGCGATTTCTCCTACGGAATCTCAGGGCAGCTGGTGCGCGGAGGCGTTCCTGTGAGGCCGGTAAACGAGATGCTTATCACAGGCAACTTCCTGACGCTTTGGAACAAGCTCATAGCCGCCGGCGACGATTTCCGCGTCTGTTCATCGCGTCTCGTACCTTCACTTGCATTCTCCGGAGTGGATTTCAGCGGATAGAACGAAAAAAATTTGGCGAATCAAAAATTATCACTATCTTTGCAGTCCTATCCGGTGGGTTCGTATAACGGTTAGTACTCGAGATTCTCAATCTCGCAATAGGAGTTCGATTCTCCTACCCACTACCAGACAATAAAAAATAGTAACATGGCAAATAACGCTTCTGCTGAAAAGTGCAATCGCCAGAGCGAGAGGCACAGACTGCATAACAGGTATTATGCAAAGACCACACGGAATGCTA
>DGVM01000132.1 GCA_002395925.1 Bacteroidales bacterium UBA4284
GGCTCTTGGCGCCGTTACCGTCATTCAGAATCTCGGAAGGCAAGCATGTGATGACGGTTCCCTCGGCAGCCTTGAAGCGGAAAAGAGGTACGCCGGCGCAGTTCTGGCCAAAGTCCACGACAAGGGTTTCTCCCGGAAGGAGGGTTATCTCCTTGCCAGGCTTGAAGTTTTTGGTAATCACCACCTTGCCGTATGCCTCAGGGGTCTGTCCCTCGACTCCCTGCCACACATAAGCCTCAACGGGCCGCAGCTCCAAATCCCGTCGCAGGTACACTTCGGCCCCGGCGGAAGGGAAAATCCGCCCCTCGAATTCGGTATTCCGCTCGGGCGTACCGAGAAGCTCCGGCGTAAGGAATCCCGGAAGCTCGCGTGCATCGTACTCTTCGCCGTCGAAAATGCCGGCATGCTTAACGGGTCCGGCTATTCCCGCCTTCCAGTTGACCGTATCGGTACCGAAACGCTCAACAGTACCATCGGCATAACGGAGTTCGAGCACACTGCGGAAGGCGCATTTGCGGCCTGTCATGCCCATGCGGCCTGCGGGAGATACGATTTTGTCTGCCCACCAACCCGGAGTCACTTGCGCCGACAGCTCGTTGATGGCTCCGGCCTTAGTTCGGATGGCGTCGGTGATATCGTAGGTAAAAGATATCTTCGTCTTCTGCGGGTGGGTGAAACCGGGCTTCAGGAATTCTTCGCCCACCGGACGGCCGTTGACCTGCAGCTGGAAGACGCCCAGAGCGGTAGTCATCCATTTTGCGCTCACGACTTTTTTGCCGTTGGTTACGTCGCATACGAACCACGACGCACCGTCTGCGGCACGGCAGTTCGTATCGTCAATCTTGCCTGTCACCACCGGCGCATCCACTACGGAAATCCATTCGGAAGCATCCCACGCATCGTCGGGAAGGGCTTTGGTAAACGTGCCGACAGTTTTCTCTTTCGGCAGAGGGCAGGCGAAGACGGCAAGCAGGGCCGCGGCCAGAAGGAACGATATCTGTTTTTTCATATCACTTATAGGTTTGTCATTTACGACCGCGCCAGAAGGCGGTCATGTCTTCGAGGGTTTTGCCTTTGGTCTCGGGTACGATCTTCCACACGAAGAGCGCAGCCACGAGGCAGATTGCCCCCAGCTGAACATGAAGCAGGCGCTGTACACCATGATGCTTATCACCGGCACCCATGCAGGCAGCGCCAGGACGTTGGAAAGGGCCACTCCGAATGCTCCCGCCGCCATTCCCAGCGAACCGCTTATCAGCAGCGGCTTGCGTCCGAGCTTGAGTTTTCCCCACCACATGTCCGGCTCCTGTTCGGCCCACCCTGGGCGAGGGGACATGATTATCGCCTCGTGCGAGGGAAACGATGCAAAGGCGACGGTCTTACCGGTTTGGGAATCGACCACCGACCCTTTTACGGATGAGCTGCCTATGTCGTATCCAAGTAGTAGCATAATTATGTGGGCTAACTAAGCCGAAATATCGCAATTCTACTTGTAAAAACAAAATCTGCATCTGCACTGCGGACACACGAAAATCCAATAATGATTATTACCTTTGAGCATGAAAAAGATTCTCCGAATTTCCATTCTATTGGCTGCAATCGCTGTGGCGGCGTGCGGCTGCAACTGCGCATCGCGGCAGGGCGGCAAGACTGACAAACAGGACACCCCGGAGCCCGAGTGCATGGAGGCATCGCCTGTCCGGGTGATGTCGTTCAACATACGCTACTCGACTGCCAAGGACGGCTCGAACTCCTGGGTAACAAGGCGTGACGCCACACCTGCGATGATTCTCGACATCCACCCCGACGTTTTCGGTCTTCAGGAGGCATTGCAGGACCAGGTCGATTACATTCTGCAGCACTGCCCCGACTACAAAATGGTCGGCGTAGGAAGGGATGACGGAAAGCGCGAGGGCGAGCAGATGTCTGTATTCTACGACACCCGGCGCATCAATCTCATCGAATGGGGCACCTATTGGCTGTCAGAAACCCCCGACGTACCAAGCTTCGGCTGGGACGCCGCATGCCGCAGGACAGCCACCTGGACGCTGCTGGAGCAGAAATCCTCGGGCCGCAGGTTCTACTTCGTAAACACCCACCTGGACCATAAGGGAGAGGTCGCCAGAAAGGAAGGCCTTGCGCTGGTTTACAAGAACATACAGAAGATGAACCCAGATGGGGTCCCCATGGTGCTGCTCGGCGATTTCAACGTTCTGCCGGACGACGAATGCCTCAAGGATGTATCCGTCCTCATGAAAGACGCACGCCAGCATTCTGCCGAAGCAGACCAGAGAGGATCCTTCAACGCTTTTGGCCTGTTAGGCCCCGACCAGCTCAAGAAGATAGACTACATCTTCTACAACGGCTTCAGCTCAAGCCTCCGCTTCAAGGTCGTAACGGAAAGTTACGCGGGAAGGCCTTACATTTCCGACCACTACCCGGTTTACTCCGACCTGGTGTTCTGAAAGGCTTTCTTTTATTCTTGATATGTTCAGATAAACCTATTATATTATAATATATCATAACGGGTATAAAATTCCATTTTAAATTGAAACTATACCCGATAGCGCATAAAAAAGTATAATCTGCCAAAAGTTGCGAACGACACCACTTTTGGCAGATTTTTCTGTGTGTATAGAATTCAGAAGAAGAGCGTAAAAGATATACGAGGCAATACGTATAGAGGTTTGCCGCCAGGATTAAGTCCTACAGGGAGCACAAAATTAGCTCCTGCCGCTACACCAAGTCCAAATCCTGGCTTTATCCCCCACTGCCAACCAAGCTCCGGCTGGAGGCTTGCGCCATTTTTAAAGAAATAGTCGTTTAAATGACCATTTACCTCCTTACCAAATCCCAGGGCACGGATATAGCCGGCTTTAACCCCCAGGAAAGGTGTACTATTTGCCTTCAGAAAGCTGAACTGGTAGTCCATAAATGCTTCCGCAAATGTCGGATACCCTCTTCCATTGGGAAATACCATAGCCCCTGCCCCAAGACCTAAATAATGATGCTCATTTAGTTTAATTCCGTGAGAAGTTTCAGCTCCGTGCACGGACGCATGCCCGCCGAGGACTGCTTTCCACTGGGTGCTTGCAGTTACGCCTTCAGTCTCTGCCTCGAAGGTGGCTGACGTGTTGCCTGCGCCGGACACAAGATTGAAAGTAACGACCGTGTTGCCGTCCTGGATTGCATAGAACTTGTCGCCTTCGGCCCATACGGAGCTGATGCCGCTGCCACCGCCGGGAGTATTCTCGGAGTAGGTGACTTTGGTGCTTACATTGACAGTGGCGGTGATAATCTGCTTCTCACCGGTCTGGGTGCCGTCTGCAGGTTCCACTGCTATCTCCTTTTTGCAAGCGCAGAAAGCAGAAAGGAGAGCTGCTGATGCCAAAATATACTTGATACTCTTCATAATTGTGTGTTTTTTCTGATTAATAATCCAGGAAACCGGCATCGGTGTCCTCAGTGATTGAAGGAGCTGTTGCGCTCATGGCGATAAATCCGGTCATGGAGATCTGGATTTCCGTCATCAATGGGGTTGAGTATGCTTCTTTCATTATACTTTTGATTTTATTTAATAGACAATGTAATCGTCTTCCTCCAGGCTGGGGGAAACGCAATCGACGCTTGCCGCAATTATTTGTTCAAGATCTAACGGGGATGCATCTGCCTTGGGCGAAATGTACTGTCTCTTCATAACGATAATACCTTACAACTATCAATTACACATAACTGAACCATCTCCCCGAAAAAAAATAACGAATCAGGGTTATTCTTGGAAGAAAGTGTATTTTTGTATTATGAAATCCTTTCTGCCACTCGCCCTCCTTTCCTTTGCGCTCTTTGCCTGCAGCCAGGGGCAGGAAACCGACCTCGCATTGCACAGGACTGCAACTGCATCGTCCAATTACGATTCTAACCTCACTGCACAGCTTGCCACGGACGGCATAATCCACAAGGGTTTCCCTGCATTCCTGGAGGTATTCTCCTCCGACGGACCCGTGAGCCGCGTGGAAAGGGAGAACGCCTTTGACGGCGACCTCAATTCACGCAACATCGTTACAGGCAAGGACGGCTGGCTGGAATGGCGTTTCCACGGCTACGACATCCTCGCCGACAAAGCCGAAGTCCTGTTCCAGGAGGCGCTGAAAGGCGGACGTGGAGGCCCCGAAAGCACCGTAAGCGTGCCGGTACCTGCCGGCGAAGACGGCACTCTCCGAATCAGCCTCAGCTTCCCTCACGAAGGCCGCTGGCGCGTGAAGAACGTGGACTTTTACCACGATGGCGAGCGCATCGAAAACATTCTCCCGTCGGAGCACTTCACCAGCGCCTGGATGAGCGAGGGAACTGAGGATGAATGGATTATGGTGGACCTTGGGACGGTACGCAAAGTCAATTCGGTCCGGCCACATTGGATATATCCACCCGCAGGCCAGAGCCTTGAGGCCTCCAGGGACGGCGAGTCCTGGAAGAAGTTCAGCCCGGGCAGGTGGCGATACGTAAGGCTCAACATGCATGGCGACAGGACATCCCGCTTCTGCCTTACGGAACTTGAGGTGCTCGGCCCCGCCAGGCCCCGGAAGGACGAGGGCGGCTGGAAGATACAACGCGCCTCCGAAACTCCCGCCGACGGAGCACGGATATCCACGCTCGGGTTCGACACCTCCGGATGGCTTCCCGCATCAGTGCCGGCGACCGTCCTTGCCAATTACATAGCAGCCGGAGCCGTCCCCGACCCCGGTTACGGCGACAACTGGAGCCAGATATCCGATTCCTACTTCAACAGCGATTTCTGGTACCGCAAGGAATTCGAATGGCACCGCGGAGCCGGCTTCCCCGTACTCGAATTCGACGGCATCAACTGGAAGGCCGACATCTGGCTCAACGGCGTACAGGCCGGCCGGATCGAAGGCGCCTTCACCCGCGGGCGGTTCGAAGTGGATTCGCTGCTCCGGGACGGCATCAACGTCCTGGCTGTCAAGACTGAACGCAACGCCCATCCCGGCGCTGTCAAGGAAAAGACCGCAAGGTGGACCGGATACAACGGCGGCGTGCTAGGAGCCGACAACCCCACGTTCCACGCCAGCATCGGATGGGACTGGATGACCACCGTACGCGGACGCAACTGCGGCATCTGGAATGACGTACGCCTCATCGAAGAAGGCCCGGTGACTGTTTCGGACCCGCTGGTCGTATCTAAGGTCAACCCTGACGGCACAGTCACCGTCACCCCGTCGGTAACAGTCAAAGGCACAGGCAGAACCTCAGGCAGGGTGACCCTCGAAGGATGGCTGGGCGATCTGCATTTCAGCCAGGATGTCACCTCTGACGGCGAAGTATCGTTCACCCCCGCCGATTTCCCGCAGCTGAAAGACTGCAGCCTGGACCTATGGTGGCCGGTGGGATACGGGGAGCCGGCGCTGCAAGACGCAGGATTCGCAGTCAGCATCGACGGCGTACCGTCAGACTCGCTGAGGTTCAGGGCCGGCATACGGGAGATGACCTGGGACGCCACGGGAGGCATCCTCAAGCTGTATGTCAACGGCCGCAGATTCATCCCACAGGGTGGAAACTGGGGCTTCTCCGAGCACTGCCTGAGGTTCCCGGCCGACCGGTACGACATCGCCCTGGACTACCACCGTCAGATGGGTATCAACATGATACGTAACTGGGTGGGACAGATTGGCGACGAAGAATTCTACGATGCCTGCGACCGCTGCGGAGTGATGGTCTGGCAGGACTTCTGGCTGGCCAATCCCAGCGACGGCCCCGACCCTGACGACGAGGGTATGTTCCTTGCGAACGCCGACGATTGGGTGCGACGAATACGCCGTCACGCGTGCCTTGCGCTCTACTGCGGCCGCAACGAGGGCGATCCCCCTGCGTCGCTGGACCGTGCACTGCGTGACGATATCGTAGCCCGGCTGCATCCTGGCATGCTCTACATTTCCAATTCGGCCGACGGCATTGTGAGCGGTCACGGCCCGTACAACGCCATGCCGTTTGCGGATTACTGGTCAAAGCAGAGCGGCAAACTCCATTCGGAAAGGGGCCTGCCCAACGCGCCCACTTGGGAGAGCCTTCAGAGAATGCTCCCACCCAAGGACCGCTGGCCCATATGCGAACTCTGGGGCAAACACGATTTCACCACCGACGGGGCACAGAGCGTCAGGACATACAACCGCCTGCTGGAGACCACCTGGGGCAAACCGGCTTCGGCTCCGGAGTATTGCTTTCTGGCGCAATGGCTCAATTACGAAGGGAGCCGCGCCATATTCGAATCGTCCAATTCCTGCGGCAGGAACGGAATGTTGCTATGGATGACGCACTCCAGCTGGCCGTCGATGGTATTCTGCACCTACGATTATTATTTCGAACCGACAGGAGCATTCTTCGGGTGTAAAAAGGCCTGTGAGCCGTTGCACATCCAGTACAATCCGCTTACGAAGGAGGCTGAAGTCGTGAATATATGCTGCGGCAGACGTGACGGACTTACCGCCAGGCTTGACGTTTACGGCTGCGAAGGAACGTTGCTTGCCCAGCATTCGGCGGTTGTTGACTCTCCGGACGACTCAACCGTTTCCTGCTTTGCAGCGGATCTGCCCGTCGGAGAGCCGGCTCTCCTGATGAAACTGCGGCTTCTCGATGCGAACGGCGAGGTGCTTTCGGAGAACTTCTACATGCTTCCTGAGGAACGGTCGGGAAGCCTCAAAGCCCTTCGCGCCCTTCGCGCGGCAAGGCTGGGCAAAACCGTACACGTATCCGGTTCCGAAGTAACCGTGACGCTCCGCAATGACGATTCGGTCCCCGCCCTGCTGGTGCGGCTTGTGCTGAAAGACAGCGAAGGGGAGGAAATCCTGCCCGCAGGATATTCTGACAATTACTTCGCACTTCTCCCTGGTGAAGAGAAGACCGTTTCCGTCTCTTGCAGGGCTTCGCTTCATAATCCGAGCGTCGAAATACAGCAGCTCGGAGATTTCTCTCTTGCGCCAGCAGATTACGCCGCCTCGCTGAGCGCAGACCAATGCCTGATTCTGGGTGGCAGCATCGCTCCCGGCACTATGCCGCAGACCTTCGAAAACGGGCATCTGGTCTGTTCCGACCTCAAGCGGTGGACAAGCGGGTTCTTTCCCGGGACCTGCTGGTATTCATACCTCCTGAGCGGGCGGGAAGATGTAAAGGCAATGGCGGAATCGTTCACTCTGAGCATGCTGGACGTAGATTCCTACTTTCGCGACCACGACATAGGCTTCCAGATAATGTGCTCCGCAGGATTGGCCTACAGAATCACCGGGGACGAGAAGTATCTTCCTGCCATAAGGAGAGGGGCGGAACTGCTGGCATCCCGGTATTCCCCGGTTACCGGGACCATCAAGAGCTGGGACAGCAGCAGGCCGGTAAGCAAAGTCATCATAGACAATATGATGAATCTGGAACTGCTGACGTTTGCGTCCAGGGAGTTCGGCGTCCCGGAATGGATGGAAATTGCAAAATCCCACGCCGACAAGACAATGGCCAATCATTTCAGAGAAGACGGCTCTTCATTCCACCTCGTCGAATACGACCTTGCAACAGGCGCAGTGCTGGTCCGGAAAACCGTCCAGGGATACCGGGACGATTCCGCCTGGTCCCGCGGGCAATCCTGGGGGCTGTACGGATTCACTATGATGTTCCGAGAAACCGGAGAAGAACGCTATCTGAGACAAGCCGAAAAGATCGCCCGCTTTCTGCTTCCGCTGCTGGCGGGAAGGCCGGTTCCGGCTTGGGACTTCAACGCCCCAGGGGATATGTCTCTGCAGGACGACTCATCCGCCGCAGCAGTGATGGCCTCGGCATTCACGGAGCTGGCGTCGCTCACAGAGGACAAAGCCCTTGCCGCCAAGTGCCGGAACCAGGCGGAGGCTATCGTCAACGAACTTGCTTCTCCCCGCTATCTTGCCGCTCCGGGGGAACTCGGAGGCTTTCTTCTCAGGCACGGGACAGGTTATTATCCGGCAGGCAGCGAGATAGATGTTCCGCTGACGTATGCCGACTACTACTTCCTGGAAGCCCTGTACCGCCTGAAGCAATCTGTATCAACAAAAGAGCCCCCGGGTAACCGGAGGCTCTAAATGATGTTGAGCAAAGCCAGACACTACTCAATCACTATCTTCTTGACCCGGTAAAAGTCGCTGAGGAAAGCATAAAAGTGGTCATTGTCGATACGGCTGATGTATTCCATGGGCGAACCGTTAATGTAGCAGCGCTCGTCTATGATTGAGGCCATGCGGGTGTCACTGTCCTTATATTCGACAATACGGACCTCGTAGTCGAAGGGCTTGCCGACAGGCAGTCCGGGCTTGTTTAATTTGCCGGGGAGAGCGTGCTTGTTGACGGTGAAAACCCCGTCCTCGAACGAAACGAGGGAGTCGTAAGTATCGTTGAAATTGAAATCATACACGCTGTACTCCTCGCCGTTGTAAAACACAACGGGATGCATACGTATTAGAACGCCGTCTTCCGTAATCTCAAAGTAGCTGTCGGCACTCGCGGTCTTGTACCAGTTGCCGGTAAGGCCGTATCCGGAGGCTGATTTCTGGCAGGAAACGCATGTTAAGCACAGCCAGAGCGCAGAAAGTATGAAAAATGCTTTTTTCATGATGTCAAAAGAAGTGC
Source organism: Bacteroidales bacterium UBA4284 (assembly GCA_002395925.1). Next base: position 8,656 of record DGVM01000132.1, read on the forward strand.
TTCTACAGCAGGTGGAATCCTGCGGTAAGGCCCGCCATGACGATGCTCACCATGCTCATGAGCTTGATGAGGATGTTGAGCGAAGGGCCTGAAGTGTCCTTGAACGGGTCGCCGACGGTGTCGCCTACTACCGTTGCATGGTGGCAATCGGAGTTCTTGCCGCCGAAATTGCCTTCCTCCACGTACTTCTTGGCGTTGTCCCAGGCGCCGCCGCTGTTGGACATGAATACGGCGAGCACGAAGCCTGCGCCGAGACCGCCGATAAGCAGGCCGAGCACGCCGGCCACGCCAAGCACGACTCCGACCACTATGGGAACGATGATGGCAAGCAGAGCCGGACCGAGCATCTCCTGTTGGGCGGCCTTGGTAGAAATCTCTACGCAACGCTTGTAGTCGGGAGTGCCTTCTCCGGTGAGTATTCCCTTGATTTCGCGGAACTGACGGCGGACTTCAACCACCATCTTGGATGCGGCACGTCCAACGGCGTTCATTGTGAGACCGCAGAACAGGAAAGCCATCATTGAACCTACGAACACACCCGCAAGCACGGTGGGATTCATCAGGGAAACGTTGTAATTGTTGAGAATGTCGAGAATGGAGGCGTCGGCAGCCTTGACCTGACCGGCGACTCCTGCAACCATGCTTCCGGCACGCTCGAGAGCTATCTTTATCTCTTCGATATACGATGCAAGAAGAGCCAGCGCAGTAAGGGCAGCAGAACCGATTGCAAAGCCCTTTCCTGTTGCGGCAGTGGTGTTGCCGAGGGCGTCGAGCACGTCGGTGCGCTCGCGCACGGAAGGCTCAAGCTCACTCATCTGAGCGTTGCCGCCGGCATTGTCGGCGATGGGGCCGTAGGCATCGGTAGCAAGCGTGATGCCCAGCGTTGACAGCATACCGACAGCAGCGATGGCCACGCCGTAGAGGCCCTTGCTGAGGCTGGCGGCGGTCATCATGTTCTGCACGTCGAAACCTATTGCAAAAAGGTAGGCGAGAACGATCGCGCAGACGATTGCAACGACAGGGACTGCAGTAGAGACCATTCCAAGGCCGACGCCATTGATGATGACGGTAGCGGGGCCTGTCTTTGAGGCCTCTGCAAGCTTCTGGGTGGGCTTGTAGGAATGGGAGGTATAATACTCAGTAGCCTTGCCTATGATTACGCCCGCAAGAAGTCCGGCCACGACGGAGCAGCTCAGGTGCCACCAGTCATTGTTCTGCGTACCGAAAACCAGCGCGAGTATGCCGAAGGTGGCCACACCGCTCAGGACAGCGGCGAGATTGGTGCCGAAGCTCATGCTCTTGAGGAGCTGTGCCATGCCGGCGCCCTCGCGGGTGCGTACTGTGAATATGCTGAGGACGGAAAGCACTACGCCCACGGCTGCAATGAGCATGGGGGCGAGGATGGCTTTGGTCTGCATCTCGGGGCCGACGGCATAAAATGCGGAAGCTCCGAGCGCCATGGTGGAAAGTATAGAGCCGCAGTAGCTTTCGTAGAGGTCTGCACCCATTCCGGCCACGTCTCCTACGTTGTCTCCTACGTTGTCTGCAATGGTGGCGGGATTGCGGGGGTCATCCTCAGGAAGGTCGGATTCAACCTTTCCTACGATGTCGGCGCCCACGTCGGCAGCCTTGGTGTATATACCTCCGCCCACACGTGCGAAAAGGGCCTGCGTGGATGCACCCATGCCGAAGGTAAGCATGGTGGTGGTAATGACCACGAGCTTCTGTGCTTCCGAGGCCTCAGCAACGAAAGCGTTGAGTATCAAGTACCAGAGGGCTATGTCGAGGAGTCCCAGTCCTACAACAGTAAGTCCCATCACGGCGCCGCTGCGGAATGCGACCTTGAGGCCAGCGTTGAGCGAACGGCGGGCGGCATTGGCGGTACGGCCGGATGCGAAGGTGGCGGTCTTCATGCCGATGAAGCCGGCAAGTCCGCTGAAGAAGCCTCCGGTGAGGAATGCGAAGGGAACCCAAGGATTCTGTACGTGGAACACGTAGGCCAGGATGGCAAAGAACACCGCCATGATGACGAATACGATTACCACAACCTTGTACTGCTGTTTAAGGTAGGCCATTGCGCCCTCTCGTACATACTGAGCAATCTGCTTCATAGTGGGCGTGCCTTCATCCTGCTTTTTCATCTGTCTGTAGAAGATGAAGGCGAAAAGAAGAGCCACAAGGGACGCGCAAGGAACTGCGTAAAATAGTGGATTCATAAGGTTCGGTTATTAATGTAATACGAAAGTAGGCATTAAAAACGAGAAAAACAAAGCCCCGGCAGTTTTTCAACTCCGGGGCTCTGGATTATCTGGTCTTTACTCTGCCTGCTGATCGGCTGCTGGTGCTGCCTGCTCTGCAGGAGCCTCGGCCTTCTTTGCGCGGCTGCGGCGGGTAGCCTTCTTCTCGGCCTTGGGTGCGCTTGCGAGAGCGGCCTCGTTGAAGTCAACGAGCTCAATGAGTGCCATTTCTGCAGCGTCTCCCTGACGGAAACCGGTGTGAAGCACGCGGGTGTATCCGCCCGGACGGTCGGCCACCTTGGGAGCGACGTTGCGGAAGAGTTCCGCAGTTGCGTTCTTATCCTTGAGGTAGCTGAAAACTACGCGACGGGAGTGAGTGGAATCATCCTTGGACTTGGTGATGAGGGGCTCGACATAGCTGCGGAGTGCCTTGGCCTTTGCAACAGTGGTAATGATGCGCTTTTGCAGGATCAAGGAAGAAGCCATATTGGCGAGCATAGCCTTGCGGTGACCGCTCTGACGACCAAGATGATTGATAGATTTATTGTGTCTCATCTCTAAACGTTCTTTTTCTTGGGTTCGATATTATACTTGGTGACATCCATTCCGAAGTCAAGCTTCATCTTCTCGACAAGCAGTTCGATCTCGTGCAGGCTCTTGCGGCCGAAGTTGCGGAACTTCAT
>DGVM01000032.1:0-128 GCA_002395925.1 Bacteroidales bacterium UBA4284
ATAAGTACTGCGCCGGCTTCCAGTCTCATAACCCCGTGAACTACTTTATCTTCGGCCATTATCACTCCCGCGTGGACATGCCCGTCGGCTCGGCCCGCCTCCACATCCTCGGAGACTGGATGACCGCG
>DGVM01000032.1:254-3114 GCA_002395925.1 Bacteroidales bacterium UBA4284
CGCCTAACCCCCTGATAATCGGCCTTCTACGTTTTTCTCTTTCGCCCGACCAGCCTAAAGAGAAAAACCAACACGCCTGTGAATCAGCAACTTGCAAGGATTCGCGAAAGAAAAGAGTTGCGATTGTTTCCGATAATATGTAGTTTTGCAGCGTGAAATGCGCCCGTTATATCGTTGTGCTCCTCGCATTGGCCGTTTTCGGGCCGATGGGAGCTGCGCAGAGCCATGTGCGCCGTGCGATGGAACGCGCCCGTGAGAAGCAGGAGGCCATGGCCCGCGCGCAGGTAAACAGCGAACAGGGGGCATCGGCCGGCGCGGGCTATATGCGCATGCTGGTGCACGACGGCGACACCACCTACTACGACGCCCTGCCGCCCATCTATATCTTCGGGCGCAGCCGTCACTCCTCGGAGAAGAATTGGCGGGATTACTACAAGCTGGTCTGGCGTTTTGCGCGCGTGTACCCCTATGCCCAGGCATCCGGCGGCCTCAAAAAGCAGGTGGACAGTACGCTTAACGCGCGTCATTACAAGGGTTTACGCAAGCAGATGTATATGGACGCCGTGCAGGACCAGCTGTTCAAGGACTTTGAAGGAGCGCTCCGGAACATGACCATCGCCCAGGGCGCACTGCTTCTGAAACTCATCGCCCGCGAGACCGGGCTCTCCTCCTACGACATCATCCACGACTATAAGAACCGCGTGGCGGCCGGCTTCTGGCAGGCCATCGCAAAACTCTTCGACAACGACCTCAAATCCCAGTACGACCCCACCGGCGCCGACAAAGACATCGAGGAACTGGTGCAAATCTGGAATGCCGGTCAGTTTCCGTCCCTCTACTGGTCCATTTTCTGGGAAGATCCGCCCGTCGTGACGGTGCCGGATCATTACTTCCAGTAGCGCTCTTTTCTCGAATCTTTATAACGCGCTCGTTCTCAGCGCTTTGCTTTTTTCTCTTTAGGCTGGTCGGCCGAAAGAGAAAAAGTTAGGTGCTTGTGTATCAGCGCGATAGGCAAGGTTCGCCGACAGGCGGGCCGATGGGATTGGCCGATGCTGCAGTTCGGCCCTGTCCAAAATGCGCGGAAGAAATTTCCATCACTTTTCATAACTGACGAAAAACGCGTCACTTAGCTATCGATTTTTGCGGTCGAAAAAGTTGAAAAATCACGCAAAAAAGTTTGGTGATTCGGAATTTTTTTGTAACTTTGCAGTCCCCAAATTGGAGCAAAATGCACCCAACCAGCTGAGTTTCAATGAGTTAGGGACTAATAAGGAAAATTTAAAAACATTACAGCAATGTTACAGCCTAAAAGAACAAAATTCAGAAGGGAACAGAAAAACCGTATGAAGGGCAACTCCGGTCGCGGAAACCAGCTCGCATTCGGTTCCTTCGGCCTCAAGAACCTTGAGAACTGCTGGCTCACTGCCCATCAGATCGAGGCTGCCCGTCAGGCTATCTCCCGTCGTATGAACCGTGAAGGTCAGATCTGGATCCGTGTCTTCCCTGTGAAGCCGTTCACCGCTAAGCCGCTCGATACCCGTATGGGTAAAGGTAAGGGTGATCCTCAGGGCTTCGTAGCTCCTATCACTCCTGGCCGTATCCTCTTCGAGGCCGAGGGCGTATCTCTCGCCGTTGCCAAAGAGGCCATGCGTCTTGCCGCCAACAAGCTTCCCGTTGCCACCAAGTTCGTGGTCCGCAGGGATTATGTAGAAGAATAATTAACGGAGGAGAAGAAAATGAAAGTATCCGAAGTACGTGAGATGTCCGTCGCAGATCTTCGCGACCGCATCGAAGTCGAAAAGAACAACCTCGACACCATGAAGCTCAATCATGCGATCTCTCCGCTGGAGGACACCTCCAAGATCCGCAAGACCCGTCAGGATATTGCCCGCATGATCACCATCCTGGCCGAGAAAGAGAAACAGCAGAACTAAAGTAGTACCGACCTATGGAAAGAAATCTTCGTAAAGAAAGAGTAGGTATCGTGGTCAGCAATAAGATGGACAAGACCATCGTCGTGGCAGTTGAAATCCACGAGAAGCACCCTATTTACGGTAAATTCGTAAAGAAGACCACCAAGTTCGTTGCTGAGGACGCCAAGAACGAATGCTCCGAGGGCGACATCGTCCGCATCATGGAGACCCGTCCTCTGAGCAAGACCAAGAACTGGAGATTAGTTGAAATCGTAGAAAAAGTCAAGTAATTATGATACAGCAGGAATCACGTTTAACGGTAGCCGACAACAGCGGTGCTAAGGAAGTCCTCTGCATCCGCGTGCTGGGCGGTACCCGCCACCGTTATGCCACCATCGGCGAGACCATCGTCGTGACCGTCAAGAGCGCCATCCCCGGTGGCGACATCAAGAAGGGCACCGTGAGCAAGGCCGTCGTTGTGCGCACCAAGAAAGAAATCCGTCGTCCCGACGGCTCTTATATCCGTTTCGATGAGAATGCATGCGTTCTGCTGAACGGCGCAGGCGAACTCCGCGGTACCCGTATTTTCGGTCCCGTCGCCCGCGAGCTCCGCGAGAACTACATGAAGATTGTTTCACTGGCTCCGGAAGTCCTCTAATATAGATACGCGTTATGAAAAAGTTCAATATCAAGAAAGGCGATACCGTGTATGTGAATGCCGGTAACGACAAGGGCAAAACCGGAAAAGTTCTGGAAGTGCTCCGCGACAAAGACCGCGTCATCGTAGAGGGCGTCAACATGGTGTCCAAGCACACCAAACCCAACCCGAAGGCTCCCCAGGGCGGTATCATCAAACAGGAAGCCGGTATCCACGTGTCCAACGTGCAGCTGGTAGACGCCAACGGCAAGGCTACCAGGGTTGCTCACAAGGAAGTGGACGGCAAGAA
>DGVM01000032.1:3257-6197 GCA_002395925.1 Bacteroidales bacterium UBA4284
ACCGGATATTGCCCTGACCTCAAGAAAGTATACAAGGAGGAGATCATTCCTGCTCTGATGAAGCAGTTCTCCTACAGCACCGTGATGCAGGTTCCCAAGCTGGTGAAGATCACCCTCAATGAAGGTGTGGGCGACGCCACCCAGGACAAGAAGCTGGTGGAGGAAGCCGCCGAAGAGCTCTCCATCATCGCCGGTCAGAAGGCCGTCATCACCAACTCCCGCAAGGATATCTCCAACTTCAAACTCCGTAAGGGCATGCCCATCGGCGCCAAGGTAACCCTCCGCGATGTCCGCATGTACGAGTTCCTGGAGCGTCTCATCCGCGTGGCTCTGCCCCGTATCCGCGACTTCAACGGTATCTCCGAGAAGATGGACGGCCAGGGTAACTACACCCTCGGTATCAAGGAGCAGATCATCTTCCCCGAAGTTGAGATTGACAAGAACCCCCGTATCCACGGTGTGGAAATCACCTTCGTGACCACCGCCAAGTCCGACGAAGAGGCTCACGCCCTTCTCAAGGCCTTCGGTCTTCCTTTCAAGAAACACAATAACTAAGATAGTAGCATGGCAAAGGAATCAATGAAAGCTCGCGAGGTTAAACGCGCGAAATTAGTTGCTAAGTACGCCGCCAAGCGCGCAGCTCTGAAAGAGGCCGGTGATTACGCCGCCCTTGACAAGCTCCCCAAGAACGCCAGCCCCGTACGTCTCCACAACCGCTGCTCCCTTACCGGTCGTCCCAAGGGTTATATGCGTGAATTCGGCCTCAGCCGTATTCAGTTCCGCGAAATGGCCTCTCAGGGCCTCATCCCGGGCGTCAAGAAGGCCAGCTGGTAATCTCTAGAAAGACATTATTCATTAATTAACAATCGGATATCGGGCGCCCCAGCGACGCCGGTCCACAAAAAGACAAAAAAATGACTGATCCCATTGCAGATTTTCTGACCAGAATCCGTAACGCTTACAGCGCCGGCAAGAAGGTGGTGGAAGTTCCCGCTTCCAACATGAAACTTGCCATCACCAAGATTCTGTGCGACAAGGGTTACATCCTCAGCTACAAGGTTGTGGAAGGTACTCCCTACAACACCATCAAGATCGCCCTCAAGTATCACCCGGAGACCAAGGCTGCTGCCATCAAGAGCATCCAGCGCGTAAGTACTCCCGGTCTGCGTAAGTATGCCGATGTCGCCAACATGCCCCGCGTCCTCAATGGCCTGGGTATCGCTGTGCTGTCCACTTCCAAGGGCGTGATCACCGACAAGGAAGCCAAAGAGCTCAACGTTGGCGGTGAGGTTATTTGCTATGTATACTAATCAACGAATCTACACTTATGTCAAGAATCGGTAAATTACCTGTAGTCCTTCCGGCCGGTACCAAGGCAGAGCTCCTGGACGGCAATATCGTGAAGGTGAAAGGCCCTAATGGCGAAATGTGCCAGAAGGTGGATCCGGATATCACCGTGACCATCGAGGGAAATGAAATCAAGTTCACCCGTCCGAGCGACCTCCCCCGTTTCCGCTCCATGCACGGCCTCTATCGCGCCCTTGTCCACAACATGGTGGTGGGTGTGAGCGAAGGCTTCACCATCAAGCAGGAGTTCGTGGGTGTGGGTTACCGCGTGGCTGCTCAGGGCCAGCTCCTGACCATGGCCGTGGGTTACTCCCATGACATCCAGATCATGCTGCCCAAGGAGATCACCGCTGAGACCCCCCAGGTCCGCAAAGGTGAGAACCCCATCCTTATCCTCAAGAGTGCAGACAAGCAGCTGATCGGCCAGGTGGCCGCCAAGATCCGCTCCTTCCGTCGTCCTGAACCTTATAAGGGCAAGGGTATCAAGTTTGTGGGCGAACAGCTCCGTCGTAAGGCTGGTAAAACTGCTTCGGCCAAATAATTAGGAGGATAGAATTATGGCATTGAATAGAATTGAAAGAAGAAGACGGATTCACTATCGCATCCGCAAGCATGTCAACGGCACTGCCGAGCGTCCCCGCATGGTCGTGTTCCGCTCCAACAAGCAGATCTACGTCCAGGTGGTGAACGACCTCGAGGGCAAGACCCTGGTGGCTGCCGCCTCCAATGACAAGGCCCTGGCCGCCCAGACCAAAGGCAAGAACGGCATCGATGCCGCCGCCATCGTCGGCAAGGCTATCGCCGAGCGCGCCCTCGCAGCCGGTATCAACCAGGTTGCTTTCGACCGCGGAGGTTACCTCTTCCACGGCAGAGTTAAATCTTTGGCCGATGCTGCCCGTGAAGGCGGCCTCGTATTCTAATCCCTGAGACTACTATGGCAAATTCAAATGTAAAAAGAGTAAAGACCTCTGACCTTGAACTCAAGGACAGACTGGTAGCCATCAATCGTGTTACCAAGGTCACCAAGGGCGGCCGCCACTTCCGCTTCGCCGCCATCGTCGTAGTAGGCGACGAGAACGGTGTCGTAGGCTACGGTCTCGGCAAAGCCAACGAAGTCACTGCTGCTATCGCCAAGGGCGTGGAGGATGCCAAGAAGAACCTGGTGAAGGTTCCTGTCATCAACACCACCATCCCTCACGAGCAGGTGGCCCGTTTCGGCGGCGCTGAGGTGTTCATGAAACCCGCTGCTCCCGGTACCGGTGTAAAGGCCGGTGGTGCTATGCGCGCCGTGTTCGAGAGCGCCGGTGTCCAGAACGTTCTGGCCAAGAGCAAGGGTTCTTCCAACCCTCACAACCTGGTGAAGGCTACCATCGCCGCTCTCACCGAGATGCGTGACGCTTACACCGTGGCCGGCCTTCGTGGCGTTCCCATGAGCAAAGTTTTTAACGGTTAATACTTGAGAGATTATGGCAAAGCTTAAGATTACCCAGGTCCGCTCCAAGAATGGAGAGACCAAGCGTCAGATCGCTAACCTCAAGACTCTCGGTATCCGCCGGATGCACCAGACTGTGGAAGTGGAGGATACTCCCATCA
>DGVM01000095.1:0-1164 GCA_002395925.1 Bacteroidales bacterium UBA4284
TCAGGATGATGGCGGAGAAAGGCATGGCAAAGCGGTTATGCAGCTCTATCTCCGCGAACATGACGTTCGCGTCGCCTCGCATTTCCTGGGTCTCGATAAGCTGGTTCAGGTCTTTGATCGGCAGTGTCTCCACCGTTTTCTCGTTGCGGTAGAAATCGGTTACCGTGAGTTCTATGACCGTATCCTTCTTCTCCCCGCTGGTGATATGGTCTTCGAGCCCGGAGGCGTAGTCGCGGATGAACCAGTTGCGCAGCCTCCAGCACTGCTGCGTGCTGTCCCACACTGCGGAATCGGCCTCAAGCTTGCTCTTGAGCTTGTTGTCTTCTATGGTTTCGAGTGTGAACTTGTAGGCGGTATTGTTCCAGCGACTGAAAGACTCCACATACACGAACTGCCCGGGTGCTATCTGGTAGTGGACATTGCGGAACTTGATGGACTTGTTCTTGATATATTTCTCCTCGAAAGCCGTCCTGGTGACGTTCGAGCGGGGAATCACATACAGATTGAGGCCTAGCGAGAGCAGGGCGATCAGTATGGCGCACCCCACATACGGCAGGAGTATGCGTCCGTAACTGATGCCTCCCGAGAGCATTGCGATGAATTCCGAGTTGGCCGCCATCCTGGAAGTGAAGAAAATCACCGTGATGAACACGAACAGGGGGCTGAACATGTTCACGAAATACGGCACGAAGTTCACGTAATAGTCCAGGATTATGGCTTTTAGAGGAGCCTCGTTCTTCACGAAATAATCCACCTTCTCGGAAATGTCGAAGATTATGACGATGCCGATGATGAGCAGCAACGCCATGAAGAAGGTCGTGATGAACTTCTTGGATATGTAGAGGTCCAGTTTCCTCATAATCTTCTGGTTATGTTGGCGATGGCGGCATCTTTCCAAGACGCGAAATCGCCTGCTTCTATATGAACGCGTGCCTGGCGCACAAGGTCGAGGTAGAAAGCGAGGTTGTGCTCGCTCGCTATCATGCCGGCAAACATCTCGCCGGAAACGAAGAGGTGCCTGAGGTATGCCTTGCTGTATGTACGGTCGACAAATGACGTGCCCGCCGGATCGAGAGGAGAAAAATCATCCTTCCATTTCTCGTTGCGCATGTTCATGATGCCGTTCCAGGTGAACAGCATCCCGTTGCGGCCGTTGCGGGTGGG
>DGVM01000095.1:1223-3105 GCA_002395925.1 Bacteroidales bacterium UBA4284
ATGACGCAGTCGAACATGTCCACTCCCCTGGCGATTCCTTCCAGGATATTGGCCGGAGTGCCGACTCCCATGAGATAGCGCGGCCTGTCTTCCGGAAGCAAAGGGCAGACAAGTTCCAGCATCTCGTACATCTTCTCCGTAGGCTCCCCTACTGCAAGACCGCCGATGGCGTAGCCGTCCGCATCGAACTGCACGGCATGGTCGACCGCCTCCTTGCGAAGGTCCGGATACACGCAGCCCTGCACTATGGGGAAAAAGGTCTGCTCGTAGCCATAGAGGGGTTCCGTTTCCCGGAAGCGTTTCGCATAGCGTTCCAGCCAGCCCTTCGTGAGATTGAGGCTCTTGCGGGCGTAGGAATGGTCGGCGTCGCCGGGACAGCACTCGTCGAGGGCCATGCAGATGTCGGCGCCTATGATGCGCTGGGTATCCACATTGTTTTCCGGAGTGAAAGTATGCCTGCTGCCGTCGATATGGCTTTGGAAGGTGCAGCCTTCCGGAGTGAGCTTGCGTATGGGACTCAGGCTGAACACCTGGAAGCCGCCGCTGTCGGTGAGGATGGGACGGTCCCAGTTCTCGAACTTGTGAAGTCCGCCCGCCGCCCTGAGGATATCCAGTCCGGGACGGAGATAGAGATGATATGTATTGCCGAGGATGATCTCGGCTTTGACATCTTCCTTAAGGTCTTTATGGTATACCCCCTTTACGGACCCGACAGTGCCTACGGGCATGAAGATCGGGGTGCGTATATCGCCGTGGCCGGTATGCAGGACTCCGCAACGGGCGGCGGAATGAAGGTCGGAATGTATCTTTTCAAATTTCATCGTCCAAAGATAAGCAAATTAGCAGAAAAACGCTAAATTTGTCTGTTCAACAAACCACAGAATAATGAAAAACAGACAGCTTACCGTCAGGCTCATCCTGATGAATTTCCTCCAGTATGCGGCCTGGGGCGCCTATCTCACTTCTCTTGGGCGTTACCTTGGCAACGTCGGTCTCGGCCCCCAGATCAAGTGGTTCTTCGCCATGCAGGGCATAGTTTCCATTTTCATGCCCACACTTATGGGCATTGTCGCCGACCGTTTCATTCAGGCGCAGAAGACTCTGTCTCTCTGCCACGGGCTTGCCGGCCTGTTCATGCTCGGAGCTGGAGTTTACTGTATGAGCGCCGGTGCAGGCGTTGAATTCGCACCCCTCTTCGTGCTCTACAGCCTGAGCGTCGCATTCTATATGCCTACTATCGCAATCTCCAATTCCGTAGCATACAATGCCCTTGGCAAGGCAGGGATGGACCCTGTGAAGGACTTCCCTCCTATCCGCGTTTTCGGCACCATAGGTTTCATCTGCAGCATGCTGCTGACCAACTTCCTCAAAATCGGCGGAACCGCCATGCAGGACAGCTACACCCAGCTGATTTCTTCCGGTATTATCTCGCTTGTGCTCTGTGCATACGCCCTCACGATGCCCGCATGCGAAGTCAAGCGCGCAGAGAGCAAGAGCCTTGCCGAAGCCTTCGGCCTCAAGGCATTCAGCCTGTTCAAAGACGGTCAGTTCGCCATCTTCTTCATTTTCAGCATGCTCCTGGGCGCTTCGCTCCAGATAACGAACGGTTATGCAAACACCTTCCTCGGTTCCTTTGCCGCCGATCCCGCTCTTGCAGATACCTTCGCCGTCAAGAATTCCAATGCCCTCATCGCCATCAGCCAGGCTTCCGAGACTCTCTGTATCCTGCTGATTCCTTTCTGCATGAAGAAATTCGGCATCAAGAAGGTAATGCTCATCGCCATGTTCGCCTGGGTGTTCCGTTTCGGATTCTTCGGCCTTGGCAATCCCTCGATGCCCGGTGTACTGCTCTTCGTGCTCAGCTGCATCGTTTATGGCGTGG
>DGVM01000033.1 GCA_002395925.1 Bacteroidales bacterium UBA4284
GGTAAAAATGGAGATTAAACTCAAAACCCTCAAGTTCGAAGCCGATGAAAAACTCACCGCCTTCGTCGAAAAAAAAGTAAATCGTCTGGAGAAGTTCTTCCTTCCCGGTGTTCCCCCCGAGACGGAAGTCGCCCTGGAAAATGAGAAGGAAGGCAAGAAGGCCAAGCTCCACATTCATCTTCCCGGTGACGACCTCATCATCGAAAGGGTCGCAGACACCTTCGAGAATGCCATTACCGGCGCGGTTGACGCCATGAAGGAAAAGCTTACCCGCACAAAAGAAAGGGTATTCGACAAATAATCCGTTGCATACGGTTTTTTCGGGCGGCCTTCGGGCCGCCTTGTCTTTGAAATATGAAGCAGATTATAGAATGCGTTCCCAATTTCAGCGAGGGACGCGACCACAGAACAATAACCGAAATAGTAACCGCAATAGCTTCCGTAGAGGGGGTAAAAGTTCTTGACACCGATTCCGGCGAAGCTACAAACCGCACCGTAATCACTTTTGTCGGAGAACCTGCCGCAGTATGCGAAGCCGCCGTGCGCGGAGCAGCCAAAGCGCAGGAACTCATCGACATGCGTAAGCATCACGGAGCGCATCCCAGAAGCGGAGCACTCGACGTGCTCCCTCTTATCCCTGTATCGGGAATCACCCTGGAAGAATGTGCAGCCCTTGCCCGCGATCTGGCGCAGCGCCTGTACAACGAACTCGGCATAGCGTGCTATTGCTACGAGGCCGCAGCCCTGAGGCCGGAGCGCAAGAATCTTGCAGTCTGCAGGGCGGGGGAGTACGAAGCCCTTCCGGAAAAGATTGCCGACCCGGAGCGTCGTCCCGATTTCGGTCCCGACAGCTTCAACGAGTCAGTAGCCCGCAGCGGCGCCACGAACGTCGGCGCACGTAATTTCCTGGTGGCAGTCAACTTCAATCTCAATACCACCTCGACCCGCCGGGCCATGGCAGTGGCCTTCGACGTACGCGAAAAAGGCCGCAAGGCTCGCGAGGGCGGCAGCCTTACCGGCAAGCTGCTCAAAGACGCCGACGGCAATCAGATATGGATTCCCGGAACCCTCAAAGGGTGCAAGGCAATAGGCTGGTATATTGACGAATACGGTATCGCCCAGGTGTCTATGAACATAACCGACATCGATGCCACCCCGCTGCATGTCGCATTCGAGGAGGTCAGCCGCGCCGCGGCTGCACGCGGCTTGCGTGTCACCGGAGCCGAAATAGTTGGCCTCGTACCCAAGAAGGTGCTTTTGGACGCCGGCCGTTTTTATCTGGAAAAACAGCAGCGTTCGCTTGGCATAAGCGAGGACGAAATCCTCAAAATAGCCGTCAAGAGCATGTCGCTCGACGACCTCAAGCCTTTCGACCCTCACGAAAAGGTCATCGAATTCCTTATGCAGGACGCTGCCGAGGAGGCTGCCAGGCATCGCCTCGTGCGCATGAGCACCGAGGACTTTGCCCGTCAGACGGCGTCGGAATCTCCGGCTCCGGGCGGCGGGTCCATATCTGCTTACATGGGTGCGCTGTCGGCGGCGCTTGCCACCATGGTGGCCAATCTGTCTGCACACAAACGTGGCTGGGACGACCGCTGGAAGGAGTTCTCGGACGTCGCCCAGCAGGGGCAGGCGCTCATGCAGGAGCTATTGGACCTTGTCGATGAAGACACTGCGGCCTTCGACCGCATCATGACCTGCTTCTCCATGCCCAAGGGTACGGAAGAGGAGAAGGCTGCGCGTGCGGCAGCGATCGAGGCTGCGACTCTCAATGCCGCCAGCGTGCCGCTTCGCACCATGGAAGCCTCTCTAAAAGCTTTCCCCCTGCTGCTCGAGATGGCCCGCAAGGGCAATCCGGCATCAGCCTCCGATGCGGGTACTGGTGCGCTTGCAGCGCTTGCCGCCTGCCGCGGTGCGGCACTCAACGTCCGCATCAATTCCGCCGGCCTGTCAGACAAGGCCCCGGCCGAGCCCCTTCTTGCACGTGCCCGCGAAATAGTGGAGCAGGCTCAGGAGTATGAGGCCCGGATACTCGAAGAAGTGAATAAACATATCGACGCCTGATATGGACTCATTCCAGTTAAGCATTCTCGCCGGCATCCCGGAAAACCTTCCGCAGCCCCGGCCCTACGACGCTTCTGTCAATCACGCCCCGCGTCGGAAAGACATACTCAGCCCCGAAGAGAAGAAGCTTGCGGTACGCAACGCCCTCCGGTATTTCGAGCCACGGCATCATGCCGTCCTTGCTCCCGAATTTGCACGGGAGCTGGAAGACTACGGCCGCATTTACATGTACCGCTTCCGTCCGGAGTACGAAATGTATGCCCGTCCGCTGGACGAATATCCCGCCAAATGTCCTCAGGCCGCCGCGATAATGGCCATGATACAGAACAACTTGGATCCCAGGGTGGCCCAGCATCCGCACGAGCTCATAACCTACGGAGGCAACGGCGCCGTATTCCAGAATTGGGCCCAGTACCTTCTGACAATGCAGTATCTGGCCAACATGACCGAGGAACAGACGCTTGCTATGTATTCCGGTTTCCCTATGGGACTCTTCCCTTCGCACCGCGATGCGCCCCGTGTCGTCGTGACCAACGGAATGGTGATTCCCAATTACTCCAAGCCCGACGACTGGGAGCGCATGAACGCCCTTGGCGTGTCGCAGTACGGTCAGATGACGGCAGGTTCCTATATGTATATAGGTCCGCAGGGCATAGTCCACGGTACCACGATTACGGTGATGAACGCCGCCCGTAAGGTGCTGGCTGCCAGAGTGCAGAAGGAAGACGGCAGTCTTCTTTTCGTAACGTCCGGACTCGGAGGAATGTCGGGCGCTCAGCCCAAGGCGGGCAACATAGCCGGGGTGGTGAGCGTAACGGCAGAAATCAACCCTATGGCGGCGCGAAAGCGTTACGAACAGGGCTGGGTGGACGAACTCCATACGGAACTGGACGAACTTGTCCCGCGCATACGCAAGGCCGTCGCCGGCAAGGAAGTCGTATCGCTTGCCTACGTCGGCAACGTCGTGGACCTTTGGGAGCGTCTGTGCCTGGAAGACATGCGGGTAGATCTGGGTTCAGACCAGACTTCCCTCCACAATCCCTGGGCGGGCGGATACTATCCCGCCGGTTACACGCTGGAGGAGTCAAAGCGCATGATGGCCGAGGAACCCGAACGCTTCCGGGAAGCCGTGCAGGCTTCACTGCGACGTCAGGTGAACGCCATCAACAAACTGGCTGAAAGAGGAATGTATTTCTTCGATTACGGCAATGCCTTCCTCCTTCAGAGTTCCCGTGCAGGCGCCGACATCATGGTGGACGGCAAGTTCCGCTATCCTTCCTACGTGCAGGATATCATGGGACCTCTGTACTTCGATTACGGCTTCGGCCCGTTCCGCTGGGTATGCATGAGCCAGGACCCCAAAGACCTTGCGAAGACCGACGCCATCGCCGTCCGGGTACTCCGCGAATGTGCCGGCGACGCGCCGGAATCCATACGTCCGCAGATGCTGGACAACATACGCTGGATCCAAGAGGCGGGTCGGAACAATCTGGTCGTAGGTTCAAAGGCCCGCATACTCTATGCAGACTGCGAAGGGCGTACGCGGATTGCGCTCGCCTTCAACGACGCCATACGCAGCGGCGAGATTTCCGCCCCCATAGTGCTCGGGCGCGACCATCATGACGTGTCGGGCACCGATTCACCTTTCCGCGAGACTTCCAACATTTACGACGGTTCGCAGTTTACCGCCGACATGGCGGTGCAGAACGTCATCGGCGACGCCTTCAGGGGTGCCACCTGGGTGTCGCTGCACAATGGCGGGGGAGTAGGCTGGGGCGAAGTCATAAACGGCGGCTTCGGCATGGTCATCGACGGCTCCGACGATTCGGCCCGTCATATACGGGAGATGCTTTTCTGGGACGTCAACAACGGCATCGCCCGCCGCAGCT
>DGVM01000157.1 GCA_002395925.1 Bacteroidales bacterium UBA4284
AAAGGGCCTTGACAGCTTCCGAGACACTATGCTTCATGACCATCGAATTAAGGAAATGGTTACCTACAGCGATTCGAGAGATTGCTTTCAGGGAGTAGACATTGCTGGGGGAGTTTCATACTTCCTCTGGCAAAGGGATTACGAGGGTTTGTGCGAATCTACATTCATTGAGAACGGCGAAATGATGACCTCGCAGCGCAAGCTTGACGAGTATTCCATTTACATTGCCTCGGACAAAGCAATTCATGTAATCAGAACTATTCAGCAAAGGGCAAGCAGTTATTACGATGGGATTGTCCGGTCTCGTAAACCATTTGGCATTGGGGCGGGAAGCGAATCTCATAAGGGGGACCTTAAGCTTAGATATCGCGGAGGATTGACCACTGTTAGTTCTTGCGAAGTAACGAGTGGGCTTGAGATGGTCGATCAGTGGAAGGTCATTGTGTCGAAGGCGGCAGCCGAGCACGCAGGGCAATCCGATAAGAATGGTCAACGTAAGATGCTAACTGTCATCGAAGTTCTTCCTCCGCGAACGGTTTGCAGCGAGACATATCTCGTAGTAGATGCATTTGACTCCCAGCGGGAGGCAGAGAACCTGGCGGATTACCTTCGCACGAAGTTTGCTAGATATCTCATTTGGCAGGCCACTCCGACGCAGAACATCTCAAAGAGCTGCTTCATGTTTCTTCCCGTTGTAGACCTTTCCAAGAAGCCCGTGGACTCCGATCTGTATACATACTTTGGGCTTGATGAAGCTTCCATTAATGAAATAGAAGCCAAGATGAAGCCAATTCTCCAGGTTGGTGATTCAGGTGCCAATTAGTGACTTCTTCCCATCGCGTCCAGATGCCCAACCCATCATCTACGCCTACTGCGAGCCTAAGAACTCTGAGCTAAAGGGCCTGCTCAAGGTCGGCTATACCTCACGCACCATAGACGAACGCATGCGCGAGCACTACCCGACGCTCAAGCCCGGCGAGAAGCCCTACGAGGTTGTGTTCGTCGAGCCTGCCATGCGCACTGACGGCACGACGTTCATGGACCATGACGTTCACTCGAACCTCGAGGCGAACGGCTTCCGCCGGTTGAAGGACCGTGACGGCAAGAAGACGGAGTGGTTCCGCTGCACCGTCGACGACGTGAGGGCGGCATACATCGCCGTGCGCGACCGAGCGGAGAACGTCGAGAGGCGCACGCGCGACTTCGTGATGCGGCCCGAGCAGGCGGCTGCGGTGCAAAAGACCGAGGAGTACTTCCGCTCCATCGAGCGCGAGGGCGGCACGCGCACGCCCAAGTTCCTCTGGAACGCCAAGATGCGCTTCGGGAAGACGTTCGCCACCTACGAGCTCGCCAAGGACATGGGGTTCAGTCGCGTGCTCGTGCTGACCTTCAAGCCGGCGGTGCAGGCGGCGTGGGAGGAGGACCTCACCACGCACGTCGACTTCGAGGGATGGCAGTTCATCAGCAGGCCCAAGGAGCCGGGCAGGCCGAACATCGCCGAGCAGTACGAGGCGGCCGACAAGAGCCGCCCGATTGTCTGTTTCGGCTCCTTCCAGGACTTCCTCGGCCGAGACCGGTCGGGGTGCATCAAGCCACAGCACGAGTGGGTCCGCGAGGAGGACTGGGACCTCGTCGTCTTCGACGAGTACCACTTCGGCGCGTGGAACGAGAACTCCAAGACGCTCTTCGAGCAGGAGGACGAGGACGAGCGGGACACGCAGGAGGACGTCGATACCCGCGTGGGCCACGTGAACACGGGCAACGAGATGGACGAGGGCGACCTGCCCATCGTGACCCGCTACTACCTCTTCCTCTCCGGCACGCCCTTCCGGGCCCTCAACTCTGGAGAGTTCATCGAGGAGCAGATCTTCAACTGGACGTACTCCGACGAGCAGAAGGCCAAGGAGGCGTGGCCGGTCGAGCACCCCGGCGTGCCGAACCCATACGAGTCGCTCCCGCGCATGGTCATGCTCACCTACCAGATGCCCGAAGAGATCCGTAGGGTGGCGCTCGGCGGCGAGTACAACAGCTTCGACCTCAACGCCTTCTTCGAGGCCAGGGGAGAGGGCACCGGGGCGGAGTTCGTGCTCAAGGAGTCCGTCCAGAAGTGGCTTGACCTCATACGCGGCGCATACAGGCCCTCGGCCGTGGACGACCTCAAGCTCGGGGCCGAGAAGCCTGCGCTTCCGTATTCCGACACGAGGCTGCTCCGAGTGCTCAACCACACGCTCTGGTACCTGCCCCGCGTCAACAGCTGCTACGCCATGAGGAACCTCCTCGCCGAGCCGCAGAACGTCTTCTTCCACGACTACACCGTCAACGTGTGCGCCGGCCCCGAGGCGGGCGTGGGGGAGGCGGCGCTCGACAGGGTGCGCGAGAGCATGGAGGACCCGCTCAACTCCCAGACTATCACCCTCACCTGCGGAAAGCTCACGACGGGCGTCACCGTGAAGCCGTGGACGGGTATCTTCATGCTGACGAACATGAAGAGCCCGGAGACGTACTTCCAGGCCGCCTTCCGCGTTCAGTCGCCCTGGACCATAAAGGACGACGCGGGAAACACCGAGATAGTAAAGAGGGAGTGCTACGTCTTCGACTTTGCTCTCGACAGGTCCCTGCGCATGGTGTCCGACTACAGCTGCCGGCTCAAGGTGGACGAGAACGAGGGACCGGAGCAGAAGGTCGGCGAGTTCATCGACTTCCTCCCGGTGCTCGCGTACGATGGGAGCGCGATGCGCCCCGTGAGCGCGGCGGACATCCTTGACATCGCCATGGCGGGCACCTCTGCCACGCTGCTCGCGCGGCGCTGGGAGAGCGCCCTGCTCGTTAACGTCGACAACGACACCCTGCGCCGCATCCTCGGCAACGAAGACGCGCTGAAGGCGCTCATGAACATCGAGGGGTTCCGCAACCTCAACCAGGACATCGAGACGATCATCAACCGATCGGAGGCCATAAAGAAGGCCAAGCGTGAGAAGGACGGTCTCACGTCCAAGGAGAAGAAGGAGATGACCGCCGAGGAGAAGGAGCTCAAGAGCAAGCGAAAGCAGATCCAGGAGAAGCTCATCAAGTTCGCCACGCGCATCCCGGTCTTCATGTACCTCACGGACTACCGAGAGCAGACGCTTAAGGACGTGATCACGCAGCTTGAGCCCGGCCTCTTCAAGAAGGTCACCGGCCTGACCGTGAAGGATTTCGAGCTCCTGGTGTCGCTCGGGGTGTTCAACGACGCGCTCATGAACGATGCCGTCTACAAGTTCCGTCGCTACGAGGACTCCTCCCTCACCTACGCCGGCGTGAACCGCCACGAGGGCGAGAGGGTCGGCCTCTTCGATACCACCCTCTCTGACTTCGAGTACATGGAGATGGCTCAGCAGGAGTCCATGGTGGAGCCAAACGGCCTGTCGAGGACTTCCTCAGCCGAGCCTGCACGGACAACGGGCGAGCACACGACTTCGCCAGCTGCTACGAAGCCTATGGACAAGATCGGTCCCGCCCCTTCTAAGGGTGGCATGCCGTCGGCAAGCTTCACGCCGAGGGGCGAGGGGGACGCAAGGCGCGACTGGCTCGACGACGAGCTGGACGACGCCGGGCTCGAGTACCTCGACAAGCGCAACGGCAACGGCTGCCTTTGGGTCATCGACTCAGCGGCGGCGTCCGCGCTCGTAAAGAAGCTCAATGAGAGCGGTGTGGGGTTCAAGCTCAGCTACCACGGGGGGAGGGCGACGGGCGGCCGCGCCGCCTGGTGGCTCAAAGGCTACCCGGAAGAATCATTCGACACCAGCAAGCCTGCTCCCATTGTCACGAAGGCTGAGCTCGACGACCTGGATCTTGGCGACACGGTGTACCACAAAGCGTTCGGTTATGGCCAAGTCGTTCGCATGGATGACTCTTACATCGAGGTGGCGTTTGAGAACGACAATCACAAGCATAAGTCTCGGAAGTTCGTGTTCCCCGGTTCGTTCTACCAGGGCTTGTTGAGGATTGGATAGAGCATATGAAAGACGCTCGCATTTGCCCGTGTGGCAAGATATGGGACTTACATATTCACTCTAACCAGTGCTATTCATGCACGGATCCAAAGCTCAGGAGCCTTAGTGTCGAAGAATACGTCAATAGTCTCCTTGAGCTTCTCGAGTGCTATGAAGACCTTGACATGATTTCGTTCACTGACCATAACCATATTAGTGTCGAGCTATACCGTGCATTCTATAATGCCGGCAGCCGTATAACCCTGCTTCCTGGCATAGAAATTGACGTGGCTCTGGAAGAAGGCGGTGCATCGAAGCACCTCATTGTCTACTTTGATGCAATTAATGACATTGGTAGGCTTGAACCTCTAGCTGAGAAGTTGAACCGCCTACTGGATGACCGAAACGTCGGGAGTGGTAAGGGCAAAACGCCAATCGACATTAATGTCCTTCTCGATAACTTGGTCACCTACGGGGTTCACTTTGCGTTAAGTCCCCATGCAATGAAACAAGGCAAGCGAGGAATAGACTACGACTGGCACCCCATGCCCTACGAGGAGAAGTCAGCCGAGATGAATAAATACCTCGACCAATTCTTCTGTTTCTGGGAGTCGAGTGGGAAAAGCGAGATAGCCCACGCCGTTGACTTTCTTCGACAGATGGACCGTGACGAACTGATGTCAATCGTCTCGTTCTCCGATTCAAAGGATTTTGAAAAGCTTAAAAGCTATCTCGATAACCCATGCCAGTACTTCAACTCCCTGCCAAATTTTAACGGCTTAAAGCTGGCTGGAAGTGAAATTAGTCGAATCACAAAGACTCAAGATAGAGTCGAGCTATGTGACTTGGGAAAATACATCGGATCGGTTGAATTTGAAGGTCAGCGAATTGAGTTCTCCCCAAGAATGAATGCGATAATCGGAGGCAGGGGCAGTGGGAAGTCTGTACTGCTTGATTCTATTGCATGCAGCATTAATGCTGACGCTGGAGAGCTTCGCCAAGAGCGCAGGGATTTTGTCACAAGTCGTATGACAACTGTATATACGCTGAGTGGAGTTCCAATTTCGCAAGGGCAGTTCGGCTTTGACTATTTCAATCAGAGCTACATAGCAAACATATTTGAAAAGACTGGCAAGGATTTTAACGAGGCAATAGAAAAGTACTTTGCATCCGCCTTCGAGGTCGTCGAGCGGATTGACAGGGGTGCTATCGAGCGGGCGAACGAAAAGCGCTTTTCCGATTGCCTTCAGACGTTCGAGGATATAAACTCTGAAAATATTTATGGTTTTGTTGAGAAATACACAATAGACTCCAAGGATAGCCTCGACCTGAAGATCGGATTGAGAAAGTCTAAGGCGAAAGTTGAAGATGCAAAGATTAAGAATCTCGATTACGAGACGATTTGCAATGATATTCGCTTGGCCGTTGAACAGAAGCTGCCGCCATCACTTTTGAGCAACCAGCGAATAGATCACGCCCTATTTGAGTTAGAGAAGACAGTGATATCCGAGGCCTTTGCGGCGAGGCAGAAATATCTCGAGAGCGCATATTTCCAGAACGAGTTTGTTGATAAGTACATAGCAAAGAAGACTTCGCTGAGCGATGCCCAAGCTACTCGCGCCAAGCAAAGGGATCTTTTCGAGAGCAAATTCAATCAGAAGTCGCTTGGAATCAAGAAGCGGGTAGCACTCGTTCGTGCATTAATTGATATTTGCGAAGGCTTCAAGATTCACTATGAGCAATGCGGATTTGCGAATGGCGAGAGGGAGAACTCATTCAAGTTCGTGCGGGAACTCTCCGTCGAACACCCAATCGACTTTATGGTAAGAACGATCAACAGCCGGAAGCTAGCGCTCCCAGCCCAGGGAAAGTGCTCGCGCAGAAACCTATGGACATTCATTCAATCATTCTGCTTTGATGAGGATGGTTACAAGAAGGGGTCGGACTGGGAGCAACTTTACAGTGACCTGGTCGGCTTCAAACTCAACTACATCGAAAGCTCCTCAATACGCTTTGATGACGGACATGGCGTGTACCGAGATATCAGGACTATGTCTCCCGGTACGCAGACGAATATCCTTCTTGAGTACATTGTTCACAAGGATACGAGTCTGCCGTTACTCATCGATCAGCCAGAGGATAATGTCGATAACCAGACGATTTATAGCAGGATTCGTGGCTGGTTTATGGACCTAAAACGCTCGAGACAAGTGATAGTCGTTACGCACGACGCAAACATAGTAATTAACACAGATGCTGAGAATGTAGTCGTGGCTGAACAGCCGAAGCCAGGTGTTTTCAAGTACGCCTTTGGAGCCCTTGAATACGATGACATTCTAGGCAGAGCATCGCTTATTCTCGATGGCGGAAAAGAGGCTGTAAAGAGAAGGCTGGTGAAGTATGGAGACTAGAGAGATCAAGATAAAACTGATGGCAGGGCATGAGATCACTTTACAAAGTGACGCTCCTGATATAGAAGGGCTTGTAAGTTCAATCGTTGCAATTAAGGATGTGTTCAATCCGGATGACATCAATGTCGAATGTGGTTACAACGGCTTTGATGTAAAGAGCTTCAAAGAAATACTCGTCGAAGCTAGCCAGGACTTTATCAATGCTATTGCCCTAGATGAAAGGAAATACCAATCAGTGCTTGCGAACCTCGAAGCAGCTGAGCAAGAAGCGGATAACTAATGAGCGTTCGACTGGGCAGCAATAGTAAAGGCTATGCTTGGGAAGCATGTATTTTCTGGTCAGCGTGGGATACAAGCATAATTTCTTGTTCATCCCTCCCCGCCGTCGCTAGGTGTTCCTGACGGCGGGGAGGGCGGCCGCGGGAGGGCTTGGCTGCGGCCGTGGCAGCAGAATAGGGCGACCGCCAATCCTCATTCTGGACGAACCCACCAACGGCCTTGACCCGTCCGGTATCCACGAAATTCGCAATCTGGTAAAATCCTTGCCCAGCCTTTACGACTGCACGGTGCTGATCTCGTCCCATATGCTGTCTGAAATCGAATTGATTGCAGATGACATTGGGATTCTAAACCACGGGCGGCTGCTGTTTGAGGGAAGCATGAATGATCTGCGTCAATACGCCCTGCAATCCGGCTTCGCTGCGGACAATCTGGAAGATGTGTTCCTTTCTATGGTTGAGAAAGATAACATGGACAGAAAGCAGAGGGCAAAATTATGAAAACGCTGGCAATCGAACTTCGGAAAGAAAAGCGAACCGGCGTGATTCCCGTGCTGCTGGCCGTTGGTGTCTTGGGAGCCGCCTACGCATTTGTCAATTTCATTGTGCGGAAAGACACACTTCTGAATCTGCCGCTGGCCCCGATGGATGTCTTGTTGACCCAGCTCTACGGCATGATTATGGTGCTGAATCTGTTCGGTATCGTGGTTGCTACCTGCATGATCTACAACATGGAATTTAAGGGAAGCGCCGTTAAGAAGATGTATATGCTTCCCGTGAGTGTCCCGGCTATGTACCTGTGCAAATTTTTGATTCTGACGGTCATGTTTTTGGTTGCAATCGTGCTGCAAAATCTGGCGCTTGCACAAATCGGAATGACGGATTTGCCGGACGGAGCGTTTGAAATGGGAACGCTGGTACGCTTTGCCGGATACTCTTTTCTCACATCCATGCCGGTACTGTCGTTTATGCTGCTGATTTCCTCGCGCTTTGAAAATATGTGGGTGCCGCTTGGAATTGGCGTTGCCGGTTTTCTAAGTGGTATGGCACTTGCAAATTCGGGACTGGCACTTCTGCTGGTGCATCCTTTTGTGATTATTCTGAAACCTGCGGTAGCCATGAGCGCCCAGCCTGATCCGACGGTTGCCCTTGTCGCTTTGGCGGAAACGCTGTTGTTCCTTGCTGTGGGCTTGTGGCTGGCGAAGTACAGACGCTACGAGTAAGGAGGGATAATAAGAAATGAGCTTTTTGGATTTACTCAAAATCGAGTTTATAAAAGTAAAACGCTCCAAAATCGTACCCCTGATTTTCATTGCACCTTTATTGGTGGTAGTTTCCGGGGTTGCGAGTTTGAGCAACTATTTTACACCGGAATACACCAATGCGTGGCCTGCCATGTTCATTCAAAGTGCGCTTGTTTACGCCTACTATCTGCTCCCGTTCAGCATGATTGTAGTCTGTGTGATGATCGCAGGACGAGAAACAGGAAATAACGGTATTCTGAAAATGCTGGCGCTGCCGGTCAGCCGCTGCGCATTATCCATTTCCAAATTCTGTGTGCTTACCTTTTATCTGTTCATGGAAATGGTGGTATTTCTTGTCGTGTTCGTAATCGCCGGGTTGATTGCAACACAGACAATGGGAGTAACAGAAACCTTGCCAATCCTGTATCTTCTGAAATGGTGCTTGGGGCTGTTTCTGACTATGCTGCCGTAGGCGCTAGGGACCTCTTTAGCTCCTTGGAAGCTGTCAGTAGTATACCTAATAATTTATCTACATTCCCTTTAGTAACGTGTAACTTTCCAAATTTACAAAAGCGACTCATAGAATTATTTCCTCCCGTTAAATAATAGATAACTATTAAAAATAGACAATACTTGCTCATAAGTAACGGTACTTAAATTGTTTACTTTGGCGTGTTTCATTGCTTGATGAAACTGATTTTTAGTAAACAGTTGACGATATTCTCGATTGACCCATTTTGAAACAAAGTACGTATATAGCTTCCAATATTTATCTGGAACATCTGTGGTATGGCGGGTAAGTTTTATTAAGACACTGTTTACTTTTGGTTTAGGATGAAAGCATTCCGCTGGCAGCTTAAGCAATTGCTGAATCGAGACTTGAGTGTGCAAGAGCAACCCTAGTGTTCGGTGAATATCCAAGGTACGCTTGTAGAATCCTTCTTCAACAATCAGATAGATGTCAGACGCATGGCTTTCAAAAACCACTTTTTTAATAATTTGTGTGCTTAAATGGTAAGGAATATTCCCAACAATTTTATACCTCTGTTTGTTAGGGAATTGAAACTGTAGAATATCTTGGTGAATTAAAGTGACACGAGTATTCAGTTTTAATTTTTCTGACGATAAGTTGAATAGATGACTGTCTAATTCAATAGACGTTACCTGTTTACTTATTTTAGCCAGTTTCGTCGTTAAATGCCCTTTACCTGTTCCAATTTCGTAAACGGTATCGGTTTCTTTTAAATTCAATTGTTTTATTATTTGGTTGAGTACTTTTTCACTCGTTAAAAAGTTTTGAGAATATTTTATATTTTTGTTCATGTAATCACTCCTTCTTAATTACAAATTTTTAGCATCCAATTTAACTTCAATTCCTATTATACAAAATTTTAAGATACTTCACTATCAACACACTCTTAAGTTTGCTTCTAAGTCTTATTTCCATAACTTCTGGCGCGTCCTCGCAGTCGCAGGACCAGCCGTCTGCCGCGCGGATCTCATATCCCCTGTGGGCGAGGTAGTCCCTCACGATTCCCTCGCACGTGGCGGCGAGTCCCTCCTCGGCCATGGTTGCGGCACTCTCTGTCTTCTCGGTCATGGTGACCTCCCTAGGACGTGGGAAGGCCCTTTGCCCTCCCTCGCCCAAAGAGCGGCAAGGCCCGCGTGGCGGGGCGGCGCGTCCTTGCGGGCGTGGCGCGGCGTCGGCCCGTCGCGCGGGGCGTCAGGGAGCGGGAAGAGGTGCTTGCTCCCTGTGCCAGCGTCTTGGGCGAGGGAGGGCGTGGGGGTGTCGGCGCAGAAGTACATTGTGCTTCTGCGCCGGTGGGACGCTTTCGACGGGCGCGAGGATAGGGGATGGAGCAGTTATCCCCGGCGCAGCGGATGTCGGAAGGGCACCATCGCACAAGATCACGCCGCCCCCGCGAGGGCGGCGTGACCGGCGGGCAAGACGGCCTTTCGGAGAATGGCGGCGAGCACGGGCTTACCGCGCAGGCCCGTCATCCCCCGCATTGCCATGCGACTCGGTCGCCTCGGCGAGCTCCCTTACCAAGCGCCCCAGGAGGCACGTCGCGGCGTCCGCAGCGTCCCTCGGCGCGGAGGAAAGGTCGACGTGCTCCAGTATCGCCGAGACGCCCTTCTCCGCGAACGCGACCTCTTCGAGGTCCGCGTTGCCGCAAGCGTCGTAGATCCACCTCATGGCATTTCCTCCAGTCATCGTGTCCGCTTGATGCGGCAGCCATGCTACAACGGACGGGAGAGACTGATGACAATGCGTCGCGGGGATTCTCCGGGCAAGTGTCGGGAATTTGGTGCCGGTGTCGGCGATCCGCGAATCGTGACGTCAGGCGCCCGGGCGCCTCGTTCGGACGCCTTGGATGGCGGTCGGATCGGTCGCCGTGGCAGGATTGTCGCACGCATGCTCCGAAGTCGGCACGCCACGATTCCGAAGGGGATTGGCTGCGCCGGAGCTGAAAGGCAAAAATTAGGCGGAGGCGCTCGCGCGTCCCCGCCACATAAAACCCTCTCGGGTTTTGCGATCTGTATTCACTATACCCATTCAGAACCAGCGGTCAACCAGCTCGACGAGGAATTCCATGGAAGCCTCCGCGGAAGCGTCGGGGCGTGTGACGGAGAGCACGGCCTTCACGTCGTCTGCCAGAGGGCGGAGGCGCGCCGATGCCTCGTCGGCGAGCGCGGTCCCCTCCGCCATGCGCCTGTGGAGGAGCAGGAGTGTCGCTATCTGTTGGAGTCGCGGGTTCCTCATGCGCGAGGAGCGCGACCGCTTCGAGAACCCCGCCTCGCGGAGGGCGGTCGTGAGCTCGCTTGGCGCCGGCCTCGCAACGTGGCCGTTGGTTCCGAGCCCGTTGATGATGGCGGCCGAGTGGGCGCAGGCGTTGCGGACGTCCCTGGCCTTCTTGAGCATGTAGTGCTCGTCGAGCATCGCCGCGTCGCCCCAGCGGTTCGCGCAGAAGCGGTAGACGTCCGCGACGGTGCCGAAGGAGGAGAGCTCGAGCAACACCCATATGGGCATCTCGGCGGCGTAGTGCCTCTGGAGGTCGCCCGAGTACTCGTCGCGCCGGAGCCTCGAAATCTCCGCCGCCCTCCGGGAGCGCTCGGAGGGGGAGAGCGACGCCATATAGTCGCCCACGATGGAGTGGCCATCTTCGGAAGGCCGCCTTGCCACCTCGTCGAGCACCCGCGCCTTCGCGAGATGCTCCGCGTCGAGCGCGAGCGGCAGGAGCGCCGCCCTGAGATCCCGGTCGAGCCGCTCGAGGTCGACCAGGTCGCAGAAGTCGAGATTCGCGTACTCGCCGTCGTGTGCTCCTCCGACGCGCCTGGGGAAGAGAGTTCTATACGCGTACGTGGCGAAGAGGTAGGACTCCCGCGAGAGGTAGCGCATGGCGTCTGCCTCGCCCATGCGCTCGAACGCGACTCCCTTACTCCTGAGGAAAGTCACCTGCTCCTCGGGGTCGAGCTTAGGCTTTCCGCTACTGTTCCGTTGGTCCATCTCAAAACCCGCCAATCTAACCATCCTGCGGCTGGTGAAGTAGTATTCTACGGCCTACGAGAGCCCCGCGGACATTATCCTGCCCATGAGGTCCATGCTCACCTTCTTGCTGTCGGCGAGCGCGTCCGCGTAGACGTTCAGGGTCATCGCGGCGTTGGAGTGGCCGAGGATGGCGCTCACGGTCTTCACGTCCACGCCCGACCCAATCGCCATGGTCGCGAAGGTGTGCCTAAGGTCGTGGAACCTCGGCGGCTCGCCCTGAGAACCCACGAGCTTCGCCACCCTCACGAACGCCCTCCACTCCTGCCCGAGCGCCATCGGGCTCTTCCAGGCGCCCGTCACGGCGTTCCCCACGACGAAGAGGCCCTCGTCCCAGTCGAGCCCCATCGCCTCGCGCTCGCCGTGCATCGCGCGTGCCCTCGCCTCCAGCACGCGGGCGAGCTCGTCGCCGTAGGGGATGGTCCTGGCGGAGCTCCTGGTCTTCGGGGTGGAGAGCGCGAACGTGCCGTTCGCCCTCGTGAGGGCGTGCGAGACGCGGATTTTGCGTGACACGCGGTCGACGTCCTGCCACCTGAGGGCGCATATCTCCCCCTGCCTCATCCCCGTCATGAGCGCGAGGAGCACGGCGGTCGAGAACGGGTCGGCGACGCTCCCCAAGGTCTGGTTGAGCTGCCGGACGCTCTGTGCGTCGAGCGAGTTTATCGGCTTCGTAGGCCTCTTGGGCGCGTCGACGAGGTCGAAGGGGTTGGAGGGTATGTCGCCCAGCTTGCGCGCCCTGATGAAGGCGGTCTTGAGGAGCACGTGGGTGTGCGAGACCGTGTTTCCGCCGTAGCCGTCCTGCACCATGTCGCGCTCGAACTCCTGGATCTGCCGCGCGGTGACCTGCCCCACGGGGGTCTTGCCGAGCTCGGTGCCCAGGAGGTGCTTCGCGTACCAGCGGTAGCCGTCGGCCGTGGAGGCGAGGATGTTGCCGGTGGACTCCTTCAGGTCTATGTAGTCGAGGATGTAGCGGTAGACAGGCGTCTCGCAGGAGACGGTGCCGGAGAGCTCCTCGTCCTTTCGGACCTCCTCGTCGCGCCACTCCCGCAGGAGCTGCTCGGCTGCGCCCCTGCCGCGGTTGTCCCTCCTCACCTTCCCGTTCCTGCCGACCTTGTCCTCGTAGCACGGCACCTGGGTGGAGCGGGTCATCTTGTGCTGCCTGCCATCGTCGTCCTGCCAGCTTATCGCGAGGCGCCACTTCCCGAGCCTCTGGTTCTTGTACACGTAGCCGCTGCTGAGCTTCCTCGCCATCGTTCCTCCCAAAACTTGGAACCATCCGCCTGCGGGGGAGGGGCCCTCGCAGGACACAAAGGACACACATAGGACACCGTGTCCTATGTGTGTCCTGCGGACGACTTTACATGACGGGGGCTGTGGTCGCCTGATGTTGATGAAAGTACGCAAATGACCAGTTAAACAGCACAATTTGTGGAAGTGATGTCCTTTGTTGTCTATTGACATTCATCAAGGATTTTGCCCTGGGGGTCAAGGGGTCGCTGGTTCGAATCCAGTCCACCCGACCAGAACTTTCGAGGTCAGGGCATATGCCCTGACCTTTTTGCACCAAGCGTGCACCAAGGAATCCCGATTTTGCACCAAGCTTGCACCAAATTTGGGCCTTCTCTTGCACCAAAACGCGAATCGGCAAGCGGTAGCTGGTTTGGCGGGCTTGCAAATAACTGGATTTTGGGGACGCTCGTCCAAAGTGTCTGCGCACATCATACTGTCCTCTACTAGCAGCTGCATATGCTGAAGGCTATATACCGTATACAAACTCATTTGCGCTTCGTGATGTTTAGCGCGCGAGCAGGCGTGTGAGATGGGCGTGGCCAAGCGTGTTCTGGGTGCGATAGGCAAGTTCTGCCTTGCGTGGATGAGGTTCGTGGCAAGAGTCATCCTGCTGTTCTGGCATTACGGGGGCTAGCGATGAGCATGGGTTTCGGGTTCAGGGCCAAGCTCGAGGAGAGCGACGGAAAGGTGGCGGCCTACAGCTATAGGACCTATGACCTCAGCTGCGAAGAGGAAAGGCAGGGGTTTGGGGCTGCCGACCTGGACGGCGTCTTATGGATCGCCAATGATGGAGACGACCTCTCGTGCGAGGTCGAACGCTACAGCAGGTTCGCCCCCGAGCAGAGCCCCCTCAATCAGGAGGGCGCTGCTGTGGCAGCTCGTGGTGGCTTAGAATACTCCGTCGTATCCGCTGTCTCCACCATGGTCTCGACTATCCTCCCTGCGGGCGTCAAAACGACGTCACGGACACCTTTTCCGCGCCCGTGACGTCACCCCACTCGCAGGCACTACATTCAGCCCGCAACACAGGAGGAGATCGACTTCTACGAGGGCTACATGGCGAATCCGGCCTTTGACCTGCACCCGCAATCCGCACGTGACGCTGGCG
>DGVM01000024.1 GCA_002395925.1 Bacteroidales bacterium UBA4284
GTCCCCTGGGGGTGCAGGGGGATAAGTATACCTGTCACAGATCAGAGGCAGGGAGTCTGAGGGGAACGCCCCTCAGTCCCCTGGGGGTGCAGGGGGATAAGTATACCTGTCAGAGACAGGTATAGATTATGGTAGTGGCTACGACTGCTGCGGTTTCTGTCCGCAGACGGCTTTCTCCGAGCGTCACGCTCTTCCATCCGAATTCCTGGGCGAGTGACGCTTCTTCGTTGGAAAAATCGCCTTCCGGCCCTATCAGGATACATATTTCGGGGTTCCCGTCTGCAATGAGTGAAGGCTCCTGCAGCAACGCGGGAATGGTGAATTTTTGTCCGTCAAAGCAATAACATATAAGCTTGAGGGCGTCCCGGGGCGCACTGCGGATGTATTCGCTGACGCTAAGCGGCTCGAGAACCTGCGGCACTTTGCCTTTGAGAGACTGCTTGGTGGCGGACAGCACTATCCTTTTGAGCCGCTCGGTCTTGAGGACGCGGCGTTCGGACCTGTCACCGATTACCGGGACTATCGAATCGACTCCTATTTCGGTCGCTTTTTCTGCAAACCATTCGTAGCGATCGGCGTTCTTGGTGGGGCATACCGCCATGTGAAGACGGTAAGGATGGGCTCCAAAACCGGGAGTCTCTTCAAGGATGCGTGCGCTGGCGCCTTTGGGCCCGGCCTCGAGCAGTTCGCAGGTGAAAAGCGAGCCGCTGCCGTCGATTACGCAGATGCTTTCTCCCGCCTTGTGGCGCATGACCCTTGTGCAGTGTACCGATTCTTCGGCGTCGAGGCAAACAAGGCCGCCGCCTTGCTGTGTGCCATAGAATATTTCCATACGGCTGCAAATTTGATAAAAATTGTATATTTGTACAAATCAAAATCTCTCATGCGCCTTTTTACTCTTACTTCGGGCCTTCACGGCGAACTTTCTGACGACTTGCATAAGGAAGATTTCATCCGCGACATAGAGTCGGCCCTCGGAGAGAGCTTCGATGCCTCCGTACTCGATGCCTCCTCTTTCGATTCTCCGCTTCCGTGCCTTGTTTACGTGCGTACCGGTGGCACCGAGGGACTTTTCCTGCAGGCTTACCGGGGACACGAGGGCAAGCCGGTCCGCCTGCTTACCAGCGGACAGAGCAATTCGCTTGCGGCTTCGATGGAAATCCTTTCCTGGCTCGCCGACAGGAACATCCCCGCAGAAATCATCCACGGAGGTCCGGAGCAGGTGGCGCTGCAGTTCAGGCAAGGCGTACCTTCTTCGGGCGACAGCCCTTACTGCAAGCCCCTGTCGGCGCAGGGCGCTCTCGCGGGCAAGCGTTATGCCGTAATCGGCCATCCCTCCGACTGGCTAATAAGCAGCGACGTGGATTATTCCGAGGCCCGAAGGCTCCTTGGGGCCGAACTGATCGACGTCCCCATTCAGGAGCTGGTGGAGCTTGTGCGCGCCGGTGCCGGGGCCGCTCATCCGCAGCTAAAGCCGCTCAACGCTCCAAAATACGGGCGCTCCCTGGGCGAGGAGGATATGCGTGGCGCGCTTGCCATATATTCGGCGCTCAAAAGCATCATCGCTACATATTCCCTCGACGGGCTTACGCTGCGCTGTTTCGACCTCCTCACGGCCCTTGGCAATACCGGCTGCATGGCGCTTGCGCTCCTCAATTCCGAAGGGTATATCGCCACATGCGAGGGCGACGTACCGGCCATGCTATCCATGGCGCTCGTGCGGCAGAAATATGGCGTTTCGGGCTTCCAGGCCAATCTGTCCCGCATCGACGGCCGCTCCTATCTCTTCGCCCATTGCACCGTGCCGCTCGATATGGTGGATGACTACTGTTACGACACCCACTTTGAATCCGGTATAGGAGTCGCCGTCCACGGGCTTCTGCGCGAGGGTCCCGCCCGCATTTTCAAGGTCTCCGCCGACCTTCGCAGCTGTTTCGACGAACCCGTCACCCTGGCGGGGAATCCCTACGGAGCCAATCTTTGCCGCACGCAGGTGCTGGTGCAGGCTCCTGAGGCGCTGCGGGATTACTTCCTTCGTCGTCCTCTTGGAAACCATCACATTATCATACCGTTATGAAACACCTGGCCGCTGCGGCCCTTTCGCTGGCCGCCCTTCTGGCGTCCGCCGTTCCGGGCGACGCCTGCACCAACCTCATCGTCGGCAAGAAAGCTTCCGCCGACGGAAGTGTGATTTGTACCTACAACTGCGACGGATTCGGCTTTGCCGCATCGCTGGGCTTTTCGCGACCCGGCCGTCACGCCCCCGGCGAAATGGTTGCTGTGCGCAGCTGGGGCCCCGGCGCGCAGGTGCACTATATACCTCAGGCAGAGTACACTTACGGTGTTGCCGGCTTGATGAACGAGAATCAGGTGAGCATAGTGGAAACCACCTGGGACGGACGCAAGGAGCTCCGCAATCCCGAGGGCTGGCTGGACTATTTCACCCTCATGAACCTCACCTTGCAGCGTGCCCGTTCCGCCCGTGAGGCCATAGGCATAATGCATAACCTGGTGCAGGAATATGGCTACAATGCCACCGGCGAATCCTTTGCGGTATGCGACAAGGAAGAGGCGTGGATAATGGAGCTCATAGGCAAGGGCCCCGGAAACAAGGGTGCCGTGTGGGTGGCGCTCCGCGTGCCCGACGACTGCATCTGCGCATACGCCAACGCCAGCCGTATCAGGCAGTTCCCCCAGGCAAAGCGTCCCGACAAGAAGCTTGGCTACTGCGTGGTTCCGGGCGAATGTATGTATTCGTCCGACGTGATTTCATTTGCCCGTCAGATGGGCTATTACGAGGGAACCGACGCCGATTTCAGCTTCCGCGAAGCCTATGGCCCCCTGGACTTCGGTGCGATCCGCTATTGCGAGGCGCGCGTATGGAGCTTCTACCGTAAGCATTACGATACCGCCGTCATGGATTCGTACCTGCCTTTCCTCGGTGGCGACCTGAGTGAGCACGATGCCCTCCCTCTGTGGATAAAGCCCGCTGAACCTGTGACTTACCGCGAGATCCAGGACAATATGCGCGACCACTACGAGGGTACGGCTCTCGATATGACCGCAGACGTGAGCGCCGGCCCCTGGGCCTCACCCTACCGCAACCAGCCTGTGAATTACACCTCCTCCGACGGTACCAAGATGTTCCGCGAGCGTCCCATCGGATGCCAGCAGAGCGGTATGACGATGGTCTGCCGCATGCGTTCCTGGCTTCCCGACGCGGTGGGCGGTATATGCTATTTCAATCTCGATGATGCCACCATGGTGGCTTACGTGCCCGTATATTGCGGAATCAACCGCATTCCAGAGCCATTCCGCCGCGAGAACAACAACATACGCGAGTTCAGCACCCAGAGTGCTTTCTGGATGTGCAACTTCGTGGCCAACATGATATACCCCCGCTGGAGTGCTATGTATCCCGACCTGCGCGAGGCCCAGCTGGAACTGGAAGACTATTACGAGTCGGATCAGGCCGAGGTGGAGAAGGCGGTCGCCACTCTTACGGCAGGGGAGATGAGCGATTATCTGACGGGCAAGACCATTGCCTATACAGACAAGATGATGAAGCGCTGGGACAAACTGGCCAGACTGCTGATAGTCAAGCATAACGATCAGATTATGTTGCCCTCCAAAGACGGCAGTCTCGTCCCCGGACGCCATACTTCGCCCGCCTATGCTCCGGCCTTCGTCGATGCGGTGAAGGCACAGACCGGCGACCGCTACGTCAAACCGGAGTAAGGATATCCCTAAGCGTTACTGAACAGGGATTTGACGAGCTGCGGTACGTCGGCGACTTTTATAACCTTGATTTTGCCGGCAGGCGCTCCGTCCAGCGAACTGTAGGAACTTACGAATATTTTCTTGAATCCCAGGCGGGCAGCCTCTCCTATGCGGCGCTCGACCTGGGCTACCGGACGGATTTCTCCGCTCAGGCCCACTTCTGCGGCAAAACAGACGTCGGGAGGTATGGGGTAGTCGAAGTTGGATGACAGTACGGCGCAGATAACCGCCAGGTCGCAGGCCGGGTCGCTGACCCTCAGGCCGCCTGCCATGTTGAGAAAGACATCTTTGGCGCTGAGCCGGAAGCCGGCGCGCTTTTCCAGCACTGCCAGCAGCATGTTGAGGCGGCGGGTGTCGAAGCCTGTGGCGCTGCGCTGCGCCGTCCCGTATGCCGCTGAAGATACAAGTGCTTGAACCTCAAACAACAGCGGGCGGGTGCCGTCGAGCATGGCAGCTATGGCCGCCCCGCTCAGGCCTTCTTCGTGCATGGGGATGAGCATCTCGGACGGGTTCTCCACTTCGCGCAGGCCGCTGCCTGTCATTTCGAAAACCGCGAGTTCCGCCGTACTGCCGAAACGGTTCTTGATGCTGCGCAGGATGCGGTATGAGCCGCGGTTCTCGCCTTCGAACTGAAGCACTACGTCCACGATGTGCTCCAGGATCTTGGGGCCGGCGATGTATCCGTCTTTTGTGATGTGGCCGATGAGGATTACCGGTACGCCGCTTTCCTTTGCAAAGCGCAGGAGTCTTGCCGCCACTTCCTTTATCTGGCTTACAGAGCCGGGAGTGGACTCCGCAGCGTCGGTGTACATCGTTTGCACGGAATCGACTATCATGAGGTCTGGCATTACGGCAAGTGCCTCTGCCAGAATGTCTTCGATGCGCGTTTCGCAGTAGATGAGGCAGTCGTCGGGGATGCCGCCGGGCGAGAGGCGCTCGGCACGCATGCCTACCTGCTTTTCGCTCTCTTCGCCGGTGACGTACAGGGTCTTGAGCGACGGGCACCCGAGGGGGATCTGCAGGCTGAGCGTCGATTTGCCTATGCCCGGTTCGCCGCCTATGAGAATGAGGGAGCCGGGGACGATGCCGCCGCCCAGCAGACGGTCAAGCTCGCCGATGCCTAACTGTATGCGGGCTTCGCTTGTGCGGTCTATATCTTTGAGACGGCGGGGCTTGCGCTCGCTCTTTTCGGCCTTGACGCTTTTGCCGCCGCTCTTGGCGGGCTCAGCGGGAGCCTCTACGAAAGTGTTCCACTCGCCGCATGCCGGGCAGCGTCCGAGCCACTTGGGACTCTCGTTGCCGCAACTGGAGCAGAACCAGACTGTCTTGGTTTTATTTGCCATCCTGCGGGAAATAATATGGATCTTTTGCGAGCAGCTTGACTCCGTTCTCTTCGTTGCCGAGTATGCGTACGGCGCCGACAGGCACGCGCCCGTATTCTTCAAGGGTGTTGATACGTACGGTCTTGGAAGAGTGGACAATCTTGCCGTCCCCTATGTAAATTGCTACGTGTGAAACCCTTATCGGGTTCTTCTTGCCGAAGAACAGCAAGTCTCCGGGCTGCCACTGACCGTCTGCGACAGGCTTTCCGCACTTTATCTGCTGGCTGGCGTTGCGGGGCAGAATGAGCCCGTTCATGTAGTAGCAGAACTTCACCAGGCCGCTGCAGTCGAAATGCTTGATGCTGTTGCCTCCCCACATGTACGGAGTGCCGGCGAAGCTGCATGCCAGGTCGATAATGGCCTGAGCAGACGGCTTGAGGGCGCCTGTGCGATTGCCGAAGTCGGTAACCTCGCATGCCCGAACCCAGCCCTTTCGTGTGTCGGGCAGCTGTACTTCCACCCACTCGCCGCAGATTTTGCCGGTCTGCCTTGTGAGGTTGCCCATCGTGAGGTCGCAGAGAGGGGCGCTGAGTGCGGAGGCCTCGCTGCGCACACGGGTATATTCGGCGGTGCAGATCCACTTGGGAGCGGAGAGCCAGGCGTCTTTTTCTGCATCTGACAGGATGTGGATGCCGGTGTCGGTGACCCAGCCGGTGTAATCTTCGGCCTTGACCTTGACCCAGTATCCGCTTGTCTCTAGCGTTTCCACGAGGGCACCCATAATCATCTGGTTCTCAAGCGGGGCCTCGTAGTCGGGGCTCTGCCTCATGAATGCGGACGACAGCGTAACTACCGCCCAGGAGAGAATTGAAGTCAGTATCATTCGATTATGCAATAAGGGTTGAAGGCGCTGGAATATGAACTGGTGAACAGCAGGGCGCCGTTCTTGTACAGGGCTGTATCGTTTCCTCTAAGCGCGAGATATACATCTCCTGAGGCACTCACGCGCAAGGGGGCGAGATGGCTCAAATCAATAAGCCTCTTGTCGTTTAACTTGAACTGCAGCTTTCCATCTTTGTAAACCCGGGTCTCTTCTTCTGTGAAATCCGATACGGCATAGTAATAATGTCCGTCCATGCAGGCAATCGCTCCCGAGTAATTATAATTTATCTCGTCCACTTTTCCCTTGATACTGCCGTTCTGGAAGAGCATTACATCTTGCTTTCCGGCAGTATTATACCTTTGGGACAGGATAAATATATCTCCGGAGTTGTAGTCCGCTGCGATGCTCGGATATGCAATGTCGTTCGCTTCAATAAGATTCTCCTGAGGGACGGTGCTGTCGGCCGGTATCGTGTAAACGGCAAGGTACTGGGACCAGTAAGAATCCTTTATCCTTGCAGCGATCTGGATCTGCCCGCCGGGGGAGGCCGCCATTTTTGATGAGTATAGATTGATGGCGGACGTAGTGGAAGAGTCGAGCGTAATCACGTCGTAATTCCCCGAGAAGTCTCCCCTGTAAACCTCCAGCTTATTCTGCGCGGCAGTTCCGACGAGCAATGCGAACCAATTATTCCTGACCGCAAAGCCTCTTATCGTCTTATTGTTAAAGTTAAAGTTTACACGTACGGCGGGCTTGCGGTCTATGCATAGCCAGTATGCAGTTGACTCATACAGTATAGCCCAACTCTCCAGCGTGTACAGACTGCCGTTGAAGTACTCCGATACCGGAATATATGAATTCTTACTATAGAAACCGCTCTCGTCGTATATTCCGTTTCGGGGGTCTGGGGCCTCATTTATGCAGCCATGATAAGTGTAGCCACTCAGGTCGCAATGGAAAATCAGCGGTCCGGCGGTTCCGCTGACAGTTACCTCGCAGCTGGCCGTATAGCCGCCTTCTTCAGAGGTGGCGGTAACGGTTGCACTGCCTTCCGAGAAAGCGCTTACGGTGCCCTCCTGGCTTACGGCAGCCACAGAGGGGTTGGAAGAAGTCCAACTGACCTTCTGATTTGTTGCGTATGAGGGGATATAAGTGACTGTGAGCGTGCGGCTTTCACCCACCTGGAGGGTCATGATGGCGGAGTTGAGCGCAATGCCTTTGAGGGAGGTGTCGGGTGTTACGGTGAGTTCGCACAAACCCTTTTTGGCGTCGGGGAAAGCCTTGGAGCGGGCGTAGATTTTGGTGGTGCCGGCACCGACGGCGGTAACAAGTCCGCTCTCTATATCTACTGTCGCTATCTTTGAGTCCATCGAAGACCATTCGACGGTCTGGTCGGCCTCTGCAGGGCTGACGGATGCGCTTAGCTGCAAGGTCTCGCCCTCCGTCATGGTGTAAGACGAAGGCTGGACGGATACGTCTGTAACTTCCACCTTCTTGACCGTAACCTCGCATCTGGCTTCCTTGTTTCCGCAAAGGACGGTGACGGTGGCGCTTCCGGCGCTGGCGGCGGTAACGTGGCCGTCCGCATCGACTGTTGCAACATCGGGGTTGCTGGTTATCCATTCGAGGGTCTTGTCGGTAGCGTCCTCGGGCAGCACCGTAGCCGTCAGGTCCGCCTCTTCTCCTTCGAAGAGTTCCAGCTGAGTATTGTCGAGGGTAACGGATTCAACATACACAACCGCAGCCTCCACCGTCACGATGCAGCTGGCTTCCAGACCGCCGTCGTTGGTTTTTACGGTAACAACTCCCTCTCCGGGGCCGACTGCCGTCACGATGCCGCTATAGCCGTCCTGCTCGACCGTAATGACGGACGCTGGATTGGCTGACCAGCTGACCGAGCGGTCGTCGGCATCGGCAGGCAGAACTGTGGCGCCGAGTATGACGGAGCCTCCCACCGCCAGGCCTACCGAAGTCAGGTTCAGGGAGACGGACTCGACGTGCTTGATCCTTTTGTGGACGATGACGCTGCAGGACGCCTTATACCCGCCGTCTTTCGTGGTCACAGTGATGGTGGTCGCTCCCATTTCCCTTGCCGTTACGATGCCGTCGTCGTTCACGGACGCCACGTTCGGTACGCCGGAACTCCAGGTGACGCCCTTGTCGGTGGCGCTCTCGGGCAGCACTGTGGCGGTGAGATTGTGCGTCTGACCTTCAATCAGTTCAATTTCCGTGTCCGAGAGTCTGACGCCGGTAACCGGGACCTCTGAAGGTGTTTTTACGCAGGATGCCAGAATTGCGGATGCAAGGACCGCGAGGCTTATAAAGGCAAGTATTCTTTTCATATCACACAAATATACAAAAATAAATTGTTCCGGGATTTTTCTTCGTGACATAGTGTGAAATATGGCTCAAAAATAGGTGATAAGGATAATTTTGCTATTTTTGTAGTTGCAAATAAGGAATTGCAACGATTATAAACTTATGAAAAAGGCTTATTTGAATCCGCTTGCCTATTGCCCAGAGGCGGCTATGAAAGAAAAACAGTTGTATCTCTCGCCCGAGTGCGAATTGCTCAAAATGGACCAAAAAGGCATTATATGTGATTCACTGGTGACCGATGAGCTGCCGGGTTTTGTATTCTAATCGTTTAATTGAAAGAGAGATGAAAACCAACAAGATATTGATGTTCTGGGCGGCAGCGGCTGCATTTTTTCTTTTGAACTCCTGCGAACGCATGGAACGGTGCATAGAAACGCCCGTAGAATCATCGGAGGCCCGCGACGCGGAAGGCCATGTCCTCATTCCGTTCTCTGCCCAGACGGATGCGCCTGTTACCAAGACCGAGATGAGCGGAGGCCGAACCTCCGACATCGTCTATTCCAAGGGCGACAAGATGATTGTTTACAGCACATCTCTTTCTACCAATTGCCCCGTTCTTCCCTCGATGCTGAACCTCCAGGGAGGCGCCGGCACGAAGAAGGGCTCCTTTTCGGGTAATATCGTGCTGCGCGAGGGTCGTACGAAAGCCGATTTTGACACCTGGGTCACGAAGTATCCAGACATACTCCATGCCCTCATCATCCCCGCGGCAGGTCTTGAGGCAGGACTCTTTACATGGGATGCAACGAATCACGACCTCAAAATCAATTTTACGTCCGGGGCGATGGACAATGACCTGGAGAAGCTTGTTAAGCGCACCGTGCTTTATATGGGAGAGGTCAATTATTCGAAAAAACAGGTGACCGATCTCACGATGGGCACCAGCTATGTCAAGACCGACCTCACACTGCCTGCCGAGAAAGATTGGAATACAACCGGAAGAGACTTCACGGTAACACTCAACTACGATGGTGTTTACGGCGGTTATACCTTCCTGACCCCTACAGCAACGCTTAAGGGCACTTGTGGCGGAACCTCCCTTATATGGAGCGACTGGAGCAACGACGAGACATACGAGGCAAGCGGCTCTTTCCGCACAACCGGCAGTACCGGCGGAACGCTATACATAGCACTTCTCGCAGCATGGGAGCTTCGTTATCTTACAGATGAATACGAAGCCTACGACAAGCAGAGCTTCACGCTGACGTTGGAGAATACCGGCAAAGGTTACGGTCTTGAAGGAGGGAAGATCGAGGCATTTGCCATTTCACGCGGCAAAGGATATTCCAGAGCCGTTACGCTCACTGACCCTGCAGGCGAGGATATACTTACCCGGCAGCCGACATCGGTAAGGACAGCAATAATGACCACCAAAGGAGCGGACCTGAACGGCGACGGCCGCCTCACCAGATACGAAGCGGCGCAATTCTCTCCTTCCGGAGAGGACATATTTGGGCTCATGAACAATAAAGATCTGACGGACGCCCGTTTCCTCCAGTTTTTCACAAGCATTACGGATGCTGGCGACAAACTGTTCGACGGCTGTTCAAATCTTACATCAGTCTGCTTCCCAAAGTCCCTGAAGAGAATCGGCCAGTATGCCTTCGCCGTTTGCACTTCACTGAAAACCGTCCTCTGGGGTGACAGCCAAATAACACACATTGGCGGACAGGCTTTTCTCGGCTGCTTCTCACTGACGAGCATAACACTTCCCGAGACGCTGACTACGCTCGCCGGTTGTGCATTCGAAAACTGCACCTCACTTACGTTTGCCGACCTTGCACTCTCTTCGGTGAAGAGCCTGATGACCGGAACGTTCCGCGGCTGCAGCTCTCTGAAAACCGTCAATTTGCCGTATGATATGACTTCCATCGGAATCGAAGCCTTCAGTAACTGCCCCAAGCTGGCAAACATAACCATGCCAGCCTCGCTGAACAGAATCAGGAGCAGTGCGTTCATGGAATGCTACGGTCTGACGGCCATCGACCTGAAACACACGGCGTTGACAGAGATTGAAGCTTCAGCATTTGAGCGGTGTTCGGAGCTTACCGACGTCAGCTTGCCGGCAACTCTGACCCAAATCGGCGCCGGCTGCTTCCTGAAGTGCTTCCGTCTGGCAAGCATAAACCTGGAAGATACGGCCGTAACCTCTATCGGTACAAATGCTTTCCGCTCCTGCGAGTCTTTGCCTCACCTGACTTTCCCGGCCACGCTGAAAGACTTCGGCGACTTTGCGTTCGATTTCAGCGGTTTGACTTACGTCCGGTTCCGGGGCACCACCCCTCCGGATAATATCAAATGGGTATGCATGGACAAGATTAAAACAATCTTTGTCCCCTCCGTAGCCTACAATGCATACAAGACCGCGGTTCACAATGCGAAGGGCAGCGAATACTCCTCACGCGTCGTCGGCGAATAGTCCGCTCCTGCACTCAGAGAGCGTCGTACGCGGCGATGGCGTCGCTGAACCGCTGCTCAATGTCGGCGAGACGATATAGTCCGTCGGCGTTCTCGTCAAGGCCTTCAAGGCGCAGGCGCACCGCCATGGGCGGGTTGTCGTACGACAGGGTGCTCTCGTGCCGGATTTGATCCGTAGAAGCATACACTAGCCAAAGGTCGGCGTATTCCTCCGAGTCACGCCCCCTGAACTTCTCGATGACAACCTTGGAGCCGATAGGAGTCTTTTTCTCTATCGTAGCAGGCAGACTGTACTCCTGAACGTCGAGTGAAGCAAGGACGCTGCCGATGTTGGAATCGTGGCCGCAGAGGAAGGAAAGGCAGCGACCGCTCCGGCGAAGTTCCGACAGCATGGTCTGAAGCAGAGGGTGGGCGACGTTGACGGCAACCGAAGGAGCCGTAAACAGGGCATCTCCGTACCAGTCTTTCACGTAGGAGACATTCTCCCAATCGGATACGGTAAGATTCTGTCCGAAAGCAGCCTTACGCTCGTCAGGCTCTTCGTAATACTGAAGCACCAGGGCATCCGATACCGTGCATGCCATCTTGAGCCCGCCGGTCATGAAGGGTTCTGCATTCATCTTGAACCCGACGGATGAGGGGAACTGCGAGAAGGACGCTGTATCGGGATATGCCGGAGACTCTGTTATGCCGATGAGATTCTGTATCAGGGCGTACTGGGCGGAAACACCGGCATCAAGATCTCCCATGCGGGCGGCTATTTCCGCCTTGGCCTTTTCTTCAAAGCCGGCTGGGAGTTTGGTTATCTGGGGATTGAACACCGGATCCATGGTATCGAATGCGACTTTCATCTCCACTTCCGGATTTGCTCCTGGCAGCAGGGCGTCGGCGAAGGTCCTTGCCGTGAGCTGGCAGCGCTGCTTTGCATTGGCATAGAAGCGGAAGGATGAGGGGTCGGCGCTGTACTGGCTCACAAAGCCTTCTTTGCCGAGCCATTCGGCAAAGAATTCGCCCATGAGTTTTTCGAGGCGCTGACCTTTGGCGGTAAGATGGCTTGCGGGGTCCTGCCATGCGAACCACTCGTTTTCGGGAGCGGTAACGCGGGACAGCACAGAGCCTTTTCCCACGAGAGGAGTGCGAATGTTGTGGCGGCTGAGTACCACCAGCTGCTTCAGTTCATATTTTTCTTGGAATCCCTCGCTGCGCTCACGCCAGTCTTTGGGGGCAAAATCTTCCGGGCTGTAATCTTTGGTACAAGACCATAGAGCAAGGGCCGCTGCAAACAACAATAATAACCTTTTCATACACTGTAAAGCCTGCATTATACAGGCCAACGCAAAGATAACAACGCGCTGCGAAAAAACAAAACCATCTTTGCACCTGCAAAGGAATAATCCAAGCCGATATTCAGGAAAAATGCTATCTTTGCAGCGAATTAATTCAGAGAGCTATGAATTTAAGAGACATCAAGAAAGGTCTTAAAGAATAGTTACCATTGATGTCTGTGAAACAGGTCCCAAGGCTATTTGGATGCCTTGGGACCTTTCTTTTTACGGGGCAGAAGGTATTTCCCGATCAATCATGCTGGATATTTGTCATTCAGATGGACACTTTCGTCATCGGGAACCCCTGTTTCGTCAAATGAGTCCCATCAAAGTATTCGTTTATGGGAGATATTCCATAAATTTCGCTGAAAAAATGCCGCTTTTTATGGAAAGGAAAGAAAAAAAAATTTATGTTTCTCCCTCTGTAGCAGTTCATATTGTTCAGATGGAGAATCCTGTCCTGGATGCTTCCATGCCGGAAGGGACAATTCATAATTATATTTTCGATGGTAACGAGTGGGAGGACTTGATATGAAAAAGTACTATACCTTAATCCGGACCCTTGCATTTGCTGTGATATTGACAGGGTGCGGCAAGATAGAGCCCGAAACAAGTTCCGAACCGAAAGAATCGCCACGGGAATGGAAAGTTAGCATCCAAGCCTCCACAAGTAACGGGACGAAGGCTTTGAGCGAGAGCGGCAATACGATAAGCGCAGCATGGGAGGCCGGCGACGTTGTCTATATCTGCAACAGCAGCAACACCTTCGGACAGATGACAGCAGAAAGCAGCGGTACGGTCACCACGCTTTCCGGCACGGTTACCAAAACTATGACCGCAGGTAAAACCTATACTTTGCGGTACCTCCAGAAGGGTGAGAATCTCTTGAACCTGCGCTCGCAGAAAGGCACTCTGGCAGATTTGGCCAAGAACCACGATATGGCCGAAGCGACCGTCACCGTAAAGAACGTGAACGGAACGGAAGTCGTTTTCGAAGAGAATACAGTCAACTTCGAAAGCAAGATAAGCATTGTCAAATTCACTTTTGACAGGGTCATCAATTACGTGTCCGTCATTTGTTCCAACTTAAAGACATATGTGCGACCGGGGTACAGCTCCAATTACAGTTTTATCGAAGTGAATCCCGAAGAGGCGACCCAGAACGTTTATGTGGCCATGTCCACCCTGGAAGCGCAAAAATCCATTTTCCTGTTTCTAGCCAAGGATGCGAACGGCTTCTATTATATAGCTGCCAAGCGCGCGCAAGTGGAAAACGGCAAGAATTACGGCGTAAACGTAAGCCTGCGGTCGATGCCCGATTATGTTGACCTTGGAATAGTCCGGGACGGCAAATCCGTCTGCTGGGGAACGAAAAATCTCGGAGCAAGCAGCCCCGGCGAGGCTGGAAACTACTATGCCTGGGCAGAGACGTCAACCAAGACCTCATACTCCTGGGACAACTATGCATATGGCTCCTACTCATGGATTACGAAATATGACCCGGACCGCCCCGATCAAGGCGTTGTAGACGGGCTGGCATCCCTGCTGCCGGAAGACGACGCTGCGACCTCTGCCCTGGGCGAAAAATGGCGGACGCCAAGCCTCAATGATTTCAACGACCTTCTTAACAGCGCCAACACAGAGGCGATTTTATCCGGTGCATATGGAAGATGGGGATATACCTTCCTCAGCAAAATTGACGGATACACCGGCCGGTTCATTTTCCTTCCGGTAGGCGGATATTACAAAGACGATACACGCCAGGATGGCGGTTATGGTTATTACTGGTCCGGCCAGATTGACCAGACATCCTGGACGTCATCCTCCTTTGCGAATACGTTCAAGTTTTCGAACAGCATTTATTCTTCCCCTTCGACATCCCGGATGGAACGTGCTTACGGACTGTCTGTACGTCCGGTTTATATACAGTGATTGGAAATAATTGCGTATCTTCGCTATTGATGCGCAAAGTCAACCGATACCTTCTCCCGCTGCTCTGCCTCCTGACGTTCCTGCAGGGGGCAGGAGCAGTGCCGATGTGGGAAAGTAGTCTCAGTTTCAGGCGTTTTACTACCATCGACGGCCTTCCGCAGATGCAGACGGAGACCGTCTGGCAGGATACGGAGGGGTACATCTATGTCGGCACCCTCTCGGGCTTCGTTCGCTACGACGGCCGGAACCTTACACCCTTCCTGGGCGGACGGCGGGAAAACATCGTCCGCTTTTCCCAGGTAGGCGACGAGGTGCGCGCCATGGGTTTCGTGCGGCAGTGGAGCGTCCGGGGAGACCGCTTGAAGCAGTCGCAGATAGACCTTTCAGGGCAGAGACTACTCAATAACCTGAATGCCGCGGACTTGCCTTCCGACCACATCCTTCTTGAAGACCGGCAGGAACGCGGACGCCGGCTCAGCCGCCTGACCGCCGGAGGAATGGAAACCGTGCTGGAGTCCCCTCTTCTGGACGACATGACGCCGGACCGGAAGCTGTACATCGACACGTCCGGAATTTATATTCCCACTCCACAGGGCCTTATCCGTACCCGCGACGGGAAAACAGAAAAAGTCTCCGGCAAGCCCGACGTCTTCTCGCTCATCCGCACCGGAGAGGACCTCGTGGCCCTTTCCGGCGACGGCATCTACCGAGTTGGTCCTGAAAGTCTTACCCTTGTCGCAGAACACCATTTCGATGCGCCCGACCAAGGTCTATCCGTCCGCCGGGACCACAAAGGAGACCTTTTCATTGCCGACGCCCATACTATCTGGCGATTCGACGGGGTAGCACTT
>DGVM01000208.1 GCA_002395925.1 Bacteroidales bacterium UBA4284
AGCCTTCGGGAGAGTTGAACGAGAAACTGTGTGGCTGAGGTTCCTGCAGTGAGAGCCCTGTCTTGGGATCTACGAGATGCTTGGAGAAGTGGCGCAGGCTCCCGTCGTCGGTGGCGAGCACTGCTACGGAGCCCTTGCCTACGCTGATTGCGTTGGCTACGGAACGGCGTACCCGGGCCTCGTCGCCTTCTCCTGGCTTGAGCTTGTCGATTACGAGTTCGATGAAGTGGGCCTTGTAGCGGTCGAGGGCCTCAACCTCCTGCAGCTC
The DNA here is from genome assembly GCA_002395925.1 of Bacteroidales bacterium UBA4284. The sequence goes on from DGVM01000208.1 coordinate 269, forward strand.
CATTATTTCGCCGTCGATGCGTATCTGCGAATAGCCCCGGCGCCTCATCTGCTCGAAGAGTTCCCTGTAGTGTCCCTTGCGTCCCCTTACCAGCGGCGCGAGCAATATGCACTTGCGCCCAGCGTATTCCCTGATGATAAGATCGACTATCTGGGAGTCGGTGTAGCGGATCATTTCTTCTCCGCTGACCGGGGAGTATGCGGTTGAGGCTTTTGCGTACAGAAGTCGCAGGAAATCATATATTTCCGTAATGGTGCCGACGGTGGATCTGGGGTTTGCGCTGGTGGTCTTCTGTTCTATGGCGATGATGGGGCTCAGGCCGGTGATGCTCTCTACGTCGGGTTTTTCCAGTACGCCCATGAAATGGCGCGCATACGGTGACAGCGTGCCGAGGTAGCGCCTCTGCCCTTCGGCATATATGGTGTCGAAGGCGAGCGAACTCTTGCCGCTCCCGCTCAAGCCTGTGATGACTACGAACTTGCCGCGTGGAATCTGTACGTCCGCGTTCTTTAGGTTGTGAGCCCGGGCGCCGTGTATGTCGATGATTTCTTCTGCCATTGTCATTTGTATAATTCCCTCAGTATCTGCAGGGAACGTATGTTGAGGCGGGTTTCGGTATGGAACCCGATGTAATCGAGCAGCAGCGATGCCACTGCGTTGCGCTCTGCCCCGTTCATGGGAATGAGAAGGGCGGCCGCAGGGGTGCTCCGCACAAGCTGTCTGACGATATCGAAGTGCTCTGCGGCAAAGGGCGCCAGATCGTCCAGCGTGGGAGCGAATCCGAGGGCACCCGCGAATTCCAGCAGGAAACGGAGGTGATAATTGGAAAAATCGCTTTCCAGGGCATCCAGGGTGAGGATGCTGCGCCTGCACCATTCATACAGACCCTCTTCGCGGGAACCGTCGCGTACCGTGCGCATCAGCACTTCGCTCATGAAGAGCGTCATGGTGTTCTTGCGTATGTCGTTTCTGATTCCGCTAAGCGGCTCGCTGACGGAAGGGCTCCTGAGTCTCCAGAGCTCCGACTTGGGATTCTCCGTTATCTCGCCTTCCAGCAGGGAAAGCGGAAGGAACATGGCCATGGGGGACCCCTTGCCCAGAGCGGTGATGAAACTGCGCCGTCCCCATGTGGGATTCAGCGTATGCACCACCAGGGAACCTTCTCCGACCTTGGTCGAACCCAGTACGATCAGCGGGCAGGAGTGAACCATCTCAGAGCGTCTGTCCTCCGATGAACTCGCGCATGATGGAAGTGGGAGGTATGGCTGCTATCTCTGCCGGTTTGAGCGCGGTGACCTTGGAGAGGAATGTCAGGAGCGACTGAGCCTTTTCGTAGGCCGGAGAGGCCTCGGTGATGCCGTAAAGCAGCGGCTCGGCGTAGTACTTGAGCAGGGGGACGTCGTAGAGCGTGGAAGTGTTGAGCACTACCTCGGCATTTTCCTCGAAGGGGAAGATGTTGAGGGTCTCGCCGCGGCGTACCGAAGGCCAGCGGAGTATGTTTTCCTCGGGGCTGATGCCGCGCACGCGGTTGTCGCGCACAATACGGCGCAGCAGGCGTTTGTCGGTTGTGCTGTTGTGCACTTTTTCGCCTCCCGGCAGCGATGACAGGGACGATATGTAAATATGGAAGATGCGGCTCTGGTCCACGGCGTAGGTGAGCGCCGGGTTGAGGGCGTGGATGCCTTCCATGAACAGTATGTCGTTCTGTTCGAGCTTCATGCGGCGGTCATCCTCGAAGATGGTACGGCCTGTCTTGAAGTCGAACTTGGGAATAATCACCTCCTTGCCCGAGAGCAGGTCGTTGAGGTTTTCGTTGAGCAGCTCGACGTTCATGGCGCCGAGGGCCTCGAAATCGTAATCGCCGTTTTCGTCCAGAGGGGTCTCCTCCCTGGGACGGAAGTAATTGTCGAGTTCGATGACCTTGGGTGATATTCCGAGTACCCGGCACTGCTGGGCTATGCGCAGGCTGCTGCTGGTCTTGCCGCTCGAGCTGGGCCCGGACATCATTACGATGCTCGAGCGTCTGCGACGCCAGAAAATCTGGTCCGCCGCTTCTGCGTATTTGCGTTCCTGGCGGGCTTCGCAAAGGTTTATGAGACTTACGGCCCGGCCATCCTTGAGCACGTCGTTGACTTTCTCGATGGTGTCGATTCCGATTGCGGAGCACCAATCCTTGTACTCCTGGCGTGCAGCTTCAATTTTTGTCATATGTATTCGTTGAGTTCCGGGATTTCCTCCCTTTCGTTGAACGGTTCCAGGAAAGGGTTGGTTGTCATCTCCTGGCCTATCGTGCTCGGGGCTCCGTGCCCCGGATATATCTCGGTGTCGCCCGGAAGGGCCATCAGTTTTTCCATTATGGAACGTATCAGGCTGTCGTAGTCGCCCAGATACAGGTCGGTCCGTCCGATGGAACCGGCGAAGAGGGTGTCGCCCGTGAACAGGGTCTTCTCGCTCTCTTCCAGATAACACACGCTGCCAGGCGAATGACCCGGAGTAGTGATGACCCTGAGGTGCAGACCGGCGGCGTCGATTATCTGTCCGTCGGTTACCGGAGTGGTCTCGTAGCCCAGTTCGGGTACGTTTATGCCGAATTTGGAGACCCTCTGGAAGTATTCGACAACGGGCTTGTCGGCGTCGGACATATAGACCGGGACACCGTAGAGACGAACCAGCTGCGCTACGCCGTACATGTGGTCCATGTGGCCGTGCGTGAGGAGGATGGCCTCGGGGACAAGGCCTCCGGCGCGCATGTATTCCAGTATGCGTCCGCCCTCCTCGGGAGTCTCGAATCCGGGGTCTATTACGATGCACCTGCCGGGAGCTCCGCTGACTATCAGCGTGTTCTCGCTAAGCCTGCCGACTACGAATCTGCGGATGTCCATTTCGTGTGAAGATTATTTGGCAAAAATACGAAATTCTGTTTATTTTTGTAAGACAAGAGACAAACAAATGCATATAGGAATAGCTGGCAATATCGGATGCGGCAAGACTACGCTTACGCGCATGCTTTCCGAACATTACGGATGGACCCCCAAGTACGAGGCCGTCACATACAATCCCTATCTGGAAGATTACTACAAAGACATTCCACGCTGGTCTTACAACCTGGAGACATATTTCCTGGCGCAGCGCTTCAAGGATGTGCTGGAGATAGCGTCCTCCAAGGATGTCATCATCCAGGACCGCACCCTGCTGGAAGGGGTGCACATCTTCGTGGCCAACAATTACGAGCAGGGCAATCTTTCGGAGCGCGATTACGACACCTACATGCAGCTTTTCCGGCTCATGATGTCCATGGTGAATCCGCCGGACCTGCTGATCTATCTCAAGTCGAGCGTGCCCCATCTCGTGTCCCAGATACAGAAAAGGGGGCGCGATTACGAGCAGAGCATCAGCCTTGAGTATCTTTCCGGGCTCAACCGTCATTATGAGGAGTGGATAGGCTCTTACAAGGGACGGCTCCTGGTCATAGACGCCGACTCCATGGATTTCGAGCACAATCCGGAAGATTTCTCTTCCATCACCGACAAAATCGACGCTGAACTTTTCGGCCTTTTCAAATAATTGCTATCTTTGTAAATTGTAATATTACGGATTATGCACATTGCCATCGCAGGAAATATCGGGAGCGGCAAGACGACGCTCACCAAGATGCTGGCCGCCCACTATGGGTGGACTCCCAAGTTCGAGCCTGTGGATTTCAATCCATATCTGGCTGATTACTACGAAGATATGGAGCGTTGGTCCTTCAATCTCCAGATTTATTTCCTCAACAAGCGCTTCAAGGATATCCTGGATATCAACAAGTCCGACAAGGTCATCATCCAGGACCGTACAATCTACGAAGACGCCCGCATATTCGCCCGCAACCTCCACGACATGGGGCTCATGAGCACCCGTGATTTCGAGAATTACACAGATCTCTTCGACCTGATGATGTCCCTGGTCGGGATGCCCGACCTCCTCATATACCTGCGCTCCACGATTCCAAATCTCATCGCGCAGATACAGAAACGCGGACGCGAGTACGAAAAGAGCATCCGCATCGACTATCTCACAGGTCTCAACGAGAAATACGAAGATTGGATATCCACTTACAAGGGGAATCTCCTGATAGTGGATGCAGACAACATTAAATTCGGTAACAAACCCGAGGACTTCGAACTCATCACCAACATGATCGACGCCAAGCTCTTCGGCCTGTTCCCGGAGGAGGAAAAATGATGCCGCACGACTCCAGACCAACTATAATCGATTTCGTAGAGAAGTACACCGCCATGTACTCAGGTCAGACCTACCTGCGCGAGAAGGTGGATGGTGTCTGGACCGAAACATCCTACAAGACCACTCGGGAGCAGGTGAGCCGCTATGCCGCCGGATTCATGGCGCTGGGTCTTCGCAAAGGGGATAAGGTATCCCTTCTTTCCGAGGGGCGCAACGCATGGATATTCAGTGAGTTGGGTATTATATTCGCAGGCGGCGTCAACGTCCCCATGTCCTTCAAACTGGAGTCCGATCACGACCTGAGTTTCCGCATCAACCATTCCGACTCCCGCTTCGTCGTGGTTTCGGAGGGTCAGCTTGCGAAGGTCCGCAGGGTGCTTCCGCAGTGCCCGGCGGTGGAGAAGGTCATAATCCTCGACGAAGTTCCCACCAGGGAAGGCGAAATGCTTTTCAGCCAGCTGGGCCGCATGGGCGATGAATTCCTTCAGTCCCACCCCGGCGAGCTCGAAGAGCGAATGGCCACCATCGGCCCCGACGATTACGCCAACATATCTTATACTTCCGGCACTACCGCAGATCCCAAGGGCATACTCCTCACTCACCGCAATTATACGGCTAATGTAGAGCAGTCCAGTTCAGTAGTGAGCATAGAGAGGGGCGACGTCATGCTTATCATAACCCCTCTCGACCACTGTTTCGCCCATGTCTGCGGCATGTACTTCATGATGTGCCACGGAGGCAGCGTAGCTACGGTTCCAGGCGGCAAGAACGCCGTTACCATGCTCAAGAACATCCCCGTCGCCATACGCGAAACCCGTCCCCATCTCATGCTCTCCGTGCCTGCGATCTCCCGCAATTTCCGCAAGGGCATCGAGGCCGGGATACGCAAGAAAGGCAAGACGGTGGAGCGCCTGTACGAGTTCGCCCTGTCCAACGCCATCAAGTACAACAGGGAATACTACAATATGGGACGTCCCGCATGGAAGCTCTGGTGGCGCGCACCTATCAAATCACTGATGGACAAACTGGTATTCAAGAGCGTGCGGGAGAGTTTCGGCGGCCGTCTCAAGTTCTTCGTCGGCGGTGGAGCCCTCCTCGACATAGAGCTGCAGCGCTATTTCTGCGCCATCGGCATGCCTATATTCCAGGGATACGGACTCTCCGAGGCCACGCCCGTCATCTGCTCCAACTCAGCAGGTCACGCCCGTTTTGGCTCCTCGGGCCGTACGGTCCAGCCCATGGACATAAAGATCTGCGACGAAAACGGCGAGCAGCTGCCTGTCGGGCAGACCGGCGAAATCGTTATCCGCGGCGAGAATGTGATGGCCGGTTATTGGAAGAACCCCGAGGCAACCGCCTCCACGATAGTGGACGGCTGGCTGCACACCGGCGACCGCGGATACCTCTGCAAGGACGATCCCCGCTACCTTTACGTGACCGGACGTTTCAAGAGTCTCCTCATATCCTCCGACGGCGAAAAGTATTCGCCCGAGGGCTTCGAGGACAGCCTGGCCGACGGCTCCCGCTACATCGACGCATCGGTACTCTACAACAACCAGAGCCCCTGGACCGCCGTCCTGGTCATTCCCGCAAAGGCCGCGCTTGCCGAGGCTGTAAAATCGAAAGGGCTCGATCCCGACAGCGAAGAGGGCCGCAAAGCCCAGCTGGACATAATCCAGGCTGAGGTCGATTCGTACCGTCCAGGCGGCCGTCATGCAGGCCTTTTCCCGGAAAAATGGCTTCCTGCCGCAATAATAGTGGGCGAGGAGCCCTTCACGGAGCAGAACGGCATGCTCAACACCACGTCCAAGATGGTACGTGCCAAGGTGGAGAAATTCTATGCAGAACGCATAGCCTACGCCATGACGGCGGAGGGCAAGCTGCTTTATAACCGCAAGAATATTGAATCACTAAAATAATCACATTATGACCAAGACCGCTTCCAGCAAGAACTACACGCCCGCAATTGCGGTGTGCTTTGCTTTGTTCTTCATGATTGCCTTCGTCACCAACCTCGCCGGTTCCATGGGCGTAGTGGTGACCAATCAGTTCGGCGCCAGCAAGGCCCTCAGCCAGCTCGGTACTCTCGCCAACTTCATCGCATACGCTTGTATGGGCATTCCCGCAGGCATTATACTCCGCCGCAAAGGCTACAAGTTCACTGCTCTCGCCGCAGTGGTGGTAGGCCTCGTGGGCGTAGCCATCCAGTTCCTTTCCGGATACGTCGAGTCCTTCGCAGTATATGTGGCGGGCGCTTTCGTAGCCGGATTCTCGATGTGTATGCTCAACATCGTCGTCAACCCCATGCTCAACACTCTCGGCGGCGGCGGCAACAAGGGTAATCAACTCATTCAGTGGGGCGGTTCCTGCAACTCCATCGGCGGTACCATCGCTCCTTTCCTCGTCGGCTGGCTCGTAGGCGGCAGCATCGCTGATGCAACCGTAGCCAAGGCGGCTCCCGTCATGATCATCGCAATGGTCATCTTTGCCATCGCATTCGTGGTCATCTTCCTCACCAATATCCCCGAGCCTCACATGGAGACTCCCGAGGAGAAGGCCGC
>DGVM01000194.1:0-8453 GCA_002395925.1 Bacteroidales bacterium UBA4284
AGATGGGCTCCGACCCTGCCGCCGTCGCTTTCGACACTGCCAAGTCTGCCGTTGCCCGAGGCAGCGACGTCGTGCTCATCGACACGGCCGGGCGCCTTCACAACCGCGTGGACCTCATGAATGAGCTCACCAAGATACGCAACTCCGTCCGCAAGGTCGTTCCTGACGGGCCCCACGAGGTGCTCCTGGTGCTCGACGCCAGCACCGGGCAGAATGCCTTTGCGCAGGCCAAGGAGTTTGCGCGTGCCACGGACATCACAGGGCTGGTGGTGACCAAGCTCGACGGTACCGCCAAGGGTGGCGTCGCCGTGGGCGTCACAGACCAGTTCGGCATCCCCGTACGTTTTATCGGCGTAGGGGAACATATACAGGATATTAAACCTTTCGACAAGCATAGCTTTGTGGAAGCATTATTTAAACCGGAAGACATATGAAACTCAACTACAGTTGGTTAAAGGATTATTTGAAATGTGACCTCACCCCTTCACAGGTGGCGGAGGCCATGACTGGCATAGGCATAGAGGTAGATGGAGTAGAAGAGACCGAAGAGATACCCGGCGGCCTTGCCGGAGTGGTCGTGGCCCAGGTTCTTACCTGCGAGCCCCATCCCGACAGCGACCATCTGCATGTCACGACGGTCGATACCGGTTCCGGCGACCCTCTTACCATAGTCTGCGGCGCACCCAATGTGGCTGCGGGACAGAAAGTCCTGCTCGCCCAGATAGGCACCGTGCTTCCCGGCGACTTCAAGATCAAGAAGTCCAAGATCCGTGGCGTAGAGTCCTTCGGCATGATATGCGCCGAGGACGAACTTGGCATAGGAACCAGCCACGAGGGTATAATGGTGCTTCCGGAGGATGCGGTTGTTGGCACCCCGGCCAAGGAATTCCTGCACCTTAAGACCGAGGCCGTCATAGAATACGAAATCACCGCCAACCGCGTCGATGCCGCATCCCACTGGGGTGTCGCCCGCGACCTGTACGCCTGGTGCGTTCTCAACGGAGTGCCCTGCGAACTCAAGGCACCTCTGGAGGACGGACTGCCTGGAGACTGCGTGAAGGGGGATTTCTCCGCTTCGCTTCAATCTTCCGGGAATGCCGGCTGTGGCGAGGAAATTGCCGTCGAAGTGCCCGACAGCGCCGGTGCACCGCGTTATACGGGCATCACCATCCGCGGAATCAAAGTCGGCCCGTCTCCGGAATGGATGCAGAAACGCCTCCTTTCCATAGGCAGCCGTCCCATCAACAATATCGTCGATATCAGCAATTACGTACTGTTCGAACTCGGTCAGCCGCTGCATACCTTCGACGCCGACAAGATCCGCGGCGGCAAGGTCATCGTACGCCGAGCCCAGGAGGGAGAACCTATCCGCACGCTTGACGGCATCGACCGCAAGCTCCGCAGCACCGACCTCGTAATTGCCGACACCGTTGGGCCCATGTGCATTGCCGGCGTATTCGGCGGCGAGGACAGCGGCGCCACCGACAGCACCGTCGGCGTGTTCGTCGAGAGCGCATACTTCGATCCTGCCTCCATCCGCAAGACGGCAAAGAGCCAGGGGCTCCAGACCGACGCCTCCTTCCGCTATGAGCGCGGCGCCGACCCCCGCGTAACGCTGTATGCCCTCAAGAGGGCGGCCCAGCTCATACTCCAGTACGCCGGAGGACACGTGTGCGGCAAGGTTACGGAGCTTTGCCCCGCCCTGCCCGAAAAGGCCCGCATCGAGCTTGACTTCGACCGAATCCGTGCCTTCGTAGGCAAGTCCATCTCCACTTCCGTCATCACCGGCATCCTCAAGTCGCTCCAGTACGAGTTCGTATCCTGCAGCGGCGAGACGGCAACGGTGCTGGCCCCTTCGTACATGATAGACGTCACCCGCGAGTGCGACGTTGTCGAGGAAATCCTGCGAATCTACGGCTACAACAACATCGACTTGCCGCATCACATGAAGATGTCTGTCGCGCCCTCCCCGTCACCCGACCCCGAGGCTATCCGTAACAGCATATCCAACTTCCTGGCGTCCAACGGATTCACGGAGACCATGAACAACTCGCTCACGCGCAAGGACTACTACGCTTCGCTGCAGACGTTCCCCTCCGGGGCCTGCGTCGAAATCGTCAACCCCCTTAGCCAGGAGCTCAACGTCATGCGTCAGACCCTGCTTCTCGGCGGACTCGAAGTCGTGGCTTACAACCTCAACCGCCAGCTCGCTTCGCTGCGCACCTTCGAGTACGGAAACGTTTACCGTCGCCTGGAAGGGAAAGATCCCACCAAGCTCGAGGGCTACGAGGAGCATGCGTGCTTCTGCCTTATGATGACAGGAAGTCCGGACAAATCCTGGAAGCAGGCGCCCGCCAAGAGTGACTTCTTCACCCTCAAGGGATACGTGGAGCTGCTCCTGCGCCGCTACGGTGCCGATCTGTACCAGCTTTGGACTGCACCTGCACCGTCCGACCTGTTCAGTGACGGTGTTACTTATTCGCTGCCCGGCAAGGGTAAGGTGTTTGCTACCATAGGTGTGGTGGCGCCTCAGCTCTGCCGCAGCTTCGGCATCAAGCAGCAGGTCGTTGCCGCAGAAATCAACTGGCCTGTTCTCTTCGAAATCGTATCCCGCGACAAGGTGGCCTTCCACGAGCTTCCCAAGTTCCCCGAAGTACGCCGCGACCTCGCACTCCTTCTCGACGAGAACGTCAGTTATGCCGACCTGCGCTCCGCAGCTCTCAAGCAGGCACGCGGTTTGCTGCGTCAGGTTGGCCTGTTCGACGTTTACCGTGGCGACCATATCCCTTCCGGCAAGAAGCAGTACGCCCTGAGTTTCACGATCCGTGACGATTCGCGCACCCTTACCGACCAGGATATCGAGCGCCTCATGGACAGGCTCCTCGAAATGTTCAAGAAAGACTTCGGAGCCGTACTGCGATGAAAGTATCTGTCCGTCATATCGCTGCCGCGCTGGCGCTGGGGCTGCTGCTGGTTTCCTGCAGCGGGAAGCCCCGCATCATCCCGCGTGCAACCCTGACGGACATCTATGTGGACATGTTCCTTGCCGACCAGTGGCTTCGCGACCATTCGTCGGAGAGGAGCAAAGCCGATACGACCCTGTTCTACGATCCTATCTTCGCCAAATACGGATATACCTTCGAGGACTACGATGCAACCATAAAAGAGTATCTTAAGGACCCGGAAAAGTTCTCCAAGATATTCCGTTCCGCTACGGACAGGCTTCGCAGCAGCGCCGATTATTATGAGGCAAAGGCACGAAAGCAGAAGGAAATCCGCGAATTCAACGAGTCATTCAAGGATTTTGCGCATATCGACTTCGATGCCGATACCTTGCTGTGGTCGCTTCCCGATACCTCTGCACTGGACACCCTTGCCCTCGATTCCCTCCGCAGGCAGAAGCTCCTGCAGGATTCACTCGACAGACTGGAGTTTACCCGGGACTCTCTGCAGAGGGACAGCCTGCGCCGCGATTCGCTCCGCCGCCTGTACCGGCATCGCGATTCGCTGTTCCGTCGCCCAAGCATTGAAAGATTAAAAGTAGAGTCATTAAAAAACAATTCTTAATATATGGATTACCTGGAGAAATACGCTTACACACCCGACCAGCAGAAGATTGACGACGCCCTCAAAGGAATCGCCGCGAGTCTCGACAATCTCAATTCACCCGAGGCCCTCAAGCAGTGCTTCGCTGCCATGGACCTGACTACACTCAAGACCAACGATACTCCGGCATCCGTACTGCGGCTGGTGGAGAAAGTCAATGGACTCCCGGCCGCTTTCCCCGGTTATCCCGCTCCTGCATCCATCTGCGTTTATCCCAATTTTGCATCCGTTGTGCGCGACGCCAAGTCAGACCCCGAGGTTCACGTGACTTGCGTTTCGAGCTGCTTCCCCTCGGCACAGAGTTTCCTCGACGTCAAGGTGCTGGAATGTGAACTTGCAGTTCAGAATGGCGCCGATGAAATAGATATCGTGCTGGCCCTGAATTCTTTCCTGGCAGGGGACTACGATGCCGCTTATGCCGAGATAGTTGCCATGAAGAACGCGATTGACCGTGCTGCAGCTGCAGCAAAACGTCAGGTGGTCCTCAAGGTCATCCTCGAAACCGGACTCCTTGTTAGTCCCGAGAACATAGCCCGTGCGTCTTTCCTTGCCATGGAAGCAGGTGCCGACTTCATCAAGACCTCCACTGGAAAGGTTGATGTAAATGCCACTCCCGTCGCCGCATACGTAATGTGCGAAGCGATACGCAGGTACTACGAAGTGTCTGGCCGCAAGGTCGGATTCAAGGCCGCCGGCGGCGTATCCACCGCCAAGGAGGCGCTGTGCTACTACTGCATAGTTTCCTGTGTCCTCGGACAGGGCTGGCTGGGCAAAGACCTGTTCAGGCTTGGTGTCAGCCGTCTGGGCAACAACCTCATCGGGGCAATCGAGCAGAAGACGGTCAGTTATTTCTGATAAAAAACAGGCTTTTTTTTGAATTTTTGCTTTTGTAGAAACGGCCTTGGACCAGAATCCGGGGCCGTTTTTGCAATTAAGTGTTTCAAATCGCGAAGAAACGCTTAATAATTCTCACCTTTGCAGCAGAACAAAACCTAACGAATTATGAAAAACTTCATCTTGTTATCGTCTGCAGTTCTTCTGCTCGCTTCCTGCAACGCCAGGGAATTCCCTGAGTGGAACAAACCGGTGACCGGGCCGGAAGGCTTTTCGCACGACCAGATTGTCCTGGGAGAGCAATTGCCCGACCCGTATTCGGTCGAAAACATGACCAAAGCGTTTGCCGTGGCATATCCGGCTTCGGTGAGGGGTACGCTCGAACCTACCGACTTCTATGTGCGCTTCCTGCCCAAGGACGATGCCCAGCTGCAGGAGTTGATGAGCCTGGGCATAGAACTGCTCGACCATCCCCTGGATTACCGTATCGTGAGGGAAGGGGACTGGTACCACGATCCCGAGCTGCCGGAGGGCTCCATTACGTGGCTGTATTCGGTCGTGCCCGTTTCTTTCGAGTTTCCAAAGAACATACGCTACGAGAGGCTCGACGATTGCTTCTTGTCCGAACACGCACCTGCTACCAAAGCCGGCGAGGGCATAGACTGGGACCTGGTGGAAAGGGAATCGTACAGGCTTACGGGCAATTCCGACATGCTGGCTCCCCAGACGCGCGACGGCGCTTCGTACGCTCGCGCACCCTCCGGCCGCATCACCATTCTCGATCCCGACTATGACGACGAACCCGTAGGGGTCAAAGGTGTAAAGATAAGCTGCAATTCCTTCGTCAAGTTTGCCAGCTGCTATACCGACGAAGAGGGCTATTACCGTATGAGCAAGAGCTTTGCGACCGATCCCCGGTACCGTGTCGTATTCCAGAATATCAGAGGCTTCTGTCAGGGAATCAACTTCATTCTGGTACCTGCATCCATATCTACCTTCGGGCGCCAGTCATCGGAGGGGTTCAGCATGACCATCGACAGCTACTCGGACCGCAAGCTCTTCACCAGGAGCGTAATCAACAATGCCGGTTTCGATTACATAGACGCGAGCCGCAAATCTTCGGGAGCCATACCTGCGCCGCCTCACGACTTCAGAATATGGAATCTGGAGGCCTTCGGCTTCGAACTGCCGACCATGATGCATCACGGCGTGGTAATAGACACCATGGGCAGCTTGGCCGACATGCCCAAAGAGATAGGCATGCTCGCCAAGATCATACAGCAGGATGTGCTTCTCGGACTCAACGGCGCAGAGACATACCTGGACGTTTACCGCCGTGCCATGCACATGTTTGCCCATGCGGGGCATTTCAACAAGACCGACAAGGATTGGTGGTGGAGCTATCTGCAGTATGCCGTGACGGCGCAGGCGGCGGCTACCCTGATGGGCGGCTACGGCGCGCGCGGCGACACGGGGTTTGAATATGCCGAGATTGCCGAGATGTATGCCTTCTATTGCGAGCACGCACTCTGCAAGCGGCGTTACCCTGAGCTTGCCGATTTTGACGGAACCACCTACTGGTTCTATCCCCAGCTGCTCATGTATCTGGACGAGAGGGGACTGGGTCTCGAGAAACTAGCCCCGCTGTTTACTTCGGACGTCACGGACATAGAGACCCTCCATGCCAAACTGCTAAGCTATTATCCTCAGTTCAAGACGGTTATCAATGAGGCTTTTGCAAGATACGACAGCTGACATGAAGACAATCGTTTTTACTTTTGCCGGGTTGCTGCTGTGCGCTGCAGTTCAGGCGCAGAACTTCTCGCTTTCCACAAATGTGCTCGATTATGTGGAATTCGGAACCATGAACATCGAGGCTTCGTATGGCGTAGCACGTCGCTGGACGCTGACGGCCGGGCTTAAATACAATCCCTTTACCTGGGGAGAAGGCTCCCGCGAAATGACGGACCGCCAGCGTACGGTCGAGGCGGGAGCCAGGTTCTGGCCCTGGCATATCTATTCCGGCTGGTGGATGTCGGGAAAACTCAAGTACCAGGAATACAACAGGGGAGGGTTATTCTCTCCCGCTGCGACGGAAGGAGACCGTTACGGAGGCTCCTTGTCGGCAGGATATACTTATATGCTTAACTCTCACCTGAACCTTGATATCGGACTGGGACTGTGGAGCGGGTTGGATAAATATGTAGTGTATGAATGTGTACGTTGTGGAAGGACCGTGGACGGAGGGAAAAAATTTTTTGTGCTGCCGAGTGATATTCTTCTCACAATTTCGTACATTTTCTAAAAAAGTTGTATATTTGCAGTCCTATTCCGGGCGCGGGTGGCGAAATGGTAGACGCGCTAGTTTCAGGAGCTAGTGGGGTAAAACCTGTGTGAGTTCGAGTCTCATCCCGCGCACGAAGTGGCTGCTTTCCAGCAGCCACTTTTTTTATTTTCTACAGTTTATTTGATATATCACAAATTTGTGATATATTTGCAATACTAAACTTAAATGACTTGGAAGGAATTGGAGCGGATAGCCTAAAGAAAGGTTGGCGTTTTTTGAGGCACGGTGGAAGACACGATGTCTACTTTAAATCCGGTAAAACTTTGCAGATTGAACGCCTTTGGTCACAAGAAGTCAGGATTGGTTTGCTATTAACAATCTTAAGAATCATAGACGAGAATTAACTATGAGCAAGATTACAGTGGTAATAGAAAAAGACGGACACGGGTACGGAGCGTTCACTTCCGATACGGATCGCGCAGTTATTATCGGCGAAGGATCGACTGTAGAAGAAGCGAAGGCAGATTTTTTGAATTCTTATCAGGAGACTATTGATTCTTTTAATCAGATGGGGTTGGAGATTCCTAAAGAGCTACAGAATCCGAAGTTTGAATACACTTATGACATCTCAGCGCTATTCGATGCATTCAAGTTCCTGAATGTAAGCAAATTCGCAGAAAGTATCGGCATCTCCCCAAGTCTTATGCGCCACTACAAAAGGGGCGACACATACATATCCACGGCCCAGGCCAAACGTATTGAGATCGGGCTTCATCGCGTCGCCCGTGAACTGCTGTCGGTAAACCTCTAATCAACAATCCGGCGGTATTGGTCTTCTTGATGGCCTTGTTGGGAAACAAGGCGAGTAAGTAATTTGTTCATTGATAGTTGATACTAAAATAGTTGTTTCCATAAGTAAGGCGTTGTGTTGAGTCATAGGGGGAGAGAGTCTGAAGAAATGATTATCTTTGCACCTATACGTAGAATAGCGATTCCCAGAGTATGGAAACGAAAAACAATGAAACCTACCTTGCCCCCTCGATCATGACTGTCGAGCTTGAGCATAAGAGCGTCATCTGTCAGAGCGGCGGAATGAGAAGCCGCGAGGCCTACACTGCAACCGACGACAATCCTTTCGGCAATTGATAACGGACCCCTAACCCTATGCAGACAATGAGAAGAATCAACTATGTCCTTGCAGTAGCGGCGCTGTCCGTTTCCGCCGCTTTCCTTGCGTCTTGCAGCAAGAGCGAAACCACCCCGCAGCCGGAGGAACCCCAGACGATACAGTTCACTGCCACCCTGGCTCCTAAAGCCGAAGGCACCAAGGCTATCACCATCGGCACAGACGGCGATAATAAAGAGATACTTAATGTGGCCTGGAAGGCAAACGAAGAGATAGCCATCTACTACGAAAAGAACGACGGCACCTTCGACACAGCGACCGCAACCGTCGATGCGGTTGACCCCGGCACAGGTGTAGCAACCATCACTGCCTCGCTCACTGATGCGAAGGGCGGCAGAACTGCCAGATTCGTCTATCCTGCATCGCTGGCCAATGGCATGGGTGATATTAATGAGAGCAAACTGCAGAACAATCAGAACGGTCTGCTGCGGACAGGTGCGACCAATATCAGCAAGAACTTCGATGCCGCCACAGCAACGGGCACAATCTCAGTCAACGGCAATGAGGCTTCCGTAAGCGGCTCAGTCAAGATGGAAAACC
>DGVM01000194.1:8543-17279 GCA_002395925.1 Bacteroidales bacterium UBA4284
AGAAGCCGCAAAGCACGGAATCCGGTCAGTCCGGCGCGAATGAAAGGACTCAGGCAGGCACTACCTTGACAATTGCCGTCGGCGACGAAAGAACCTACACCATTACTTCACCGTTTACGGCCGAGGATCAGATGACTTCCCGTCCCTTCCAGACGGATGATGTTATCTACGTGGCCATGCTCCCCGTTGCCTCCCAGACCGTCACCTTTTCCTCCGAAAGGTTTAACAAGACCTCGGAGAATGTGACGCTCGAAGCAGGCAAGTTCTACCGCAATCTGCCAATTAAATGCACCTACGATACTATCCGGGACTTAAGTTCCGGCAATATTACAGCATATGACGGCGATACCATAATCCAAAGCCAAGACGGCTCAACCACAAATACCATTACCATAGTGGATGGCGCTACCGTGACAATCAGAGATATTACCGTTTCTTCCGTGGCCGCTGGAATCACTTGCGAATGTTCGGCTACCATTATTCTAGAAGGTGCTAACTCCATTCACTCTTCATTTCAACCCGCCATCATGCTCTCAGTTGGCAATCTCACCATTGAGGGCAACGGGAGTTTGAATGTCTCCACTAGTTCAGAAAATCCTGCTATAGGTGGAGATAAAGGTATTGGTGGAGGCGGAAACATCACCATTGCCGGTGGCACGATAGAAGCGAGGGGTGGTTATAAAAGTGCTGCTATCGGTGGAGCGCACAGCGAGGCTTGCCACAGTATCACCATTACAAGCGGGGTTACAAGAGTAACGGCGATCAAGGGCGATGAGGCGCCCTATAGTATCGGACCGGGTGAAGGAAGTGGAATGATTCTAGGAACCATCACCATCGGCGACACGGTCTATTACAACGGTTCATCCTTCCAGAACGGCGGCGAAACCTATCTCGCCCAGAGTCCGCTCGTATATGAGCCCCAACATTAAGATTAGTCAGACAAGCCTATATTTCCGGGAGTGCAATCGCTGTGCTCCCGGTTTTTGTCTCCGGAAAGAAAAAGCCCGCATCATCTCGACGTGGGCTATTGGAGGGAGGTTATGGCACCAAAGATAATTCCACCAAGACAAGGCGGCAAGCAACAGATAGAGATGGTGCCAAGGTCCTCAAGTATAAGAGTTTGAGCCTGGTCCTGGGAAAGAAAAAGAAAGAGCCCCGCAGCTTAGCTCTCAATAGCAAGCTTATCCATAACGGGCGCTCTTTCATCACTAACTTATTTATAATCAAGGCCGTACGGTTGTGATACCTAACCTCATATATCGAAAATCCAAGTTATACGGAGTTGAGTTGATGTCAAAACCACGAGGACGCAAACCCAAGCAAAAGCCAGAGCCAACCCAGACGAACAGTAGCGCTTTTATTGTGTTGGGGCAGGGACATATGACGGTCTCTGCTCCTTTTTTGTTTAATGCAGACTTCAGTTAGATCATCAGCCGTATCAGCCCATCAGATTTCACGAAGGTATCAGGATGCAACATAACGACGGCATAGACTTGTTTCCCGTCGACAGGCATTCCATCCTTCCTTCGATAGAGTCCACGGGCATTGATTTCGGCTGCTATCCTGTCCGTATTCATCCCCCTATTGGATGAAGCAAGGAGATACACTATTGCTTCCGGGAGTGTCATAGGATTACGATAACACCGGCTATAAGGACCGAAGGGACAGCCAGGACCATACCAATGAGAGAGCCCTTGAGGTGGAACCAATAGTCGTGATAGGCAGCAGTCATGTCTTCAGTGCCGGGAATGACGAAGTGCGGGTCGTGGCAGAACCAGATGCAGTCCAGGACAAGAGCATCAAACCAATTCACAACATTCCATAGGGCATATGCGGTAATGACTCCGGACCAGAATGTGGTACAGCCGTTGACATACCGCACCAGGAGTCCAAGGAGTACACCGAAGACAAGAAGGGCTGTAAGTTTCTTAATATAGAATACAACTCCTCCCGGCTTGTTGGAATCATTTACGAGCCCAAGCGTCCTGCAGCGTTCTATGATGGCAGGAGGGTAATTGAAGATAATCTTGACGGGATTCCTTGACATCAAGAATACAAACAAGGTGAACAGTCCGCAAGCTATTATGGATTCGATGAGAAACATATTCAATTTAGAATCTTGATAGCGTTAATATTCCGTCCACACTCGATTCCTTCACGTCTGGCTGAATAGAAGGAGGGATCAAGGTAGGTGTCGATGCCGCTGACAAGGATATTCTCTTTAGGTACACCGACCTCCAAGAGTATCCAGCGGCAAGCTTCAGGCAGATTGATATGATGTCCTCCTTCCATAGGCTTCTTTCCCTTAGGTCCCATAAACTGCCAGATATGGTCCATAGGAAAACCGGCATCCCTGAACACCGCTGCAACTTCCTCTCCCACCTGAAAACTATCCGGACCGATGCAAGGACCGATTGCCGCCTGAAGATCTGAAGGCTTGGTTCCGTATCTGTCTTCAAGGATTCCGATAACCTTCCTGGAAATCATCTGCACCGTTCCTTTCCATCCCGAATGTATGGCCGCTATTACACGTTTCCCCGGGTCGGAAAGGAGTATCGGAACACAGTCGGCCGTTCTTACTCCTATCGATACTCCAGGAAGATTTGTAATCAGGGCATCATAACCTTCGAGATCTTCCCTTCTGATATCCGGCCGGTCTACGATAGCTACCCTCGACCCGTGTACCTGATGGCCTTGGACGACGGGATAAGGGAGGACGGAATCTCTTCGGGTGGTAAAAGCTTCTACACCCGGGCCAAGAGAATAGTAGAGAAGGTCCTGAAACTCCATTAATCCTGCACCTCCCAATATCCGTTCCGATTTGCGCCGACTCTCCTGATTACACCCTTCGCTTTGAGATCGGCCATAATCCTTTCTATCTGACGGGCACTCATATCAAGGTCCTCCGCTATCTTGGCAGCTGTGGTATGGTTGTCTGCCCGAAGATATCCAAGTACCCTTTCGTGCGGGTATCCAAGTCCCATCTCACCGGCTATCTCAGCATTTGACTTCCCCTGATGACCTACCAGCGCATTAAGTATCTCCCCCAGCATAAAGTCGATGAAAGGTCCGCTGTCGCCAAGGTCAGAGCTCCTGTTGATGGCATTGTAATACTCCTGCTGGTTGGCATATACCAAATTCTCGACAGGCAGATGCTCGAAGATAGGATTCAACTTTCCGAGTATCAGTGATTGCCAGAGCCTGCCCGTCCTGCCGTTGCCGTCTGAAAAGGGATGGATGAATTCGAACTCGTAGTGGAATACACAACTGCGTATCAGGAGGTGGTCGTCGGAATTCTCAAGCCATCCGAAAAGTTCATTCATCAGTCCTTTAACCTTGTCTGCCGGAGGTGCGATATGGATAGGTTCGTTTCCATCGAACACACCGACACCGCCGCTCCTGAACATACCGGCCTCATCGACAAGCCCTGCCATCATAGTCCCGTGGGCAAGCAGAAGGTCCTGGATGGAGAAGGGGTTCAGCTTTGGATAGAGCTCATAGGTCTTGATTGCATTCCTGACTTCATGGATCTCTTTCAGCGGAGCGACTACCTTCTTGCCGTCCAGAATAGCCTGCACTTCACCTTCCGACAGCGTGTTTCCTTCTATGGCCAGGGACGAGTGGATGGTCTTGATACGGTTGGCCTTCCTGAGCTTCAGTTTATCATCCTGCTCCATCCTGATTGCATACCTCTCTATCTGGCTGGAAATCTTGGCAATCAGATTTATGGCTCTGGATGAAACTGTGAATGGTGGCGTGTACATAGTTATTCCGACATTTATTCCGACACAAAGATAGCAGTTATTCCGACATAATCAAAGCCGTCAATTCCTTATCTGAAAACAAATAATACTTATGAGTGATTATGATTATCATGATTTCATGGACAGACTCCACAATCAGACTACATGTGGAGAAGAGGCATTACGGACACGGCAGGATAAAGCGATAATGAGGGTCCTGATATCGTGGGCCAGGAAACAGACGGCAGAATTCGACAGGGAAAGTGTGGCGGAGGATCTCAAGGACGAATTCAATGACGCTTATGATTCTGCCACCGAGGATCCCTGGTAGCGTGAGAGTAAGTTTAAAGATGTAAGGTAGTGGATTGGGCCTCGGTTATAATCAGTATTCCGGAGCAGACTATGTCCATGTTGACGGCATGGTCGACCAGGATGCGGACCTCCACTCCGGCTGCGGCCTTGCGCGCCAGACGCTCCGCCACGCGGCGGCAGGACAGCTATCAGGATGATTCCTCCGGTATTCTTCGGCGAAGATTCGCGCAGGAAACCGGTGAGCGCTACTGCACCTCAGGAGTGACCGTAGTGCCGACGGGTACCATGCGGCAGTTGTCCACGTAGTATGTTCCCTGATAGTTACCGTCGCGGATGACGGGCTGCAGGTCGAAAGGAGTCAGGACGTATGCGAGGATGGAGTAATTGGTTCCATCGACCGCCACGGGAAGCTCCCTCTCAAAGTGGATGCTGTTTGTGCCCTTTGACAGATTATGCAGTGCTCCGGCGATGTTGTTCTTGTCGTCGTTCAGCTTATACTGGGAGACGTTCCTGAAGTTGTTGCCCCATACATTCGTGCCCGATATGTATTGGACATTCGCCAGCACATACACCGCAATCCTGTAATACTGAGCCGTATAGGCATAGACTGAGAGGTCCACGGAAAGCTTCTTGCCGTCAACGGAGGAAGAAATACCGACAGAAGTCTGGGCAGGATACACGTCATCCGACTCGGCGGCGAATACGGGAATCATATCCAACCGGCTCTTCACCTGGCGCCTGCCGTCGAAGAAATAGTAATAGTCGGGGTAAGTAACCTTATACTGCGCGTGCTCAGTCAGGCACTCGTTCCCGACATGGCTCGCGTCGTCGAAGATGCATACGTATTCGAACAGGTCGCCGTAATCTTTCTTTGCATCAAGGAGCGGGGACGGGTTGGCGCCGGAATTACATTCGGTGGACATCGTGGCCAGCACCAGGTGGTGACGGACGATGGACGGATAGTTTGCAAGGGGCTCGCCGGCGGCTTGGGAAACGGTCACGGGAACCGTTCCGCCTTCGCTTACGACGTTGATGGTTGCGGTCCTGGCGGCACCGTAATTGCGCTTGACCACGAAGGTGTGGGTGCATTTGTCGGCGATTGCGTCGCCTGTTCCGCCCATATCGACCAGCCAGTCCTCGTTGCATTCGACGGTATAGGCCACCGAGCACTTGACGTCGAATGAGGCCTCGCCGCCGTACTTCTGGAGCTGGATGTCTGTGGGAGTCACCTCCGGAGCATTCGCCTTCCATTCGCAGCCGCTGTCGGCCTCCATCAGGGTCTTGAACACTCCCGGATCGAACATGATGCCGCCTGAAGGAACCACGGAACGTTTGGCGGCGGAACCGTCAGCCTTTTCGAATGTGAAGTCGATGCCTCCCATCAGGGATGTGGAAGGAATGACGAAATAATATGCCTGTCCCGGGATGAAAGTACCGCCCTGAGGAATCAATTCCAAACTCTGATAGAGAGGGGCGTCCATCGCCGTCGTAAGGCATCTGCCATCGGAATACACGCTGACATCCACCTTTGCGCCGCCGAAATTGTCATTTTTATATTTTGCGCCGCAGGTGACGGTAACCTTGGAAACATTCTCGCTGACCACCGAGAACTTGATGCCTCCGAATGGATATTTGAAGGAAAAGTGGTCATCCTGTGACCAGGCCATCGCTACCCAGCAGGAAGGGTCGAAGGTTCCCGGAATGCCCTGCTGGACATCGGGGAACGGGAGGTTGGTGGTAAACCTGTTGATATAGCTGCTTGGCGGCTGGAAAGAGGACTGGTAACCTCCGTTCCTTCCGGCAACGTAAGGATAAATGGCAATGCGGTCAAGTCCATCGTAACCCCAGAGTTCTTTCAGGTATGTTACGTAAGTGGACTGATCCTGGCCGTCGGGCACCACCGCCCTGAACCTGGTCGAGCAGGCGGGGGCTTCAAGCGTCGCCGCAAAGCGTTCGTTCCTGTCGATCATGCTGCCGTCCTGCACGAGGAACACTCCGATTTCGTCACCGGGATTCCAGTACATGTTTCCCGAGCCATCGCGTTCCATGCGGGTGTCAGGGGTGCCGCAGTCGGCGGAAATGATAAATTCTTCACCAAATTCCGGGGCGGGTACGGATTCAACGTCCGTTTTGCAGGAGGCGGCCGCAACCGACATCAGCGCAAGCGCTGCAAGTACTTGTTTTTTCATAACCTTTCCTCCTTTAAATCAACGGTTCATCGATAACGTTAGTCAACTCGCCTTCCGTCAGGCTGTCGCAAATCAAAAGGCAGGGAAGCAATTCCTCAACCTCGGCACATGGCTTGAGATACTTTTTTTCCATATATTGTTGTGCTAATCGTCGGAAAATATCCTTAAAGTACAAATATATGGTTTTTTTCTCTGTAATTCGTATTTTTGTGCTTCAATTCAAATTCAGTGGATTATGAATAAAGTACGGTACGAATCCCCCAGTGTCAAGATGTGGCTGATTGAAGTGGCTGCACCCCTGCTCTCATCGGGCAATCCCGCCAAAACAGGAAGCGCACAAGTGCAGAACGCCGACGACGGCGGTTATTATGGTGACACCTTTTAACGTGTGGTTGGTATGAGAAACAGAATTTTATATTTGATGGCAGCCGTTACAGCATTGGCTGCCTGCCAGAAGGCCGTGGAAGAGCCCGTGGTGTCCCAGCCCGAAGAGCCCGCCCCTACAGCTTATTACCTGACCGGATCGGCCCTTATCGAGACCTCCAACCAGGACACCAAGGCCTGGAACTACTCCACGGCCGCGTCCGGAGAAGAAGTACTCAGGTTCAACTGGGCGGACAATGCCTATGCCCAGGACGGTACAGCCCGTTTCGAAGGGTATTATTCCGTAGGAGGCAAGTGGTCGACCGAAAGGAGCATCCTGCACAACGCCACGAATCCGACCTACGTTGAAAATGACGGAGAAGGCAACACCAACATCCACATCGCATTGGAGAACAACAGTTGGGATGACTATGCCCACATGCTTGTGGTCTATTCCGGAAGCGACGTCAACCATATGTACTGGCAGAACGACCCCGAGGAAGCGGAGGTTACCGTCCCGTCCGACGGCAGCAGCATATCTTTCCAGTTCAGCAGCATCAACAAGGAGCCTATCTACGTGATAGGCCACGACAACTATGAAGTCCTATACGGCGTCAGCTCCGTTCCTTCTTCGGCCGTTTCGTCAGGGGCCGGATCCGGAGGTAGCGTGAACTTCAGCTTCAAGCATCTGGAAAGTGTTTTCAGGGTACGCCTGAAGAACAACTCCGGCGAGGATATCACGCTGGAAAAGGTCAGCGTAAGAGCTGTGCCGAAGGTTTCGGGCAATCGCGAGTATCCTTTCGCCGGAGATATCCGCCTGACCTACACCGACTCAGGCTCAGGCCAGTCCCTTGACGGCGGCGAGTTCCGCATCGAGGCGCTCGACAAGTACGGAGACCACTACACCAGGCCCGAGTTTGAAGTCAAACCGCTGAATTCCATGCCGACCATGGATGAGTATGGCAACTACATGGGGAATTACGATTATTACACCGTTGCCCCCGGAGATATTCATGCAGCTTACCTGACTCCTTTCGGCAACCCGGACTGCGACATCAGGGACTGGAAATTCGTCTTCAGCGTCTATGTCCACGACGCAGTGAATTACAATGAAATACTTTTGAGAAGCGTCACGATAGACGGCAACGCAATAGCAAACCAGTCCGGGATGAACGTCATAGCGCCCGGATTCGTTTACACCGTCGGCATTATCATGGGGTCTCCCGTCATCAAAGTCCAGCAGGGAGACAATACGCTTCTTTTCAAGCGCTATATGGCTTACGACAGTGATGATGAGGTCCTTGCACTGAAGCTTGTCAGCAATCCCGAGCATCCGTACACCGGAGAGATAACGATTCCTGCCAGCATTGAGGTGGACGGAGCGTCCCTGCCCGTGATGGCCGTCGATTACGAGGCCTGCAAGGATTGTACAGGACTGACCAAAGTGACGTTCCCGAGCTGCCTGCAGAATCTGGGATATCAAAGCTTCATGGGGTGCACATCACTCCGTACCGTAGTCATGTCCGGAGCGTCCGTTTCATCCTTCAACCAAAGCTTTGTGGATTGCAGCTCCCTGGAAGCACTTACGATTCCGGCATCCGTAACCAATCTCTCCTCATACGATTTCATCGGATGCAGCAGTCTGCACCTTACGTCAAGCAATGAGCGGTTCGTGGTCGATAACGAAGGAGTCCTGTATGACCTGGATGATGAAATCTCAAGCAGGCATGTCTATAACTCCATCACCGGAGAACACGAAATCGGTCTGCTCTGGGTTGCCGAATGGCTGACCGGGAACCTGATCCTTCGCGAGCACACTTCCGTCATCCGCAACCTCAGCATCGGCAAGACATCCCTCTCCAGCCTCGAGGTTCCGGAAACGCTGGTTGTTCTCTATCTGGGACAGTATCTTTTCGACGAGACGCCAAGCCATTTCACTCTCATCCTGAACCAGCCGAACGCCTGGAGCATAAGGATTGACACGCAGTCGAGAGTCGGGTCAAACTGGGGACGCTATTCAAGCGTAGGCAACGACGGCAAATGGACGGTGTCCAATGCACAGAGCGCTTATTTCAGCGACATGTGGAGCCAGTGGGGCAGCGACAAGCACTTCACGCTTAGCGTTCCTG
>DGVM01000067.1:0-364 GCA_002395925.1 Bacteroidales bacterium UBA4284
CGCCGAGTTCGGCCTCGACGGTCACATCATACTTGTGGGCGTAGTTGACGACCTTGCGGGTCAGCTTGACGTTCTCATCATAAGGCAGGGCGGAGCCGTCGATCATCACGGAGGAGAAACCGAAGTCCACGCAGCTCTTGCAGAGCTCGTAGCTGTCGCCGTGGTCGAGGTGGAGGACTATCTGGGGCTTCTTCCAGCCGAGTTCCTTAGCGTACTCGACAGCACCCTGTGCCATATAGCGGAGGAGAGTCTGGTTGGCATAGTTGCGTGCACCCTTGCTGACCTGGAGGATGACAGGAGACTTGGTCTCGGCTGCGGCCTGGATGATGGCCTGGAGCTGCTCCATGTTGTTGAAATTGAATGC
>DGVM01000067.1:406-6215 GCA_002395925.1 Bacteroidales bacterium UBA4284
CCATGTTGTTGAAGTTGAATGCAGGGATGGCGTAACCGCCTTTGACTGCCTTTGCGAACATCTCGCGGGTGTTCACAAGGCCAAGATCTTTAAAAGAAACTTTCATAATGTATTGACTGTAAACTAACGTTCGTTTAAATCGTGCAAAGATAACAATTCTTTTGGAAAGATTTAGTATCTTCGCGACAAATCATAACAAGTTATGAACGGCAAAGTCATCATATTTTCAGCACCTTCCGGCGCCGGCAAGAGCACCGTCGTAGGCCACCTGCTGGGCCTGTACCCCCAATTCGAGTTTTCCGTAAGCGCGACCTCCCGTCCCCCGCGAGGGAGCGAGAAGGACGGCGTGGAGTACTATTTCATAGATGCGCAGCGCTTCAGGGAGCTTATCGCCCAGGACGCATTCGTAGAATACGAAGAGGTTTACGAAGGCCGCTTCTACGGCACCCTCAAGAGCGAGGTGCAGCGTATCTGGGAGGCCGGACACGTGATCGTCTTCGACGTGGACGTCAAGGGAGGCGTGAGCCTCAAGAAATACTTCGGCGACGACGCCCTGTCGGTGCTCATCGTCCCCCCGTCCATGGAGGTGCTCGAGCAGCGTCTGCGGGGCCGCAGGACCGATACGGAAGAGGCTATCACTGAAAGGCTTGCCAAAGCTCAGTGGGAGCTGGATTTTGCCCGCGGCAAGTTCGACGTCGAGCTGGTGAACGACAAGCTCGAAGATACCTTTGCCAAGTCCGAACAGATTGTGGACGCCTATCTGGGCACAAGCGGCAGGCAGTCATGCGGATAGCCGTTTACTCCGGGTCCTTCGACCCCTTGCACATCGGCCACCAGGCAATTATGGAATACCTGACCAGGGAACGCTCGTTCGACTGGGTGTACCTCGTCATTTCGCCCCAGAACCCGTTCAAGGACCCCTCGAAGGCACTCTCCGGCGAGCGGCGTTACCGTGCCGCGATAGATGCGGTACGCCGTCATCCCGAGCTGCACGTATGGGTAGATAACATAGAGCTGTCGATGGACCCTCCCCACTACACCATCCGGACGCTGGACGCCCTGCGCCGGCGCGAACCCGAAAACGACTTCACCCTGGTAATCGGGGCTGACAACCTGGAGCGCTTCATGGGATGGAGGGACGCCACGCGCATACTTACAGAATACGGCCTGGCCGTATATCCACGCACCGGTTTCGACGTGGACGCGATACGCAAATTCATGTACGAGAAGATGCTGGAGCTTCCCTCCCCCTACACCCTCGACGCCGCTGCCGAACATTCTGAGCCGGGAACCATAGGCTTCGAGGACTCGGACCACCTGTACAAGATAGATATCATCGACGCCCCCATAATCGACATATCCTCAACCCGCATACGCGAAGGAATCGCTGCAGGTGAGGATATGAGTTCCTGGATGATGTAGTTTATTTCTCCTTGACGGGACGTACGGGGATGCCCAGGCAACGGATTCCGCTTCTTATATCTACAAAGGCCTCATTTGAGTCGCTGTACAGGATGATTGCCTGCTTGATATTCTCGGGATTAAGATCGGATGTCCAGACGCAGGCGTTGTTGCCCTCGTATTGCTTGTCGGCGCCGTTGTAAACTCCGCAGAGCGGGAAGACAAGGGACGTTCCCGTAATATTGCTTTTGGCAACCAGATACTTCACTTCGCCTTTGCTCCTGGTGACCCAGGAACAATTGTTGAGAAGCTCGCTGAGCTCTTCGTAAGTCGGGGTGCGCCAGCCGCTTCCAAGCACTGCCGTAGCGGCATCGTCTTCCGGCAGGAGCCTGGTCAGGCCGTCAACCTTGCCATATCCATTCACCGTGTTGTATTTCAGAAACCTTGAGGATTGGGGCGAGTAGTATTTATAATTCTCCCAAGAATACTGCGGCTTTGGAGAAGTTTCCGCCCAGGAATAGAAATCTCCGAACTCCAGAGGGTCTTTGGCCCCGAGATTACAGGTCGCCCAGTCCACGCTGAGTCCCATATCGACGACAGCGGGCCCGGAATCGGTTTTTCCGCCGCCGCTTGAAGGTTCGGCATCACCGAGGAAGAAGTGCCCAAGGGCCTCCGGCTGACTGTCCTTGGAACAGGCGCACAGCATAAGCGCTGCCGCAAAAACTATATAACGTAAGTGTCTCATTTGCCCAAGGTGCTTATATCGAGTGAATAGAAACCACCATCTTCGAGATGCAGGTTTTCAAGAATATATGAGTAATGCTCGAACATCGAGAAGCCGACGCATACGTAATTGAGATACTCGGTTTCTGAATCGGGCCATGTTAGCACCGCATATCCGTCGTCGTCGGTCTCGAATTCGTAATGGTAATCGCCTTCGAAAATACCGCCGTCATAACCTGCGGAAATCTTTTCATTGGTTACGAGGTCTCCGTCTTTTGACCAGAATAGACGGATCTTGCAGACATTCATCTTGCCCTTGGATTCTATCTCGGATGACGAAGAAGACGAAGAAGACGAGGCAGGTACGGGAGTCGAGAGTATCCTTTCCCACTCGGCGTCCCACTCTCTCTGGCGGAGCTTCTCGTTACGATAGACATCGAACACGCCCGACGAAGGCATACCGTTCCTTGCGAGTGCCAGCCATTCCGACTGGGTCTTAAGCCTATCCTTGGTGATTTTGCTGGAATCAAGACTCTTACGGATTGAAATATCTTCCAGTTTCACCTCCTGGGTAGCCTTCATGATGTCGGCAAAGTTGACACCCTTCTTGTTCGTGGTTTCATCTCCTATCCTCATGCTCGACAGATCGATCAGTATGGCATAGGGAGCCGTCTCGCCGGCCTTGAGGCAAGGAATGCTGAAGCCCGACGAAGTGGATATGCTGCCTACAGGAATCTTGCGGTTGTTAAGCCGTTCATCCACGGTAATCTTGCCGCCCAGGCCTTCGAACAGGGCCTTGAGGCCGCCGAGCAAACCGCCGACTACACCCGTCGCTTCCATATGCTGGAGCACATAAATCGACCCGGACATATTGACCATGACGGGCAGGTCGAAGATACTGTTGTTCTTCAACTCTCCATAAAGGAGCATCTTGAATCCTTCCTCCTCCTGTACGATGCCGGCAGTATAAGGAGACTTGAGCCACTCTTCGAACTCGTCGCTTCCGGAGAAGATGGACTCGGTCTTCACGATTTGCACCTTGTCGTTTATGATTTCGCGGAACTTTTCGTCAGAGAAGTCCTTGATAGCCTGCCCGGTAATGCCAACGGCACCTGCATAAGGCTTCTTTGCCAGGGCTCCCATGTCGCGTATCACATTCTCGCCCTTCTTCTGGCTCGCCACGCTCATATCCCACCACATGCCCATGACGTCCTTGTTCTTGCCGGAATAGCCGAGCCATGAGTATTTCTGGTTGAAGCTGTCGAGCGATTTCTTGTCTTTCTTGGCCAGAAGCTTGGACTGTGCGAGGAAATAGTGCTGACGGATGTCGTCCGGAACCTTGACCATGTCGTCCTTGGTCAGCTCAAAACTGCTCCCGAAAGCGGAACGAAGCTTCTTGATGTCGTCGATGCTGTTGTCGGCCGAATTGAAAGCCATGGCAACCACCTCGCGCTTGAATGAGGAATTGGGATACATCCCGTTGAACTTGAGAGCGTCGCCGGCATTCCTGACGAGACGGGCATACAACTTCTCCACGTCCCTGCCGGAAGGGTATTTTGCCAGAGCCTTCGTAAGTTCGTCGAAAGTGGGGCTCTCATTGATATACCTGTCAACTGCCTTGCTGACACCGACAGCATGCGGCATAATCTCCATCAGGGCCGGCATGTCGCCACGCGGAAGAGCGGCAAGGGCGGCTTCGAACACATAGTCAGAATTCATACTGCCGGGGAACGCGGCAGCGAAATCGCGCACGTCGTCCAGGTTTCTCACCTCATAGTGGTTCTCTGAATCCCTGTCTATCAGGATTATACGCGACACATCCCCTGCACTTTCGCCATAAGACAAGACGATGAAGTCGTCGCCAGCCCGTCTGGCCCACTGCTTGGCATCCTTAACGGCGGCATTCTTTCCATAGCCACCGATGAGGGTGGACAGATAAGAAAAACCGGAACCGACGAGGGCGCCGAATACGGCGGAACCCACGGTGGATGTGGAGCGGCCCTCGGCTGTCTGCTTCTTGACGGGACCGAGCATGGCTCCGGCGGCGGCACCGGCAACGGGAAGGCCGGCAGTAACCGCAACGCCGACGGCATTGGGACGCACGGAATATTTGGGCCCTTCGACATAGACCCTGCCGTTGTAGTCGGGAGAGCCGACGCGGTCTGCGAACGGGCGATAAACCGAGCAGGAAGTCAGCGCCAGCAATGAAACGGCCAAAAGGATATTGTTGATTCTCATACGCTTGTCTCCTACATTATTACTCCGACTCCTACCGATATGGTCCGGAACAGTTTGTTACTCGACGTTGGCAGCGTCTGCATGTACTCGGCTCTGATGTTCAAGCCCCTCAAAACGTACACACGAAGTCCCGCCTTGGCAAAGAATCCGGACGTAACGGTATTGTAATCGCCTTTTTGCGCCGAAAGGCCGGAGCCCTGATAACCGGCGCCTATATACGGACATAATATATTGGAAACCTTTCCGAGCGGAGGCAGCACAAACAAATTGACGCCGCCGGCGACTCCGGAATGCGTAGCCTTCGTATCCGGAGCATCGACCGTGGTAAGGTCATATTTCTGATTGAAATAAGACAGTTCCAGTTCCACGCGTTTCAGCAGTACCACAGAGCCGGAAGCGGAAAAGCCGACATGAGGGACTATGGAACCGTCTGCCTTGTTGGCAAAATAATTACCGTTGAGGAAAGAGCCCCAAAACGCGCCTAAAGTAGCAGAAGTGATTCCGCGATCCGGATCATCGTAATTATCACTGACGTCTCCCCAAAGCTTTAGCTGGCCGGGACCGCTGCCGCCTCTGCACAATACCGGGCACAATACAAGAATGAGCCCGATCAGCAAAATATGTTTTTTCATCGGTTCAATTGGTTTTGCTAACAAATATATTCATTTATTCCTAAATAAAAAAAAAGAGGCCGAAGCCTCTTTTTTTTATTGTTCGTCGGGTTGCCCGTTCCCGTAATCAGGTCCGGGTCCGCCCTGAGGGCCTCCCTGAGCGCCGCCGGGGTTGAAGCCGCCGTCGCCAGGATTGAAGCCTGTGCCGCCCTGAGGGCCTTGCTGGCCAGCCTGCTGACCCGCCTGGTACATCTTCTCGAATGCCTTGTTGAGGGCCTCGCTGTAGCGGTCGATGTCGGCGAGATTCTGATTCTTGACAGCCTCTTTGAGGAGGTTGCAGTTGTTCTCGACTTCGCCCTTGATGTCGGCAGGGACCTTGTCGCCGTTCTCCTTGAGGAACTTCTCGGCCTGGAAAGTGAGGGCGTCTGCATTGTTGATCTTGTCAACACGCTCCTTCTCCGCCTTATCGGCCTCTTCATTGGCCTTGGCCTCATCGCGCATGCGCTGGATTTCGGCGTCGGACAGGCCGCTGGATGCCTCGATGCGGATGCTCTGCTCCTTGCCGGTAGCTTTGTCCTTTGCAGAAACGGACAGTATGCCGTTGGCGTCGATGTCGAAGCTCACCTCTATCTGAGGTATGCCGCGGGGCGCGGGTGCGATGCCGTCCAGGTGGAAGACACCTATCTGCTTGTTGTCCTTGGCCATGGGGCGCTCGCCCTGCAGCACACGTATCTCGACGCTGGGCTGGTTGTCGGCCGCGGTGCTGAACACCTGGCTCTTCTTGGCGGGAATGGTGGTGTTGGACTCGATGAGTTTGGTCATCACGCCGCCGAGGG
>DGVM01000067.1:6370-6521 GCA_002395925.1 Bacteroidales bacterium UBA4284
CGGGGTTGACGCTCTTGTTGGGCTCCTTACCGAAGAATTCCTTCACCATCTGCTGTACCTTGGGGATACGGGTGGAACCGCCGACGAGAAGGACTTCGTCTATCTGGGATGCGCTGAGCTTTGCATCTTCGAGGGCCTTGCGGCAAGGCTC
>DGVM01000101.1:0-4525 GCA_002395925.1 Bacteroidales bacterium UBA4284
CCGGTTTATCCCCCCAGCCCCCAGGGGAGATAATCGCCCGGGAGGCGGAGTACCGGCGCGAGCGTCAGTGAGGTGCGGAACAATTCTATCCGCGCTTTGATCTGATTGATAATATTCCGTTAAATCTCGATTTGACGAAACATATTTACGATCCCTTGCGTTTTTAACAAAGTGCATTTCATCCTATTGTCTCACTTCAGCTTCTCCACATACCTGGTATCTTCAAAGTTTGCGTCCATCGCTCCGGATCTTTCCTCGTCCCGTTTCTGTCGCAACTGCTCTTTCGTCGGAGCCACCTTCCCACTCCAGGATGCTCCCTGTGGTTGTCCAACGGGGTACAGGACGCGGGCAATCGCGGGAAATGTTATGTGGGTCTGCACTTTGGCCGAGGCATTCAGGATTCTGTCCCTGACGTAAGGAGGAAGTGCGCGGGCATCGATGACGGCCATAGCCTTGTGGTCGATGAATTTTACGGTGCCCCCGGTGACTACCGGCTCTATGCCGAGCCACTTTAGGTATTTCATCAGCCCCTCAGTCGATTTGGACTCGCGGAAAGCCATTTCAACGTGGTACTTCAGGTCCCGGGCACGGGAATAGTCCTTGTGGCTGTGGTAAAACTTCATCCCTTCGTAGCTTTCATACCAGGTCCTCCTAGCCATGGCCTCGGAGACGGGAGCAGTCACGGGGTTGCCTGCGGCGTCAAGCCCCTGTAAGATGATTTTCGGGGCATCCGGTGTCCCGCCGATGGTGGCGCGCACACCATTGCGCTCCAGCACGGCAGCGAGGTCGCTGAAATCGCTATAACAGTACTGGAGCGCGTGGGCGTAGATGCCCTTCAACTGCCGATAGACAGCCTTGCCCGGAACGAAGCGGCCGGGAATCGGCCTGTCTCCCAGGGTGTACTTGTTGACGGCCTTCTCTGCCGAACCGTCCGGAACGGTGAAGCCAAACTCTGGGCCGATCTTCCGGGAGTAGTCCGTGAGCTTCCGATTTTCGTAGTAATTGTTGATCTTGCGGCCAGTGACGGCACTGATCCTTGAAGACACGACGTGATAGTGCGTGCGGTCGATGTCGTTGTGGCGGAAAACTAGGAAAGGCTGGTCCTTGTAGCCCAGCCTGTACATCACCTTGCATATGGCATCGAAGATTTGGCTCTCGGTGCAAGTGTCGTCCGGGCCGGGGTTCACAGACATGTGAAAGCCGACTTCCGCTATGGGATAGCTGGTGTGCTCCAGGGCGGCGAAGCTTGCGTAGATGCCGGCCCTGCTCAGCCTAGGCAGTTTGTGACCGGCTACAATGCGTGCGGTACCGTCTGCGACCTTGTCATAGTTGTAGTCGAGCGTCGGCGCAACCGAGCTGCGGGTTTTCAGAATCCTGAATATCATGGGGCTAAAGGCGTTTGTTCGGATCGGCCAGATAATCGCGTAGCTCTTGCGAGGCTCGTCTCAACGTTTCCCGGAGTCCGGCGAAGGTGCGGCTGCTCGCCTCCAGCGCCTGTGTCAACGGAAGCGACGCCGTGTTCACCTTGACGGCAATCTGGTTGTAGTTGATTCCGATCCTGTTGAATTCGCGTATCAGGTCGTTCATTTTTTGAAGGATTTCGTCATCCGTAGGAGATGACGTGGGGATGGTGATGGGCTTATCCTTGAAGACCGCGTCCCGGATGAAGGACGCTTCGGAACGATGTCCGGTCTTTCTCATCAGTTCGTGCAAACGCTCCCTGTCACCGGGGGTAACCCGGCATTTGATGAACAGTGTTTTCGGGCCACATCTGCACATCTTGCACCCCAGATAAAACCTCTATGTCCTAACTACCTCCCGAGGCTCCTACGACGGTAGCTATCTCCGCTGAAATAGATGCTCGTATAGGCCTCGGTAATCCGGTCCATCACCCGTTCTCCGTATTGCCGCAGGAACTCCTCGCAGTCGAGATTGGTCGCGATGACGGTCGTTTTCATGTAGTCGTATCTGGCGATGATGATGTCGCGAATGGGGGCGCAGCGGTCACCCCATATCGTGCTGACCGAGGGTTCTGTTCCGGCCTCGTCTATCAACAGAACGGCCACCTGCCGGAGCTCGGCGAGAGGTGCGGCGCGCTGATTGCTTTTGAGCGCGTCGATGATCTCGCCCGGGTAGCATCGCTGAACCTGGTTCCTGTCGAAATACTCCTTTCGAAAGAGGTCTTCCACGCAGGAGAGCATCGTGGTCTTGCCGGTACCGTAGCTCCCGAAAAGCAGCAGACCTGTCTTCTGCGGGGTGCCGAGCCACGCCACCACTTCGTCGAGGATGTCGGCGCAATGTGGGTCCCACACCATGGTGTCGCCGCTCTTCGCAACTCGCTCCTCATAGCGCTTCCGGAGAAAGTCACGGACGGCCTCCTGAGTCTGGTCCTTCAAGCGCTGGAATTTTGGCGTTAGGGAATAAACTGTATTGCTTTCCATGAATATTAATGTTATTATCCTCTATTCTATCTCTTTTATTATTGTGTGACTTTTTATCACATTCAAATGTGAGATTATCTCCCATTGAAATGTGACTTTTTCTCCCATTTGGATGTGATATTTTCTCCCTTTTCAGGTAGTCCAGATTTGTCACAAAAGCACAGGTGCGCCCGGGATTGTGGCGGTACTCGCGCCGGATAATCAAACCCGCCGCAGTGAGCTTTCTCAGGTTCCTTCCTACAACCTCCCGGGTGAAATCCATCCATCTTGATAGGGTTTCTTCACTTTCAAACATTTCCTGGCCGTTAATCGTATAGCGATAGATCCTGGCGTACAGAAGGAGGGCACAGCCCTTCAGTTTCAGGCCGGAGCCAAGCATGAAATCATATATGTATAATACTTCCTGTGCCATTACCGCTTGTTTTTATCGCCCGCCTTGGAGAAGAGTTCCATCGCGTAATCAGCATCGGTGATGATCTTGCGCCCATTCTGCCGGACTGCCGGCTTGAGGATGCCGTCCTTATACTTCTGCGCGGTCTTGTGACTCACGTGGAAAAGGTCCTGGATTCCCTTGAGCCCATAGACCTGGCGTCCGTGTCTTGCATCGGACCGGGGGTCGTTCCGGCTCTGTTTCTGATTGTCCTTCCTCGAGGGGATTACCTGCTCCCTGACGAGCTGCTTGACCGTTGCCGCCACTATGTTGGCAATCAGGTCCTGTTCGTTGTTGTCCATTTTTGTGCGTTTTATTTGGTTTTTGTTTGTTATTGTCAGTTTTTTATTTACTTTTGCAGCAAGTAACAAATAAAATATATGTTACTATCAAATAAAAGTGTAACAAAGTAAAGTATAATTTTTGGTTTAACCAAATATATTTCGATAGAATTGAATAAAAGATTAGAATTCCTGGAGTCACTTTTGCTTGCTACTGGAACGAACAAGTCACAGCTGGCGAAGATCATGGGCGTGAGCGCCCAGAACATCTTCACCTATTTCCAGCGTGATGATATGAAACTCTCCTATGCGCAGGAGATAGCCTCCCGGCTTGGATGCTCAGTTCAGTTCATGCTGGAGAAAGCGGATGCGTCTTCTGCATCCGCCGCCCTTTTGGATTTGGAATCCCTGGTTAACGGCAAGGGACTGGCGCGTCTGGCCTTCCTGCGCGTGGCTATGGGGCAGTACGGTATCGAGAGAAAGGACCTGGCATCTAAACTGGGAATAGGCTATACCGGCGTGAACCGCTGGTTCAAGGTGGACGACATCTCCATCTCCTATATCTACAGGATAGCCGAGCTGTACGGGCTCGAGGTCAAGGTGAATCTGCATCCAAAATCGGCCTCCCAGATATAGGAAGGCCGAAGGTGTTGGAATTTTGGTAACTAGAACTGTTGGGCTATCCGCTAAATGAGCACAACCCAACTGCCATCTTTGTCCCCGCCTTTTCGGTCAAGTGCCTTTTTCTTTTTCAGGGCAGCAATCTCACGGTTGACTGTGGAGATGGAGACACTAAGTTTCTCTTTCATTTCCTCTGTCGTTACTCTATCATTCTCTTTCATGAGAGAGAGAAGCAATTGTTGCCTGGAGGTTAGCACAATGGGTTTTTCTCTATCATCTTCTCTATCATTTTCTCTATCACCACTGAGCCTCGGCGTGAGCGGTTTGGCGAATCGAATCGTCAGATAGACATACCCATTTGCCAGCTCGAATTCCGGCTTGGGGAGGCCGCTTTCCTTGCAGAGATCGAAGATGTTCGGGATACCTCGGCCCCAGGCTTCCATCAAGCCACTCTTGAAGAAGACTTCGCTGATGAGTTTGTTGATGGGCTTGGACTGGGGCCTTTTGTAGAAGGTTTCCGGGGAGGTGCCTGGAGGAAAAGCGCCGGGGTTGGCGAATTCTACACGGTCGTCGAAGATAGCCACGGAGAGGACCGCGCCATAGGACCACCACGTCCTGTGAATGAGGATGTTAAGGGCGGCTTCCCGGATGACTTTATAGGGAACGGTGAGGGTGTCGATTCGTTCCTTCTGGTCCATGGTGCCGGAGAGGAACATGTGCTTGCGGCAGAAGTCCAGGATGGCGTCGTATTG
>DGVM01000101.1:4598-5469 GCA_002395925.1 Bacteroidales bacterium UBA4284
TCAAAGAGATTGCCTTCACAGACGGTCTGGTCGCGGAAGACGCGCATATTGGTTCCCTCGAAGCGTGCAAGCTTGAGTTCACACTGAGAAATCTTCCGGGTTGGATTCTTGCCGAATAGCGCAATGGCGGCGTTGGTTAGGTATCCTTCGGCGGTCCGGAGGTTGAAGTGATCCAGGCGCTGGTCTATGCTGCGCAGGGAGGCTGCAGAGGCAGGAATTCTGCCTTTGTTGATACCGGCGTTGATGACATCGACCAGGCGTTTGTTACTGATGTCTTTGTCGGTTGCGCCGGGGAGCATGGTTTTCTCCCAGCTGAATTTCTC
The DNA here is from genome assembly GCA_002395925.1 of Bacteroidales bacterium UBA4284. The sequence goes on from DGVM01000101.1 coordinate 4,922, forward strand.
CGGGTCGCTGAGGCGGATGCGCTCATCGAACATCTCCCGGGGCATCGGGGCCGTGGTATTCTCGACTTTGTACCAAGGGCGGCCGTCGAAGGTATAAGGGGCCTCGAAGGCTTTGGGAGCCTTGAAGTAGATGGCGATAACGTATTTCCCAGGCTTATCCGGGACATCGACGTACTGGGCGGAAAGGTCTATGGCCGGAGAGAACTTCCGGAAGGCATTGGCGATGTCCTGGCGTGTCTGGTCAGCTATGTCCTGTCCGAGTATTGTCAGTTTCTTGGGATGGATGCCGAAGAAGAGCCAACCGCCCTCGGTGTTGAGGAAGGCGCAGCCGGACTGCATGCCAGCGGTGAGTTCGCCAGTGGTTTGCTTAGCTTCCATGATGCGGTTCTCATCCCGCTTTACAATGGTCTCTATCTCTTGTATGGTCAATTCTGTCATGGCCTGGTTCTCGTTAGGTTTACAAAGATACAACTTTTCGGCGGCTATTTGGCATCGAACGCTTTTTCCATCAGGCTGATGGCGTCGCGCTTGGCAGCTTCCGTGATGTC
>DGVM01000155.1 GCA_002395925.1 Bacteroidales bacterium UBA4284
AAAAGACATTAAATGACAACTTGCCCGTCGGAGGCAAGGAGTTATTTTTGTGCCGGGCGATTATCTCGCCCGGTAGCTTTGTTTTTGGGGAATAATCGCTATATTTGTTTCTTGCAGGACCTTGGGGCCCTGTGACATAGACAAATTAGCGTTTGCAATTTGCTCTGACCGGGTAGAAACGTAGGAAATTTCTTTTTAGCAGGTTCAGCGGCAAGTCGTAAACGCCCGCAATAGATACCCTCGGGTATTGCGCGGGCGTGACTTGTACCTGCTTTGGTTTCCTACGACCACTACCGGACGAGTTGCGCCCGCGTTTTTTGTATGTAATAACCTTAAATATAATGAAACTCAAGTATCTTTCTCCTCAAACTCTTTGGGATGAATTGGAGCCCCAGAACATCATTTGCGACAGCTACAGCTCCGGAATCGACGACTACGATTACGTGGACGTCCCCCTGAACAATTAACCTTAAACCGTCAGCATCATGAAGAATCTGTACAAAGCATTAGCCTCTGCCGCTATCGCACTGCTGGCAGCCTCCTGCGTGAACGAAATGGGGAACGATACTACCGACGGCCTTTTCCGCAAGTATAACCTGAGTTTCGATGGCTCCACCAAGACGGAACTCTCCGGCACCGGAAGCACCCGCCAGGTCAAATGGACCGACGGCGACGAAATCAAATACTACACTGTTGACAAACAGCCAAATGTCTCTACGGCATCCGTCACAGTAGACGGCGGCAACGCCTTCGTGGAAATCCCACGCGGCCGCAACGACGACTTCATCAACGCAGTTTATGGTACAGGAAGCCTCACCGGCAGCTCCAGCACTGCCGGCTGCATGTACGTCGGCTCGCCCGCCAAGAACGCTCAGAGCTACACGTTCTTCGCCCAGGCACACCTGTGCGCCGCGTTCTCGGACGACCTTGAGAACCCGAACCTCAAGTTCCACAACGCCCTAAGCATCATTAAGTTCACCTCCGCCGCCTCCATCAGCAAGGTGGTTTTCTCCGGCAATAAGGGCGAGGTCATCACTGGCGGCAGCAACGGCAGTCTGAAGATAACTTACTCCGGCGGAGCAATCAGTGCAGCCCCCGCATCAACCGGCGGCACATCCGTAACCGTCACCACCGCCGGCCAGGAATCCGACTTCTACATCGCCATCCTCCCGGTCAATTTCAGCGAAGGCATCATAGTCCGCGGATACGATGCATCCGGCTACCTGCTGTGCGAGAGGAAGACTTCCGGCGAGTTGAACACAGTCAACGCTGCAGGCCTTCCCATCATCGCCAACCTCGGCAGCATCCAGGACTGGCTCGACAATCCCAAACCGACGGCCGTAGATCTCGGCCTCAGCGTCAAGTGGGCAAGTTTCAACCTGGGCGCCTCAACTCCCGAAGGCAGCGGTGACTATTTCTCCTGGGGCGAGACTGCGCCCAAGAGTTCTTACACTTGGTCGACGTACTCTTATGGCCAAAGCAAGACCGGTCCCTTCTCTGAGTACGTGGTGGACGCTGCTTCCGGCACGCCCGACTACAAGACCATCCTCGACCTCGATGACGACGCCGCCCACGCCATCTGGGGCGACGCCTGGAGGATACCTTCAAAAGAGGAAGTCCAGGAGCTTAGGGATAACTGTATATGGACTTGGACCACAATTAACGGCGTCAATGGCTATAAAGTGAGCAGTAGTATCACCGGTAATTCAATTTTCCTCCCGGCAGTTGGCATAATGAGTGGCTCCAAGGTTCAGAATGCCGGCACGGAAGGGGATTACTGGTCCTCTTCCCTCTACACCGCCGAATCCTGCTCCTCCTGGTCTCCCTACTTCACCTCCTCCCAGTTCAGCACCGGCGACTGCTACCGTTACTTCGGCCTCGGCATCCGCCCGGTGGAAGGAGCGGTGATTCCCGTTGCAAGCATCGATATGCCTACTACTCTCGACCTGATCGTCGGCAGGACAGCAACGCTCTCCGCCACCATATCCCCCGGCAACGCCACCTACAAGTGCCTGACCTGGTCATCCTCCGACGAATCGGTCGCCACCGTCGATGCAAGCGGCAAAGTAACAGCTGTATCGGTAGGAAACGCAACCATCACAGCATACTCCGCCGACGCCTCCAAGGCGGCGGCCTGCGAAGTCACGGTCAAGGAGCCGGCAACAAACCCTAATGGCCGCGATTATGTCGACCTCGGCCTGCCTTCTGGTCTGAAGTGGGCGACTATGAACGTCGGTGCCAGCAAGCCAGAGGAGTACGGCGATTATTTCGCCTGGGGCGAGACTGAGCCGAAGTCCAATTATTATTGGTCAACGTACAAGTGGTGCAACGGTAGTGAAACCACTCAAACCAAATATAACACCAGTTCCAGTTACGGAACGGTAGATAACAAGACCGTCCTCGACCCTGAGGACGACGCAGCGCACGTGAATTGGGGTGGAAGTTGGCGAATGCCGACAAAGGAAGAGCAAGACGAATTAAGGAACAATTGTACCTGGACATGGACAACCAAGAAAGGAGTAAACGGAAGACTCGTCACGGGCCCCAACGGCAAGTCCATCTTCCTTCCCGCCGCAGGCGACCGGGAGGGCACGCGCCTTTACGATGCCGGCTCCTGGGGTAACTACTGGTCCTCGTCCCTCAATACGGACCGCCCGAGCTACGCGTGCTTCGTCAACTTCGGTTCCGTCGATGTCTACTGGTACGACTTCTACCGCCGCTACGGGCGGTCGGTCCGTCCCGTTTCAGAATAATAGCCGGGCCAGGGCTCAAGCCCAGCCCGGCAGCCGGATGCGAATGCGTCCGGCATCAATCCTTTCAGTCATGGGCGAAGCCCAGTATTGTCAGAAACAAATAACATATGAGAATAAAAACAATTCTTTCCCTTTTTGATGCTATTGAAAAGATGCTTCAAGGGCTCTGCTATTGGATGGGATATAGGTATGAATGTTACTCGGGACATCCGATTACTGAATTCGCAGCTATTGATATAGCCGTAGGGGTATTAAATGCACATATTAATCATAGCACCTATACTATACGGTGCGAGTATCCTTATAGTAAAATAGACGCAAGAACAACAAAAGAGCGGGCGGATTTGGTCATTCTTCAAAAAGTAAAAGATGAGAATACTGGAGCCATGAAATGTGTGCCCATCTGTGTAATTGAATTTAAATTTGCCAATGATGCGAATGGTGGCGTATGGAGTGATATTAACAAATTGAACAGTCTACATTCGTCTTTGTCCATTTCTCGGATAGCTGTTATACTTTCTCATGGCCACCCTGCAATAATCAACGACTTTGTCGATAATGTTTGTCTTCCCAATGAAGCAGCTAAAAAAAAGATTGTCAGCAAAAAGAACGTTAAAAGTATTCCCTTGGCCGTTATTCGCTCCACTAAAGCTATGGGGTCAAAAAACACTCGTTCCCCGTATAGAGCAATCGCCATAGAATTGACTTAGATTGCGTCTAACGCCTTGCTTTACACAAATCTCAAGCTTCATATTGAACTATAATCCTGCGTGGGGTGTCGACTTCAATTCCGTCGATGTCTTCAGGTACAACTTCAACCGCTACTACGGGTTCTCCGTCCGTCCTGTCACAGAATAATAGCCGGGCAAGGGCATAAGCCCATCCCGGCAGCCGGATGCGAATGAGTCCGGCATCAAACCATCCTGTCATGGGCGAAGCCCAGAAAACAATACGGCCTACGGCCGTCAATTTTTTGCAAAAAAACACGCGTTAGTTTATTAATAACACTCTATGCTTATGAAAGAGATTAAAAGATTTGACGAATTATGCGGCATCGTAGTATATGATGACCCAAAGACAACAGGATAAACCACTACTGATATGGTTTGGAGGGGATGTAGGTCGCTCAAATATGCTTATTGACAGGTTTAACAAGGATTACATTAATCTCAGATTTAACGATATCCAGAAGGAGAACCTTGGCGGAGTCATAAAGACAACCAATAAGAAGGCTATCGTATTTCATCGTTATCTTAATCAAATGGAAGAACCATTTTTACGCGATGTCATTGAATCGAAGCAGCTTTCCCAAAAACCAGTATTCGTTCTCGCAAACAAGTATGAATACGACAACCGTCCCTGCTGGGTTGCCGATGAATTTGATGAGGTAATCTATAATCCCATTATGAGAATTGTATTAATTCCTTGCTCTAAGACAAAGGCGTGCGAGTCAACTATAGCTAGAGATATGTATAAAGGTGTTTTATTCAAGAAATCCTTAACATATGCAGAAAAGCTTGATCGTGATTCCATTTTTATCCTATCTGACAAATATGGCCTTATACCTTTGGACAAATGTATAGAACCATATGATAAAGATATTAGGAAATTTAGCTCAAAAGAAAAGAAAGAATGGGGCGAGAAGGTAATTGAACAAATGAAGACGGCGGGATTAGATTTAGAGAATGATACGTTTATAATTTTGGCCGGAGAAGACTATTGTAGGCCACTGTCCTCTGCAATAAAGAATATATGCCGTCCTCTCAGAGGCTTGAAACAGGGGGAGCAACTTCGAAAATTAAAGCAATTAAACATCTAAGTTATCATGAGCATTTTTGACCATAAAACAATGGATCAGCACGTCCAAGAGTTGGATGAGCATATCCAGCACGAACTTAACATCCAGAATACACTTGCTGGTTGTCTGACACCCGGAGCTACGATTCTTGAGTCCTTGGATCCTGAAATAGCTATCAATAAGTTGGTGGCTATGCTTCAGCCGGATTATCAAGTACTCGGTAGTGGCCTTGAAGCAGAGTGGCTGCAGAAGCAGCAAGGACGGCCTGTCATTCGTTGGGACGTCAAGACTTTCCGTAAAAATTATGCCGTTGGGTCAATGTACAAGTTGGCCAAACTTCCGAAAGATCCGAAGTATGTGATTATCGTCGAAAACATTACTGAGATTCCTGAATCGATCAGCAAGATATATGACGACCCGATACTTGTGGAGAATGTACTCCTTCATTCTTGGAAGAATGATACTATCCATCTGACACACTGGCAGGATGGCCCCTTTGAACTTAATCGACAGGACTATTCTGTTGTATTTCCAATCAGGACGGGTGAGTTAAAGAAGTTGCACTTCAGTGTGAAGGGAGAAATAGCTATGGTCCGGCTGTAGTTTATTTGATATACCCTCCACCTTAGTCTTTTCTTCGGTCCTCTCATAGTGCTACCCGGCCACGCCGGTGATTCTGTCGCAATTAATTGCCACCGCAGAGTCCGCCTCCCGGGGGCATATAATCCCTATTCTGCCCCCGGCAAGGCTATTATCCCATAGTCCGGGCGCAAACTACCCCTCTATGCCCGGGCATCAATCGCATCTTTCGCCTGATCAGCAAAAGCCGTAAGTCATAAGGATTCATAGGCAAGCATTGTACGCCAAACACTCATGGCTGCAACTGTTGCGGAAAAACGCCCGCGAAGGCCTCCATTCGTCACAAATTTACGATTCTTTCAAAAGAATCCGCAAAATCTGCTTTTAGGGTATTGTTTGGGTAATGTCCTTTCAATAGCTTCGCAACTATGTTCGGTTGTAATCAATCTATTAATTGCGTAATGCTATGGAGAAGAAGGATAGAATGGCAAACATAACAATAGACCTTGCGGGCATTGAAAAACGGATTTACACAGTACGAGGTAAATATGTAATGATTGACCTGGATTTAGCTTCTTATTATGGAGTAGAAAACAGGTCCCTTAGGCAGACTGTAAGAAGAAATATAGACAGTTTTCCTGCGGACTTTTTATTCAAACTCACAAAACATGAGGCTAATGAGCTGATATCCAATGGGGTGTCACAATCTGTGATACCCAGCGGATACAACACGGGTGGCGCAGAAATGTATGCCTTTACTGAGCAAGGGGTAGCAATGCTTGCAACAGTGTTGAAAAGTCCCTTCGCCAGGCAAGTAAGCATTGCCATTATGCGCGCTTTCGTATCTATGCGTCATTTCTTCATCCTGAATGCCCAAGTATTCCAAAGGCTTGATAGATTGGAAGACTGGCAGATGGATGCCGATCAGAAATTTCAACGAGTATTCGACAAAATTGAGGAAAAAGTTATTACCCCAAAACAGGGCATCTTTTTCGATGGACAGATATATGATGCATATGAGTTTATCTGTGACTTGATCAGGCACGCCAACAAAAGGATTGTTTTGATTGACAACTATGTGGATGATTCAGTATTGACCATGCTGGACAAGAGGGGCGCTGGGGGTGGTCAAGGACCTTGGGAAGAAATGGTTTGCCGTCTCACTGATGGAAGCACAGGATGCCGGTGAAATCATGCTCCGGCTGGAGGCAGACTCCTCGAGTTTACGGTAAAGCTGATAGTCTTTCATCACAAATGTACGATTCTTTCAAAAGAATCCGCTAAATCTGCTTCCGTAACGTCATCCCCAAAAAGACATAAAATGACAACTTGCCATCCGGTGGCGGGTGGTTATCTTTGCCTCAAATTAATTGACAAAGATTATGAAAGCATTTCTCAAAGCAGCCCTGGCGGCACTGTTCGTCATTTCAGGTTTCCTGTCAGCATCCGGGCAGGAGGCAAAGGACTTTTACAAATTCGATGACAATGGTTTCCTGTGCGAATTCCAGCTAACGCTTCCCGACACCACGGTGATCAGGTATAAGCACCAATACAATTCGAGAGGACGTGCAAATGAACCATTCGTAGAAGGCGACTATGCAAATATCACCTATGCTGACGGAACCGTTGTAGACTTTTCAATGTCTGCTTACAACGCGGATTATCGTTCGGACAAGTATCCCGGGTTGTTGGCTGTCGTACCACACCATGAGTACAATGATTATTATATTCTTACTATCAATGATTGGTACAAACGTATCCGGAAGGCAACGAACGCGCCAAAGGGCCCTGATATGATAAAGAACATGTTTGACATCAGGGAATACATGATTACTTTTCCCGACAATTCCCAGTTGTATGTAGAATGCGCCCCTACTTTTGAAAATGTCAGGATTGGCGGGTATACAGACTGCGATGCAGATGGTGATTTCACGACATGGGATAGTTATGGTTATGGTGTGGAAAAGATTAAATGGCAAGGAGAGGATCTTCCCTTCATTGAACTGGCAACAGGTGAGGAACATACAGAGAGTTGTATAGTGTCTGGAACAAAGGTGAGAAGTGAAGAAAACGACGGTTACGTATTCTGCACCCAAAAAGGCAGGATAATAACAAGCGGCAAGGAAACCTTCATCGGCACATTTGACGTAATCACCAAACGCGAACAGAATGGCACGCCACTGGCGAGTAACTATCTGAGAGCCGCTTTGGCAGACTACCCTAAAAAACTCCATGGATTCGGAGACATCTTCGCATTTGCCTACGAGAACGGCAACGTCCTGGATAAAGACAACAAAATCGTAGCAATGTATCGCAAGAGCAAGAAACTCGACGATTTTGATATGGAATCCGAGCTGGCCGCGGAACAGGGAAAGATAGACAAGGAAAAGGCGGCGGCACAGGCGGCGGCAAAAGAAAAGAATGCCCTGACGACCAAGTACGGAAAGAAGTATGCCGATGCCTTCCTGGCAGGAAAAGTAATCGTCGGAATGCCCTGGGAGTTGGTTCAACTTGGCCTGGAGGCACATTCATTCAAGGATTTCTACACTGCCCTCCTGTCCGTCGACCGCAGCTCAGAATACGGTAAAACGCAGTGCTACTCTCTATATAGCGGAGACTTCAGCCACATTGGGAATATGTGGATAAGGAATAACGCCGTCGAATCGATCACGCTGTATTGAGTGTTTCTTCAGAAACAAACCATTGACGACGGTGACCATAAAGAATTATTGGATACTGAAGATGATGCCGCAACTGTTAACTGAAGTGGAGCGTGGCGTACTCCAACAAAAGATGACATACTTGAATTAAATGAGAATTGCTCTTTTTAAATGACCTGTTTAAACGGAGTATTCGGATGACTTGTAACAAGTCTATATTCATTCCTGCTTCGGGGCGTATTATGGGTATCGACAAGTCTGGTGTTGGCGAACATTCAGCTTTAACGTTCATCGTCTCATTTAGCAATGAAGCATTTTGTTCTAAAACAACCACACAAAACAATAAAAAACAAGCAACACCTCTTTAATGGGGTGCTGCTGTTCTATATATACACAACCTTCAACTAGACATAATCCAGTTTTGTTGGACTATATGATTACGATATAGTTATGGCCGTCTTTTGATTAACGCAAGGTTCCAGACTCGAAGAGTTTGGCCTACTAAAGCACAGAAAGTCAGTCGAATGGCTGACTTTCTGTGCCTCTGATTTGTTTTTCTAATATTTTTCCCTATTTTTGCAGAAAAGTAAGTAATTCATATTTTTCTTATTATTTGAGAGTATGGCTACAATAGCAGCAATGTCATCGAGAGGGCAAATCGTACTTCCCATCTCAATCCGCAGGAAACTTGGTCTTGGGGAGGGCTCACAGTTTCTGGTAGTGACAGACAATGAGAATATCCTCCTTAAACCAGTTAAGGAGCCATCCCTGGATGAATTCTATTCACTGATCGAGCAGGCGCAGAAAACTGCTGCACAACTTGGACTTACAGAGGAGGAAATTAATGCGGAGATTAAAGCGATGAGGTCCGAGAAGCGCAAATGAGAATAGTCGTAGATACAAATGTCATAGCTTCCGCCGTTTTCTTTGGGGGCAAGCCTTATCAGCTACTTCGGTACATTATGGAGGACCGCGTGTATGCCGTGATCCGGATGACGACAAGTTCATATCATGCGCGGTTGACGGAAAGTGCATTTATATTGTAAGCGGGGACAGCGACTTGCTCTCCATCGGTAACTACGGGGACATCGAGATACTTACTGTCGCCGATTTCTTGAGTCGCTTGAAGGATTAGATAATCGGTCAAACTTCTTCAAATGCGAATGTACGGAGGCGAATTTATATCGCTCGCGATGCAAATGGTTAATTCCGCGAATATATACAATAAGATTTTTCCCCATTAATCCTTTTGTTAACGGGTGTGTTAATACGCGCGTGATATATTTGTCACCATAATAACGCCAGAACAATCAACCAAAAAATTCAAATACAAAATGAACAAAACTACCAGAAAGGAGTATAACACTCCAAAGACAACGGTTTACCACTTGTCTGTTCTTTCCGTGATTTGCGGAAGCCTAAGGGGAGCATCTGTTGAATCTTTTGAAGAAGATGAAGAAGTTAATTGGTAATTTGAAGGAGGATGCAATCATGAGAAGTTCAAGAATTATCGTCGCAGTTGCGTTTGCTGCAACAATGCTCTCCTGTACGAAGGAGACTCTTCCGGAGACCAAAATGGTCAATCTTACTTTCAATGTTGTCAATGAGCTTTCAGCCACAAAGGCAGTCCTCAATGATAAAGCTGTCGAATTCGCAGCAGGCGATCAGATCGGCGTGTGGGACGGTACGAGCATGAACTGCTTTGAAACGGCGGCTGGCGGTTCGAACGCGAGTTTCACGGGTACTGCGGCATCCGCTGCAGAGTACATACTGGTAAGCCCTTTCAGCGCAGACTATTCCGTAACCGGTTCCGTCGTTACTTACTCAATCCCTGAGGTCCAGGTCGCCACCCCCGGCAGCGCTGATCCCAGCGCCCTTGTCAGCATGGCAAAGGTGACCGACCCTTCAGGCGAAGCCGTCCTTTACAATTGCGTAGGCCTTGTAAAGGTTGTGGTGCCCGACGGACTTACGGTCAAGGAGATTCATGTCGGTGGCGGTAAGGGCTCGACAGTGGGAATCTGTGGCTCTTTCACATTCAATACCAATGAGAAGACTGTGAACTATGTCGATGCCGGCAGCATGCGCACGAGCATCACTCTTGTTCCTCAAGCTGGTCAGAGCGTGATAGCTCCCGGTACATATTATATTGCTGTCCGTCCTAACACGTATGCAACCGGTCTCGCTCTTGCCTATGTGAATGCCGATAACCAGCTTTGCAAGCGTACGACTGCAAATTCTGTCGAAATAAAACGCAATCACATCCGCCCGGTCGGCACTCTCAATACAACTAATTTCATAGCCAATACAGGCACTGCAGTTCTCAGAACGAGTGGCGATGAGGTTCAGTTCACCGGCCGTGTGAAGAAGATTGCAGGCGGAGCTGGTACGGCGACTGAGGCGAATACCACAATCGAGCATGCCGTTATCAAGGCACATACTCTCTTTGATGGTAATTTCAATACATCCGCCAACACGGTTTCGAGTGGCAAAGGCAATACCAATATTTTCGCTTACATCAAGGGCAATACCCTTTATGTGTGCACCGAGGCTTCTAAGATTCAACTCCAGGCTGCCAGCAACTATCTTTTCCGCAATTTTACCAATCTTAAGACCGTTACCTTCAATGATGTAGATACGGAGGCAAGCGCTACCCTTGAAAGAATGTTCTCCGGTTGCACTAATCTTGAATCGGTGGATTTCGGGGATTGTGAGTTCTCCAAGGTGACAAACATGCAGTTCATGTTCGAGAATTGCCCCAACCTCAAGGTTGCCAGATTCGGCAAAACTGCCACGACGTCACTTCAGTACTGCAAGGCTGTGTTTATGGGTTGTAAGTGGATGACGGAACTCAATCTGGGTCCCAATTTCACAATCTCTCATATAGCCGACAAAGCTCAGTGCAACAATATGTTCTACGAGACCGCAATGAACTCCAATTCGGCTGCCGGTGCTGACGTTTCCAAGAAATGCCATCTGTATATGTCACAGGCAGAGTATGACGCAGCCCGTTCCGATAAGGGTGGTGTATGTGCAAACTCAGCTCTTGTCCCGGCCCGTTTCTACTTTATTCCTGTGACAGAATAGTTCATTTGGATACCGTATGAGTAAGTTACGAAAGAGTCTTTTTGCACTTGCCTGCACTGCGGCAATGTTCTCCTGCGTTAGGGAGGATAATCTTGAGACCCCTAAGGTAAGTCTTACCTTCAGTGTGGCCAATGAGCTTTCAGCTTCAAAGGCAGTTCTCAATGGGACTGCCGTTGAATTTGAAGCCGGCGACAAGATCGGCGTGTGGGACGGAACAAGCATGAACTGCTTTGTAACATCGGCAGGCGGTGCGCACGCGAGTTTCTCGGGTTCTGCCGCCTCCGCGGATACTTACATCCTTGTAAGTCCATTCAGCGAAAACTATTCCGTAAATGGCTCAATCGTAACTTACTCAATACCTGACGTCCAGGTGGCTACCCCCGGCAGCGTGGACCCCGACGCCCTTGTAAGTATCGCCAAGGTAAGCGGCACATCCGGCCAGGCCATTCTGTACAACTGCGTAGGCCTTGTAAAGCTTGTGGTGCCCGACGGACTTACGGTAAAGGAGGTCCATGTCGGTGGCGGAGCGGAATCATCAGTGGGAATCTGCGGCTCCTTCACGTTCAACACCAACGATCAGGCAGTGAACTATGTCGATGCCGGCAGCATGCGTACGAGCATCACACTTGTGCCGCAGGCTGGCCAGGACGAGATCGCTCCCGGCACATACTATATTGCCGTCCGCCCCTGGACATATACAGCCGGTCTCACCCTTGCATATGTGGATGCGGACAACCGTCTTTGCAAGCGGACAACGGCAAATTCCGCTTCCGTGGAACGAAATCACATCCTCCCGGTCGGTTCGCTCAACACCGCCGACTATGCTGCGGTCACGGGGCGCGCAACACTGCGCTATTATGACAGTTCAGATTCGCAGCAGTTTACCGCCCTTATCAAGACGCTGGCAAACGGAACCGCTACCGCCGCCACCGCTACCGACAACGTAATCAAGAAGATTGTATTCAGGGCTCACACACTGCCATACAAGAAAGACGGCACTGTCATCTCAAACGGCCCCAACAGCGATGTCAGGATATACGCCTGGGTTGACGGAGACGCCGCCTATGTATGTACGGAGGCTCCTGTCATCACCCTCCACACCACCAGCGGCAACCTTTTCCGTGATTTCGCGGCGCTGGAGGAAGTATCCTTCAACGATGTGAACACCATGGCCGGCGCAAGCATCGAGTATATGTTCCGCAACTGCACCAGCCTTGAGTCGGTCGATTTCGGCAATGCCGACTTCTCCAAGGTGTCAAACATGCAGTTCATGTGCGACGGCTGCTCCAAGCTCAAGGTCGCCAGATTCGGCAAGACGGCCACTACGTCACTCCAGTACTGCAAGGCCGTGTTCAGGGGCTGCACCTGGATGACGGAACTCAATCTGGGCCCCAATTTCACGATCTCGCATCTGGCAGACAAGACTCAGTGCAACAACATGTTCTATGAGACCGCGTTGAATTCCAACCAGGCTGCCGGTACTGACGTTTCCAAGAAATGCCGCCTTTACATGTCACAGGCTGAGTATGACGCTGCCCGTTACGATAAGGGTGGCGTATGTGCGAACTCAGCTCTTGTTCCGGCCCGTTTCTGGCTCAACCCCGTTGATCCGGTCGGTCCGGTCGGCCCCGGACCCACTCCTTCGACAGGGCCCAAATTCAGCATCTTCGGTGATTCGATATCGACCTATGCCGGGTATATACAGGGCTACACGACATATTATCCGTATGGCACATTGAACGATGTGAACATGACATATTGGATGAAACTGATTGCCAAGTTCGACGGTGCGGCCCTGGAGAAGAATATCTCATATTCCGGTTCCTGCGTTTCCTATGCCGAAGAGACTTACGAAGTGGTCGGCTCTCAAAAGAGCTATACGCTGAAGTCAAGGAAGACCAGGTGCTTCCTGACCCGCTATGCCGAATCCGGAATAGGCGACCCCGATGTGCTGATCCTTTATGGCGGGACCAACGACAGGGTGTTCAGTAAAGGCAATGTTCCCAGACCCGGAGACTACTATAATGAAAGCGGCCAGTACTTTTACTCCGAGGATGGCGGCAAGGGCCAATACAGTCCCGCTTCCGGAGAGGTAGAGGCATTGTGCGCCACACCTTCTGCAGATCTGGACCTCGATTACTTCATGCCGGCGTATGTCGAACTGCTCAGGAGAATCTTCAACGACCATGCGGACGTAAAGATCGTATGTCTTGTCGGCGACGGAATGACTGACGCGCAGGAAGCGTGGATCAAAGGAGTGGCTCAGTACTTTGACACACACGGGTATCAGAACCGCATCAAGACGGTCAGTTTCCACAACGAAGGAAACTACGATGGAAAACACTATGATTCGAAGATCTCCAAAGTATCTGGCGTCCATCCGGACGACGCGGGCATGACCTACATGGCCAACTTCATCTATAACGAGATTAAAGACTGGATTCAATAGCGTGATACAGCCAGCCAAGGACCTGGAAGGCAGCGTCCATCTGGCCTCCGTATCCGGTGTGGACATCGTTGACGCTGCAGTCCAGTGTGCCGCCCGAGTATTTCTCCTGATGCTGGGAGACAGGGGACTGGCAGTGCCACACATCCAGAAGGGTGATATCTTGCCTGCCGTCCATCCTGCCGGCGAGCACGGGCATGATGGACATGACCCTTTCGCCGTTACCTCCGACTGAATAAGGGAACGTCCGGTATGCGGGCGCCCAGAGCCCGGGATAGCAGGCTCCCGGCCAGCGCATGACGAAATGTGCCACCGGGATATCCGGAAAGCTCTTCAGCAGGCGTTCCAGCGAGGATGCTGTTGCTTCGACCGATGTGGCGCTGTCGCCGTCGTTGATGCCTATGTTCACCACCACATACCCCGGGCGGCAGACTGAGACCTTTTTAAGCAGTGCCTGGGAGACGATACGGGTGCCGATACGGTAGATCTTTCCATCGCTTCCGCGTACTTCCTTTCCGGCCGGATTACCGTCTGGACTTTCCAGCCTGTTGCCTCTGTCGTCCATGGTCCTGTAGCGTTCGAGATATGCGTCAAGGGAGAATGCTGAAGTCCCGTTCCTTGCTGCATCGAGACAATAGAATTCGTTGATCGGGTTTACGGCAAGCCGAAGCGCCCAGTCCCGGATGTCCCCTTCGAAAACAGGATAGCCGTAGCGGCCGCCAAACGATTCTGCAAACTCCAGCAGACAGGGATGCTCATCGACCGGATATTTGCCGAAAGGGATGCCGGCCATCAAGTCGAACTGCCAGCTTTCCCCGGAATACTCCTTCCCGGTAAGCCCGCGAAGCCCCAGCGCATACCACATTGTTTCCGATTTGAAGAAGTGCTTCGGTGCGCCGGGGTCCATCTTGGCGGCGCATGGCCAGTTGAGATAGGTGTACGAACTCCAGCCTCCGTGTGAGGTGTAGCAGGCTTCCAGAGGGGCCTCTGCAATGGTTTCCGTGCCAAGGCAAACGATGTCGGTCCCGTGTTCCATGGACTTTGCCTTCATCATGGAAACCCAGTTCCAGCCGCTGCCGTAACTGCCTGTCCAGGGGTTGGGATTGACGGTCCCGGTGGTGCTCTCTCCTACGCACAGGACTGTTGCCCGTTTGTCTCCGGACAGATTTCCAGGCTCCGTGCAGACAATCTGGACGGTCTCGACGGAACTTGCTCCGTTCTGGTCAGTCAGTGTCATCGTAACCTGCGAGGCCCCCTTTCCGACGGATAAAGAAGACTTCCCGTCGATAAGAAGCATTTGCCCGGTATGCCGGACAAAACCTTCCGGGTATATATTGAATGAATTGCCAAAAGAATACAAGGTGCCGCAGCCGTAGGTCTGCAGGGGCTCTTGCGCATGCGAGACGAGGCAGTAAGCCGTCAGAAGCATGCTTGCCATCAATCTCCTCATAATGGGGACGTTAAAAAGCTTCAGCCGACGGTCTTGGGCCCATGACCAGTTCCAGCCGGCCTCCGGACATTATTTGGTCGTGAGAAATGAACGGCCGCTCCAAAGGTTTGCCGTTCAGCCGTGCGGACTGGATGTATTTGTTCTCTGCGGATGCGCCCCTGGCAACGATGCGGAATTGTTTTCCGTTGGCGAGCCTGATCGAAGCCTCCGGAAAAACGGGACTGCCGATGGCGTACTCGGTGCTCCCCGGCGTCACGGGATAGAATCCGAGGGCGGAGAAGACGACGAACGAAGAGAGGCCGCCTCCGTCTTCATCTCCCGGGATGCCCATCAGGTCGTTGCGGAACCATGTGGTGAGCATCTGGCGTATGCGCTTCTGCGTTTTCCAGGGCGCCCCGGCGTAATTGTAAAGATAGGGTATGTGGAGCGACGGTTCATTGGCCATCGAGAATTGCCCTACATTGCCGGTATGGTCGGGCAGCTGGGCGTAGAACTGGTATTTGCCCCTTCCCATCGGGGTTGCGAACATGCGGTCCAGTTCGTTGCAGAACGACTCGTCGCCGCCCATCATGGCTATGAGCCCCGGAATGTCGTGCTGCACGTCCCAGCGGTACACCCAGGCGTTGTTCTCGTCGTAGTACTCGCGGGCGCCGAGGCCTCCGGGAGCATTGTAGTCTATGTCCTGAATGAAATTGCCCTCCTTGTCTTTCGGGTGGAAGAACAGGGTGGCCGGATTGAACAGCTTGGTGTAGCAGCGTGAGAACTCATCGAAATACCCGGCGAGTTCTTCATTGCCCGCTTTCCGAGCAATTATTGACATGCACCAGCAGTCGTAGGCGGTACCCAGGGTCACGGCGACCGGCTGACGCTTTTCGAAGGAATCCACGACCGGGTCGGTCTCCTCTTCATCGGGGCGCAGTGCGGCCACGTATCCTTCTGCCCAGAAGAAGCGGTCGAGTTCGCCGGCCGGCTTGCCGCTCCACGGTGCCAGTGTTTTCTCTTTCAGGGCTTTGTATGAGGCGACGCAGGCGTTCTCCACATCCACGTCCAGCCCTTTTGCTATGGCGTCCGCAAAACTGGCGATGGCGTGGTTGCAGTTCATGCGGCGGCTGTCTCCGCTGACTTCGGGGAATGTGGGCATCCACATATCACCCCCCTCGGAGGCCATGAGCAGGAAAGAGTTCAGTATGTCTTCCTCCATTCTGCTGTCCGTGAGTACCCGTAGCGGGTGGGCGGCACGGTAGGTGTCCCAGATCCAGTCGTCGGTATAGAACGGCCTGCCTCCGTCTTCGTGGACCGAAGAATCCCATGCGCTCCAGTACCGGCCGTCTTCGCTCATGCAGACGGGGCGCTCAAAGGTGCGGTAACAGGAGGTATAGAACACAGTCCTTTCGTCGGGTGTGCCTCCTTTGACGTTGAAGCGGGAAAGTGTTTCGTTCCAGATGCGACGTCCTTCTTTCTCGAGGGCGTCGATGTTGTAGTCTTGCAGTTCCCGGAGGAGGTTGGCCCGGGCCTGACCGGTACTGATGAAAGACACCCCGTAGCGCAGCCTGACGCTGTTTTCTGCAAAGCTAAGGACTACGCTCCCGCTGTCGGGAGTCTCGACGGCGGCCGGCTTCTGGAGAGTCTGCATATAGACATACACTTTGGTGTCTCCATAGACGGTCTGCGTACCGGAATACCCATCGTCATCGGCTCCGACGGAGCCCCCGAGGCTGGCAAGGACAAGCTTCAGGGGGCTGTCGGAAACGAATTCATACATGGCCGACTGGTGCGATACGGCGTAGCGTGCGTCTATCGCACCGTCGGCAAGGGTTACTCTGTAGGAATATGGAGTGATGTGCTCGTTGTCGTAACTGAGCGGAATCACAGAGGACCGGACTTCTCCGGTAGTGACCGAAAGCTTGAAAGCGGAGCGCTCCCGGTGGTTGGTCACGATGACGGGAAGCCCGTTGAGATACTCGCTTGTGTAGTCGGCCCGCTCAGGATAGACCCTGAGCATTGAATTGGGCAATTGCACGGTAGGGAAGGTGGGAACCAGCATATGGCTGATGTTTCCGATATACGGATTCACATAGTCAACCGGCTCCTGCCTGTCCTGAATACAGGAAACCAGAAGTGCTGAGGCTACGATGATTGCGAAGTATCCCGGTCTTGTCATAATATTATTCTACAGGGGTGAAATAGAAACGATTCTTGTTGAAGCCAGTTGTGGTGTTGGCTCCGTCACTGTTGAGGTCGGTGTTCAGGGCGTCCCAGAGGGCTTGTGAAGCGTGGAACTTGCACTGCAGGCCGTGGCCTTCCTCGTCCTTGATGGTGGTGGTGACGGAAGCTGTGGCGTTGAACATGTTGGTCACATTTGCAGGCAGGGAGAAATTCTTGCCGAGGTAGAGATACCTCAGGTTGAACACCTGGCTGAACATGGACTGCATGGATGTAGCTGAGGTGGTTGCGGTCTCGCCGAAGCTTACCCTTTCGAGTTTCTGGGCGTTGGCGAACATCCAGCCGTAGGAAGTCACGTTGGAGAAGTCGGCATTGCCGAAATCGACGGACTTAAGGTTGGTGCAGTTGCGGAACATATACTCGAAATTGGCATTGGCGAGGGTGTTTACGTCGTTGAACGACACTTCCTCCAGTGCGTCGAAATCACGGAACAGGTTGGTGCTGCTGTTGTAGAGGGTGATTATCGGAGCCTCCGTGCATACGTATGCAGTTTCGCCGGCTACCCAGGCATGGATCTGGATGTCGCTGTTGGGACCGTTGGAAATGAGGTTGCCGCCTGCCTTGTAGGCCTGTGAATAAAGGGTATGAGCCTTGAAGATTATCTTTTTGATAGTATAATCCTTGTCGGTAGCGCTGCCGGAACCGCCTGCAAGCTGCTTGATGAGTCCGGTGAACTGGGGTGCTGCGTCTGCGTAACGCAGGGTGGCACGTCCGGTAATGGCAGCGTAGTCGGTGGTGTTGAGTGAGCCGACCGGGAAGATGTGGCTGCGCTTGATGTCGGCAACGGTGCGTGTGGCACGCTTGCAGAGCTGATTGTCACCATTCACGTAAGCCACTGTGAAACCTCCGTCATAAGTTGTTTTTGGACGGACTGCGACATAGTATGTACCGGGTGCAATAACGCTTTCACCTTCTGCGGGAACGAGGGTAATCACGGTAGAGGTCTTGTCTGCGACAACGGACAGTGCCAGGGACTCTTCCTGGGCGTTGAAGTCGAATTGTCCGCAGATGGCGATGTTCTGGCCGTATCCGCCCGCTACCTGGATTTCCTTGACGGTGAGTCCGTCGGGAACCACTACCTTCACGAGGCTGACTGCATTGAAGAGCTTCACGCTGCTGCTGCCCTTCAAGGCGATGCCTGCGCTTATGAGAGCCTTGGGGTCAACGCCTCCGGGAACTGCACGCTGCACTTCTGGGATAGTGATTCTTACGACTGAAGCTGACTGGAGCGCAGCGGCTTCATTGTACGGGCTGAGAACCAGGTACTGCTCTGCGTCGGCTACGGTGCCGCTGAAGCTTGCAGACGCGCCACCCGCTTCGGTGGTGAGCCTGGCGTTTTCGCTGCCGGACATCACGCTCACGGCGTCACCTGCCTGGAAAACAACGCTGGTGCCGTCGAGGGCTGCCTTGGTCTCTGAGCCGGGGATTTCACGGCTTACTGACAGAGTGAGAGCCTTACCTGCTGAAACGGATTCAGGATTGAACTCCTTGGTGCATGATACCATTGCTGCTGCAGCAAGGCATGCAATTGCGACAAAAAACTTTTTCATAATCCTGAACGTTTTACCAACTGAACTCATTGTCTTCAATAAATCCTTCGTTACTGGTATCAACGAAGGCACTTTGACACAGAAGGTCCGCGGTCTGTGAGCCGCTTACATCTGTCAGCGGAGTGTTGTACTCCTTCTTGAATGCTTTTTTTGTCATAATGATAATAAAAAAGTTATATTTTTGGTGTATCAGTCATATCAAATTCCAGAATTCCTCCGGAGATTATGTCTTTGTGGGATATCGTTATGCCTTCCAGTGGCTTGCCGTTCAGGCGGACACCCTTTACATATTTATTGTTTTCGCTCAATCCGTGAGCCTTTACGGTAAACGTCTTTTCGCCGCCAAGGCGCAAGACGGTTTCTTCTATCTGAGGCGCTCCGATGACATACTGCCCGCTTGCAGGGTCGACGGGGTAGAAGCCCATGGCCGAGAAAAGGTACCATGCCGACATCTGTCCGCAGTCGTCATTGCCGCAGAGGCCGTCGGGAAGGGGCCTGTAGAACTTGTCGAATACTTCCCTGACGAGTGATTCGGTTTTCCAGGGCTTGCCTGCAAACTGGTAGAGGTAGGCGACGTGGTGGCTCGGCTCGTTGCCGTGGGCATACTGGCCGATGAGGCCCGTGACGTCGCCGTTGAAGCCGCTGTTGTTCTCGCTGACCGTATCCAGGAAGAAAAGGGAATCGAGTTTGGTCTCGAAACTGTCGGGTCCGCCGAGCAGTTCAATCAGCCTTTCCGGGCTCTGCTGCACGTGCCAGGTGTACTGCCAGGCATTCCCCTCAGTGTAATCGCCGCCGTGAGTATTGGCGTGCGACAGTTCGAAACGGTCGAACGGAGTTCTCCACTTGCCGTTCGAATCTTTGCCGCGGACAAGTTTGGACTCGGGGTCGAACAGGTTCTCCCAGTTCCGTGAACGGGCGCGGAAGAATTCAGCGTCTTCAGTATGCCCGAGAGACTCGGCAAGAAGGGAGGCGCAATAGTCGTCGTAGCACATTTCCATCGTGCAGGAGACGGACTCTTTCTCCATGATGTCGAAGGGATAATAACCGTATTTGTCCATCACGTCGAATCGGGAGGATCTGTCGTGATTGGTGGTGAGGCTGGCCTTTACTGCCTGCCAGGCCCTTTCCTTGTCGAATCCGTCGAATCCCTTGAGGCACGCATCGACAACAGTCGGCACCGCGTGGTTGCCTATCATGCAATGCGTCTCAGTCCCCCAGAGAGCCCATATGGGCAGGTAGCCCTGGGCGTCGAACTGCTCCAGCATGCTTTGTACGAAGTCTCCGACCATTTCGGGATTAAGTATGGTGTAGAGGGGGTTGGCGGCGCGGTATGTGTCCCAAAGTGAGAATGTGGAATAGAACCTGCCGTTCTCTGAATTGCGGACCTGATGCCGGGCGTCGCGGTAGCGGCCGTCGGTATCGGCAATGTTGTTGGGCTGTATGTAAAGGTGATAGAGACAGGTGTAAACGTTCTTTTTCTGCTCCACACTGCCTTTTACTTCAACCCTGGAAAGCAGTTCGTGCCATTTGGCGTGCGCCTGGCGGCGGATTCCGGGGAAATTCCAGCCGTTGTCTTCCGCATGCATCGAGCAGAGTGCGCCCTCGACGCTCACGGTGGACATCGCGACCTTCACGCCCAGAGGCTTGGAGCCGGAGGCGAACTGCAGCACAACCTTGTCCGCCTTTTCCTTTCCCGTCAGTTCCAGGTTGTTTCTGTCCTGATATGGCTCCGAAAATTTCATTACGAAGTACCATTCCCTCTGGGTCCAGTTCTTGGTCACCAGGCGTCCGCAGATGGTGCTGGCATCGGGATAATCGATATCTGCCTCGAGCACGTGGAAAAGCAGGTTGCCGGGGGAGTTTACATTTCCGTTCTGGAAATCGACGTAGAGTTTGCGGCTTGACGGGTCGGCATAATGCAGTCTGTAATGGGAGACATGCTCCGTAGCTGTCATCTCCGCACAGATGCCGTTGACGAATTTCACGCTGCAGTAGCCCGGGGTCGAGAACAGCGACTCTTTGACGTACGGGTTGTCGTGCTCGGGTTCAGCGGTGCTGAACGGCAGGATGAGGATGTCGCCGAGATCCAGACATCCGGTTCCGTTGAGGTGTGTCTGGGAAAAACCTATGAGCGTAGAGTCGGCGATGTTGAAGCCGGAACAATACTCCCAGCGGCTGTTCCCGGAGTCCGGACTGGGCTGAACCATGCCGAAGGGCACGCAGGCACCGGGGAAGGTGTGCCCGTTATCTGCCGTACCTACAAGGGGATCGGCATATTTGCAAATGTCCGTATTGCACGCGGCCACCAGCAGGCAGGCTGCTATCAATGCTCTGATATTCATAATCTTTCGTATATGTATTGTAGTATTTCCTTTCGAGTCTCAAGACATTCGGGTATGTCTATGCCTGAAAGTCTGCGGAACGAGCTCAACTCGCTCCCGCTTGCTTTGTCCTGCAGGCGCGCCTCCCAGTCGGGGATATACCCTGCGAGGGCGAGTTTCTGCACCATGGCAAAATCGGGAGAGTCGGGTGTAACGTCCCGGAAGTAGATTAGCGAAGCGCCTGCTGCAAGCAGGTCTTCCTGAATCCGGGCTATGCTGAGTTTCTGTACGGGAAGGCCGCTTCTGACAGCCTGCGCCGCAGCAATGCCTGCCGCCTGCCCGAGAGCCATCCAGCAGGGCTCCATACGCATGGTGGAGAAGCCTACGTGCGTCCCTGACACCGGCACGGGGAAGAGCAGGTTGCCGACTTTCTTCGGGACCATGACGCCGAATGGAATGGTGTAGGGTACGCTTTCGTACCCGAAAAATCCGTCTAGATGTACCCTGCCCGTCTCCCTTTTGTGGCAGGCGTGTGAGTCCAGGGCATAGTGGCAGGAGGCAATGCTTTCGCGGTGTACGGGCGGCCTCTGGCCTTCGCTTACGGCAAGGGCGTCATGGGCGGTGAAGTAGTATGTGCCTTCCATCCTGCGTCCCTCGCGTACATAGACCTGGCGGGGGAAACCGCCGTTGTCGGTGTATTCCGTGGACGAGAGCCCCCAGCGGCGGCATTCTTCACGGAACTGAGCGGGGAGCTCCTGGTCGTTCTGTACGAACCACAGCAGGCCGAGGGTGTAGTCCTTAAGCCTCTCGGCGAAGCGGTCGCGCCACTCCCAGGAGGCAGTTGGCCAGGGCCAGTTCTCTTCTGGCAAGTCGGTGGAAATAAATGCCATATGCTGGTTGTTGGCATCTGTCTTGCCATTGGGGAGTTTGACCATATTGGTCACTTTTGCCATTCCCCAAGGATCGCCGGGAATGGTGGTGCGGCCACCGGCCTTGAGAGCGGCGCGGTTGGCCTCATAGTCGGCATCGGTCAGTTCGGCGGTCTCTATTCCGGTATTCCGTCCTGTCCAGACGTCCTCCACCAGGGATGCATATTCGGCCCTGTCGTAGCGGGCAGGCTTGCCGATGGGAATCATTGCAGAGGAATCTGTAGTCAGGCACAGGCGGTAGTTGTAGGCCTGCACGGCATTGTCACCCTGATAGGTCGTACCTTCAGACTCATAGCCCTCGTATCCGTTGAAATGGCTTTTCGTGCCCTTGTTGAACTGTACGCCCCAGTGGCGGTAGATTTTTCCGGAGCAGGGCTCGTCAAACTCGGAGCGGGATTCGCGGCCAAGACGGTAGGGAACGCCCGCCGCAGCTGCCAGGTCGCCTTCGTATGTGGCGTCCACAAAGATGCGGGCCTTGTATGTTTCGTGCCTTCCGCTGTTCCTGTCGAGTACGCGTATGGAAACAATGTCGAATCCGGCGGTCTCCACATTTGCAGGGTCGCTGTCGAACTGTCTGCCGTACAGGACGGTAATCCTGGACTTCTGCTCCCCGAGCATGTCGAGGAAGGTCTTTTCGGCTACAGACGGCTCGAAATGGTAGCCGTCGCTGCAATCCTTGAGCTGCTGGGAGTCCGGACCGTATGTTTTCAGGTAATGCTCCCGGTTCCGGCGTACGAACTCCAGAAACAGGCCTGCCGTGGCCCCGCGGGTGGTGATATCCGTTGCGCCAAGCCCGTTGGCGGGAAGGCCTCCTGCGTGAGAGGTGCGCTCCAGCAGCAGGACTTTCATACCCTGCCTTGCCGCGGCAATAGATGTGCAAATGCCTCCGGGAGTAGCGCCCACCACGACAATATCGTAGCGGTCGGAGGCACGGCTGCACTGCAGGCTGACTGCAAGGCAGAAAAGTATGCAGAATAACTTCTTCATCCTACAGATAGCGCTGTGCGGTGACAAGCATCTTCATCACCATAGGCTCGAAAAGGTCGGTGTCGTTGAATCCGTTGTGGGAGTACCAGTCTTTGTAAATGAGGTCGTACTTGACTCCCTTTTCGCGCAAGGCGCGGGTGAAGGTCTTGACCTGGGCTTTGTCCACCAGAGTGTCGCCGCCGGTGAAGGTCAGCAGGCAATAAGGCGCTCCGGAGTGGACGAAGGTAACGGGGGAACACTCAGCCCTGGATTCGGTGCTTGCCAGATTGAAATACTCATTGTGGCGGCTGGAGGGCACGTAGTCGGGCACGGTGTTCACCAGGTCGTAGATTCCGTTGAGGCTGATGAGCAGCTTGGTGCCCGGGGTCCTCATTGCCGCATAGGCTGCGAGATGCCCGCCCGCGGAGTGGCCGGCGAAGCCGAAACGCTGTGCATCGAGGCCGTATTCTTCCGCATGTTCCCGGACATAATTGAGCGCATCCTGGATATCCTGCCAGGTGTCGGCAAAAACGGCACCCTGGGTGAGCAAGGAATAGGAAATGCGCACTCCGGCTATTCCGTTCCCGGCAAGGAAGCGCGATTGCAGGCTGTGGGCTCCGTAATTGCCGGTGTGCCATCCGCCACCGTGAATCCAGACGATGAACGGCAGTTTTTTTCCTTCGCGGTCCCTCGGAAGGTCCAGCGCGAGCTTGAGTTCATAGGATGGATACTTTTTGTACACCACCTCAATGGTCTCACACTGATGGAAATCGTCATCTTTTAAGAAACAACGAGACCGGTAATAAGGCTCGAACATATCGGCCGGAACCTTCTCCATGTCAAAAATCTGGTGGCTGACGATCTTGGCTTCGTCAAGGAGTTTGTATCCTCCCTTTATTTTCACAAGGTCCAGACCATAGCGGTTGATGATCCTGTCCTGCGCCGACATAGAGGCGGTACATACGCAAATAAGCAGGACAAGGTATAGGAACTTTCTCATAACTTGCTGAATTTTATTGCATAACCGCCTCCTGGTGCAATGTTGATGCGGAGGACTTCTCCGGAAGCGACTTCGGTTATGATGTGTTTGTAGTCAGTTGCGTTGCGGGAGGCGTTGACCCCGTCGCGGAAGATTTCGGCCTTGTAACGGCCGTCAGGCAGGAAAGACAGGTCAAGTGTCGCCTGTCGTCCCTTCCAGGATGCGAGGGAACCCACATACCAGTCGCCGCCGTAAGACAAGCGCGCAATGGTTTCATACTCCCCGATGCGTCCCTCAAGCGCCATGGTTTCGGCCCATACGGTCGGTACGGCAGTAATGAAACCGGTACACTCCTGTTCCCTGATATAATTGGACGGGGTGTCGCATAGCATGTTGAGCGGCGAGTCGAATACGATGTACTCTGCAATCTGCCGGCAGCGGGTGCCCTGGCTCATCGGTTCGGACCAAACGGAACGGTAATTGTCGCGGGTGCCGTTGCGCATCGCTCCCTGCGTGTAATCGACGGGACCGTTGATGGAACGTATGAATGGGAATGTGACGTCGTAGTCGACCAGGTCGCAACTGTAGGACGGGTTCTTGAGCTGCTCCAGGCCGTGTACACCCTCGAAATTGAGCACGTTTGGGTAGGTGCGGTTGAGCCCTGCGGGCTTTGCGCCGCCGTGGAAGTCCAGCACCACCTTGTGCCTGCGGGCTATTTCGGCGGCTTTATAGTAGAATTCGTTCATGAGCTGGTCGTCCCGCCCGATGGCGTCGAGCTTGAACCCCTTGATGCCCATGTCTGCATAATGTGCTATGATACGTTCCATATCTTTCTGGAATACGTAATAGCCGACCCAGAGCATCAGGGATACTCCCCGGCTCTCCGCGTATGCGATGAGACCCGGGAGGTCTATTTCCGGCACCACGGCGAAAGCGCTGCCTTCCATCCTGTCGTACCATCCGTCATCCAGAACGACGTACGGAATGCCGTTGGACGATGCGAAGTCGATGAAGTATTTATAAGTCTCGTTGTTCACTCCGGATTCGAAGTCTACGCCGGTAAGGTTCCGGTCGTTCCACCAGTCCCAGGCGACATATCCGGGGCGCACCCATGAAAAGTCGGCGTCTAGCGTGGGGCGGGACAGTTTGAATACCAGGTTGTTGTCGAGCAGCTGCCGGTCTTCGGTGCTGATGGCAATTACCCTCCAGGGGAAACTCTCACCGCTCTTGATGCGCGCGATGTATTCTTCCCTGTCAACTACAACCTGGTTGTGCCCTCCGACAGTGACCGAAGGGTCGTGGCTGCCCTGACGCAGGGTTTTGGGATATGGGGCGAAGACTCCGCGCAGGCAGCTGCCACCGTCACCCAAAAGGTACATGCCGGGATAGTGCTCCAGATCCGATTCGGTGATGCAGAACTTCAAGCCGCCGTCGGCTTCCACCAGCACCGGCAGGAAGGCCAGTTGACCTTCGCGCCATTCGCTCACGGGGGTGTGCGCGTAAACATTCTCGAAGGTGTTGAAGAACTGGATGTCGAAACTGCCCGTCTTCTTAACATAGGGAATGTATGCGCACCGGTCGGCGCCAAGGTCGAATTCCACATCCTCTGAAAGTACGGTAAGATCCTTCTTGCCCTTGTAGACAAAGCGCCAGGCGGCACCTTCGTCATAGGCGCGCACTACCAGATCGTAGTCCTTGCTGCCTACGAGAGTGAGCTCGTTGCAGATGTTGTGCTCGGCGGCCCGCTTGTAGACGGGTGTGGGGAAGGTCTCGTCGATATGGCGGGTAACGCTTTTGCGGATGCGGAAATCGCGTCCGAATTCCCCGTCACCGGTGTTTATGGCCATATTGCCGGAGACCAGACACCCGGAGTCATAACTGACTGAGTATCCGATATTGCCGGCTACGCTGATCTGCACCCTGACCCTTCCGTCCGGAGATGATACGCCATACTGCCCCCGGGCGCCATACAGCAAGCCCGGAAGCAGGAAGGCTATCAACGTGACTAGTTTTTTTAGCATTACTTCTTATAACGCTTGGGACCGACGCTCACGTCATCTATTCTGAACACGCAGCCGTAGCCGTTCTGGCGGAAACGGATTGAGAGACTCTCCTTGTTGGGAAGGGGAGAAGTGCGGCGGTATGTGAATACCAGTTCGGAACCTTCATCGGTCGAGAGAGGCTCGAAGTCGAGTTCGTTCCACCTCAGTCCGTCCTCGCTCCATTCTACGGCGAGGTCGGTGCCGTCGAAACGGCGTACTCCTTTCATGAGGGCAAAGCCGACAACGGGCTTCTTGATACCCATTGTGTTGACTCCGTTGATCTGGAAGTAGCAGTTGTGCTTGTCGGAGATACGGACGTTGCATCCCCTGGAAGCCTCGTTGCCGAACTGGGTTTTGTACGTGGCGTTCTTGGGGGTTGCGCCTGTGCACTGCACTTCGGCGTCGCCCTCATAGGTAAACTTGCCGCTGTAGCGGAAGCCGTTTTCTTCGTTGAGGTCTGAGGCGCTCATCACTACGGGAAGGGTTCCCATAGTCTCTTCAAATTCCTGGGCAAAGGCAGGTGCCGTGAAGCAGATGGCGATTGCGGCTAAAACAAATCTGGTTTTCATCGTGTTACTGTTTGATGTTAATGTTCTTTACAAATTCGTTCCTTTGTATGTCATTGTCCGTGACGGGTTTGCCGTTCACTGTGACGTTGCTTATGCTTACGTTCTCAACGAGATGTCCTTCGTCGTATCCGAGCAGTTGGACTACAGGGTTGATTACCTTGTCCGCAACGATGTTCTCGAACACCACTCCGTCGATATGCCCCCTTTCGTCGCTGCTGCTCCAGATGGCGTTGTTAATCCAGAGGGAGATGAAGTTCCGGCTTTCTTCGAAGCGCAGGTTACGGAAAACGATGTCCGAAACCCTTGCCTGGTCGCAATGGTACACGCGCATGCTCCACTCGCGGCCCTTGTCGTGGATTATGTCGCAATCCTCGAAGACGACGCCCGAAACGTCCTTGCGCAGCTCTGCGCCTACGCTGACGGCGTGTGCCACTTCGTTCCAAAGGACATTGTGGTATGCGTGGACATTCCTGCACGGCCCGCCGCTCTGGAGAGTTTTCACGACAATCAGGTCGTCGAGAGTGCGTATGAAGCAATTGCGGATGACGACATTCTCGCTGTTGCAGACGTCGATGCCGTCGGAGTTCGCCCTGTATCCGAGAATCTTGACTCCGTCGATGATGACATTCTTGCTGTTCCTCACCGGAAGGGTCCATACGCTGCCGTCCCTGAGCGTGATGCCTTCAACGGATATGTTGTTCCCGTTGACGGAGAGGAGGTTGGTCGTGAGCGTTGAGCAGCGGGAGCCGTCAACTATGCCGCGGCCGCGCACTTTGATGTTGTCGCCGATGAGAGAAATCACCGGGGAGCAGATTCCGGTCTGGGCGTTGAGATACATTTCTCCGTACAGTACGGCTCCGCGATCGATGTAGAGCGTCTGGTTGGAGCGGACGATGATTCTCGACACGCGGTGCTCTCCGGGACCGTAGTAGATGACATTCGGGTCGGAAATGTCGATGTCGTCATCTTCCGGCGCGTCGGTGAAGATGTGCAGGGAATGGATTTCGTCGCCGTTGACCTCGAGCGTAAGCCTGTCTCCGGGAACGGCTTCGAAACTGATTTCCCTCCCCTTGATACAGGGCTTGATTCCGCGTGATGAAGGGAGCACCTTGGCGCAGACGACATCTTCAGACACTTTTACCTTCACCATGGAAGGCTTTGAGATGTCCGCAGAGCAGAATGCCGCCATCTCATAAATGTCCTCTGATGCATGCTTGTCGTCCATGCCCTTCATGCGCATAAGGCTGTCGGCGGGAGATACCTTGGCGGAGTACACCGTAACTCTCTTTCCGGCCACGGTCACGCTGAAGCCGGGCTTGGCGAAAATGGGGAGGGCGCAAGCCAGAATAAGGAGTATGGATATCAGTTTTCTCATTTCTTCAAGATTCTTACTGCATCGACGACCACGACTCCGCTCTCACCCTTGTTGGTGATGATTACCATACCTTCCTGCCGGGGGTCGAACCTGTATTCTCCAAGACTGTACCAACTGGCCTCGATGCGGGGAGACTTGGTCATGTCCACGCTGCAGGGATGATGTCCCTTCTTATCGACGACGGTCACGTCCGCTGCCTTGACGCGGTTTCCGGAAGCGGAGTACATGATCTGGACCTCGTATTTACCCTTTGACGGGACCTTGACGGGGAACACGGCTTCCGTACCGCCGTTGGGATTGACCGGTACGAAACGGTAGTCGTACTTCATGAAAGGGCCCTGGCTGGTGGAATGTGACCATTGGCCGTCTCCGAGTCCAAGCTCCGAGTCGTCAATCACGATACCGTCGAACATCTCGGGAGTGAGGTACATTCCAAGCGGAGTCTTGAAATGGATAATCTGCTTCTGCTCTTTCAGCTTCTTCTGCAGTTCCTTGACGTCTATGTCCTGCACGGCCGATTCTGCCTTGAGGGCGAGGGCGACGGCATCGCCGGCAACCTGCCCCAGCATCATGTACACCGGCTCCATGCGCAGGGATGCGCAGATTACGTGGGATGCCGACATGCACACGGGCACCAGCAGGTTGCTGCATTCGGCCTTGCGAGGGGTGATGATGCGGTAGGGGAGTTCGTAAGGCTTGTAGGGAGTGTAATCGAAGTTGCCTTCTTCCAGATGGATGCCGCGTTTGGTGACAATCGACGACACGATGTGGCAGTCGAGGAAGTAGGAGCCGATGGCGACTGCGTCTTCCTTGGTGGTGTTCTCCCACGCATCGTGTTGCGTCATCACGAAATCTCCCTTCATCCTGCGGCCTTCGCGGATGTAGAGCTGATAAGGCCAGTTGCCGTTGTCGGCATATTCGTCCTTTGCGTATCCGTAGCGCTGCACATCCTTGCGGAGTTCTTCCGGCACCCTGGGATCGTGCCCGAGGAAATACAGGAAGCCTTCCTGGTAGCGGCGGTGGTAGAGGTCCAGCGCCTCCCTCTGGGCGTAGGTGCCTTCGGGGTAGTTCCAGGCCGCATTGACGAGGTCCATGTGGTTGAGGTCGTATTTGTTGTTGGGGAGCTTGTAAAGGGTGAGGATCTGCCCGAAGCGCTTTGCCCCGCGCCGCTGGATGCGGAACAGTACGTTGTAGTAGCGGTCGGGATCGTATCCCTCGGGCTCATAGAAAGGCACAAGATTGTCGGGGTCGTCGGTGACGGTGAGCCTGTACACGTATGCCTGGCTCTTGGAGTCGGCGGATCCCGGAGTTGCCCTTTCCTCGAAGATGACGTCCAGCGGATATCTGGCCGCAACCTTGCGGACCCCGGCAAGTTCTTCCGGAGTGTAGGTCCTCAGCACTTTGTATTCCGATACGCCGGCGGAGGATTCACCGTATTGCTCGCGGCTCTCGCGTCCCACCGTGTAACTGACTCCTGCCTGGGCCATAAGGTCGCCCTCGTAGGAGCAGTCGATGAACATGGGAGCCGAGAGGATGCGGCCGTCTTCCAGGGTGATGGAGACGATGCGACCGCCTTCGGTCTGCACTCCTCCCTGTTCCTGCAGGCGGCTGTGCAGTATAACGTTCACGCCGCTTTTGGCCAGCATGTCGTTGTAGATCTGCTCTGCGACCTTGCACTCCAGGGCGATCTGCATTTTGTGCGGCGTGCCGTAGTGGGCTCCCACCGTGCGGAGGAATTCCGCCGTATAGCCGCCCACGGTGGTAGTCCAGCCGATATCTACGTTGCCGATGCCGCTGGTCGTGAGTCCTCCCACGTGAGCCGTGCGCTCGATGAGGGCCACCGAGAGGCCTTCGCGGGCTGCCGTGTATGCTGCGATTACGCCGGATGACGTACCGCCGTACACCACGAGGTCGTAACTTCCGGCCTGAGCGAGGGCACAGACCGAAAGCGACGAAGCGATGATGCTGATAATCAGTTTTTTCATTCGACTGCCTGGGCTTTGATGGAAATAACTATGTAGCAGGGTTTGTCATTCGGTAGCGCATTGGTGCCGGTGAACGAGTCGCGGCTGCCTTCTATCCTTTCGAACCTGACGATGCCGGTGCTGTTGGGATATGTGGAAGCGGGGCCGGTCTTGAACACAAAGCAGTCTCCGACCTTGTAGTTGATCCAGTCGGCGTTGGTCTTGCCCTGGACTACGTAGGACTGCAGCGCTGCGTCCGTAAGGTCAGCCAGGGTCACGTTGTCGAAGTTGAATGCGAATGCGGTGGTGAGTCTCTTGATATAGGTGCCGTTGCGTCCGCCCCAGTCGGCGTTGGATGCGCTCATGGTAGGAATCTCGGTCACGCCGTCGGAGTTGATGTATGTGAACCAGCTGGGATCCTGCCCGGCACGGTCTTCATTGGACTTCATCAGGCGGGTTCCGTTGTCGGATGCGCCTCCGTTGTTCCAGGCAAAATAGAAGAAGTCTATATTGCGGCGGTTTTCGGCCTTCCAGAAGTCGAAGAGGCTGTAGGTCTTGAAATCCCGGACGGAGAAGAAACAGTAGGACTCGAGCCCGGGGAACTCTTCGAGAACGAGAGGCTCCTTGGTGTTGCGCTGGGCGGCGATCACGATGTTCTCGCCATAGCGGAGATTCACGAAAGTGGGGATCCTCAGCCTGGCAGAGTGCCCGAGCCTGTCGGTGGCGATGAACACCAGTGCGTGGCTGTCGGTGCTGAACGAATCGACCGTGTACGAGTAATCTACCTTGAAGTCTTTGCTTGCGTCGTAATAGTCGATTGCGATGCGGTTGCTTACGTCGTTCCCCTGTATATCCTTGGTGAGTTTGACGACCTCGATGTTGGAAAGTCCTGTTTCCGCCTCTACGGAGAAACTGAACGTGCGTGAGTCGGCCGTCCTTACGATGAGGGGCTCGTCACTGGTACCTTCCATGGGAACGAGAACCGGTGCCGGAGCGGGGATGTAATTGACCGGGAGCGTCTCGATCTTCATCTTTCCGTTGGCGTCGGTGGCCGACACCTGTACTCCGCGGTAGCCCTCGAAGAAGGTGATGGTCTGGGAGAAAGCGTAGGACGCGTCGCCGACGTGGAATGTCGGGTTGAGAGGGACGTCGATGATGCCATCTGCCGTGAAAAGCGATACTTTCACGCTCTGCAGGGCGTTGGAAGACGTAACCTCGAACCTCGTTTCGATTTCGTTGGGGTCTTCGTTGCGCTCGTTGATTTCAATTTTTTCCAGTTCGAACCTGATGACGGGAGCCGGCTGGACCGGGGTGACGTCCACGTCTATTACCGCTTCTGCCTTGCGGCCGGCACGGTCTTCTGCAAGTATGCGGAGGGAAGAAATCTCCGTGTTCCAGACCGGGGTTTCCTTCATCGAATACTGGTGCACATCCTTGAACGTGCCGGTCTCGCTGACGAGTGACTCGACGCCGCTCTCGGTCTTGTAGAGCCCTACTTTCCGAAGCCCGGCCTCTGAGAACACCACGCACACCACGGGGGTGTTGTCCACCCTGTTCAGGTCGGGAGTGATGGTATCGTACATCAGTTCTATGCTGGGGGCGGCAGTTCCGGAATAGTCCGGTTCCTTTTCCTGGCAGGAAACCATGCTCAGTGCGAGCAGGACGGCTATGCCTGACAATAACTTTTTCATACCTGTTGACTCTTAATAGGGTGTGACATCGGTGTAGGTCTTCCGGAACATGGCGTAGTCGTTCATGATGTGGATTACGCCGTTGGTGGGCATGATGTTGGACGCAATCGAGCTGGAGCGGCGGCTGTTGAAGTTGCTGCCCTTTTCGTTGGCCACGATGTTGCCGTTCGCAATCGGATAACCGATGGAGTTGGTGGATGACTTGTTGACCTTGAGCGTCATAAGTCCCCATTCCCCCTCCAGCAGGGTCTTAACGTAGATAGGCTCCACGGGGAGCTTCTGGTTCAGCGAGTGGTATTCGCCTACTATCATGTGGTAGAGCAGGAGCCTTGTGACCTCTTCCTTGTCGCAGTAGGAAATCTTGTCCACCTGCGCGTGATTGTTGCGGAAAGCGAGCATCGCGGTATTGTCCAGGAACAGATAGGTTATGGTCCTGTCCGTCTGGGTGTAATAGTCGACCATGTCGGTGAACTCGACGGCTTCCACCATTTCGGAAAGGTCATCACGGGTCTGCATAAACTCCCAGGCGCTGATCCCTATATGGGGGTCAAGCGGGGAGCTTTCGTATTTGTAGTCGGTCTGCAGGCGGAAATCCTTGCAGGAAGAGCACATCAAGATGAGTGCCAACGCGCCGAATAATAATCTTTTCATTGCTTCTGGGTATTAATAACCGGGGTTCTGCTCGTAAGCGTTCTGGCAAAGATTGAGGATGGACTGGTTGATGGGGAAGAGTTCCTCATCGGCGCTGCTGATGCCGTTGATGGGGTTCATCACCTTAACCACGCGGTGGTTGCGCACCAGATCGAACCAGCGCTTGCCTTCGCCTACCAGTTCTATCTGCTTCTGGTCGAGTATGTAGTCAATCAGCTCGTCACGGGACGAGAACTGGCTGACGGGAGCGATGGTGGAGGAAACTCCGGCCCTGTCCAGGACGAACTGAACGAGGTTGAGGGCATCCTGCCACTTGTCGAGGTTTGCCTTGACTTCGGCCTGCATGAAGAGGACGTCGGTGTACCTGTATATGGGATAGGCCACCTGGCAGTTGATGTAGTCCTGATATTTGACCGAGGTGCCGTTGGCCATGTACTTGTGTACCTGGTAGGTCTCGGCACTGCTCTTGGACGGGCACATGTAGTATTCGAGACGCTTGTCCACGGGAGCCTGGCTCGCGGCTTTCTCGTAAATCGCCTGAAGTTTGGGAGAGAGCACCACGGTGGAGCCCTGGCCCATTCCGCAGCCGAAGATGCTCCATATCATGGAATAATTGTTCTGCCCTGCTTCGTTGATGTTCTGGTGGATTACGAAAATGAATTCGTTGGACT
Organism: Bacteroidales bacterium UBA4284; assembly: GCA_002395925.1. The sequence continues at coordinate 32,702 of DGVM01000155.1, forward strand.
CGCCGTACTCGTCGACCTTGGGATTGTTGTCCCCGGGTTTGTTGTTGAGGCCGTTGACGAAGGAGTTCTTGAGCGCCGCGATATCTTTCTGGAATACCACGGTGGAGTTCTGAATGGCTGCATCGGGACTGCCGTTGGCAGACATGAAACGGTCGATGGTCGCATCTGCGGCCTCCCATTCTCCAGCCCACATCTGGGCATCTGCGAGGATAGCGTAAATGGCGTTGCGGCTGATGCGCTTGCGCTCTACGTTGGAAGGGTCTATAAGGGACTCGGCCATCTCCAGGTCGGGTATGATAACGTCCCGGAGCACCTCGTCCTTGGGCGTGCGGCCCTTGAACTCTGCGTTTGCCAGATTGTCGACCGGTTCCAGATAGACCGGAACGGCGCCCCATACCCTGACGGCATAGAAGTAGCACAAGGCGCGCATTGCGTATGCCTGGGCAAGATAGTCATTCTTGAGCGTCAGGTCGGTGATATCCGAATCAGGAATGTTCTGGATGGCAAAATTTGTGTTGCTGATGACTTTGTAAAGCGACTGCCAGCTGGTGGACGGAAGGTCCGTGGTCATCTGGTTAAGCAGAAGCTTGGAATACTCCGACGGGAGTTCCTGATAGAGGACGAAATTGTCCGAACGCATTTCGCCCCAGCAGAACCAGTTCGTCTTCAGCGCCGTACGGAACGACGCGTAAATCTCGGCGATTCCGGCGTTGACGTCCCTCTGGTTCTGCCACATCTGGCTGGCGGGAATCTCACTGATGGGATCCACGTTGAGGAGATTGCAGGAATTTGCAAGGAGGGATGCTCCAAGCAGGCAGATTGCGTATGATTTGATAGAATGTCTCATAATCCTTTCCTGTTACAAGTTAAGAGTGAGTCCGAGGCCGAATTCCCTGTTGCGGGGGAAGCGGTTGGTGTCCATACCGATGGAGAGAGCACTGTAATTCGAGAATTCCGGATCGTATCCGCTATATGCGGTGAAGGTGAAGGGGTTCGTTACGTATGCGTAGATGTTGAGACCCTTGATGTTGAGTTTCTGGGTCACGGTCTGCTTGAACCTGTAGGCGATGCGGATGTTCTTGATCTTGATGTACGAGCCGTCTTCGATATACTTCGAATTGACGTGCCTGTCGTTCTGGAAACTGTCTGCAAAAGGACGGGGGTATTCGACCTGGTCGCCCTGCTTAACCCAGAAATTGTTGATCCAGTTGACCGTAGGTGTGGTTGACCAGGCTGCCATGCTGGCCTGGTCCTGGTTGTAACGTGCGAAGTTGTAAATCTGTCCGCCGAATGAGAAATACGATGCAGCGGTGAGTGTTACCTGCTTGTAGCGGAAGGTCATGTTGAGACCGCCCGTGAGGAACGGCTGGGCGTTCCCGAGAATCATGCGGTCCTGATCGTTGATGATGCCGTCCCTGTGGTCGGGTGCCTCATCCCAATTGATATCGCCTCCCCTGAAAGGAACGCCGCTGGGGAGCGTTTTCTGATTCACGGGGCCGTCGTAGCGCACGCCGTCGAGGGTGTAGTGGCTGAATGAGCCGCCCTCGAAAACCGGGGTGAGTTGCTTCCAGTCACTGGTAAAAGCGTTGGATTCGTCATAGGCGAACACTCCGAGGTATCTGTAGCCGTAGAAATCACCCAAGGGCCTCTTTTCTGAAATGTACCAGTTGTCGCTGTGGATATAGGGGGTATGATTAGCAAGCTCCAGCACCTGGTTGCGGCTGTAGGTCAGGTTGGCGTCAAGATGCAGGTAGTAGTTCTTCTTGTTAAGGAACGTGCCCTTGAATGCGAGTTCGACGCCCTTGTTCTCTATGGACCCGATATTCTTCCTGACGGTATTGAATCCCCATTCCTTGGGAATCTCGTAGTTGGCGAGGAGGTTGTCGGTTACCTTGTCGAACCAGTCCACGGTGAGCTGGTACCTTCCCTGCTGGAAGGTCAGGTCTGCTCCTATGTTGAGCTGGCGCGTACGCTCCCATCCGAGGTCGTTGACAGCAATCCTGGAAGGGGTTACGCCCGCCACGCCGTCATAGATGCCGCCGATGGCATAACTGAGCTGGGAATCAAAGTCCCCGATGGCTTCGTTGCCGGTTACGCCGTAACTGACGCGGAATTTTGCATCGGTCAGGCCTATGGCCCTCTTTACGCGGCGCATGAACTTCTCGTCGGAGAAGCGCCAGGCCGCGGAGACGGAGGGGAAGAGACCAACCTTCTTGTCGGATGCGAAGCGGGAGGACCCGTCGGCGCGCATGTTGGCGGAGAAGATGTACTTTGATTTGTAGTTATAAGTCAGACGCGCAAAGGCGGATGCCATGGTGTGCCTTGTCTCGGTGCTTCCCGTATTGGTGAGGTCGAAGTTTGCTGCGAAGGCGTTCATCGTCCATACGGCATCGGTAGCGGAATCCTTGCCCTTGAAATACTCGACTGCGCTGTTCCATCCCTGCAGGGAGAAACCTGCCATGGAGGAGAAGTTGTGGCCGTCGCCGAACGTGTTGGAATAGTTGAGGTAGTTCTCGTTCATCACGTCGAAGGTCATCGTGCTCCTGTGCTGGCCGTTGTTGTGCAGATATTGGTCGCTGAGAGCGGTAGGACGCATAAACGTATACCTGACGAGGCCGAAGTTGGCGTTGATGTTGGACGTCCACTTGAGGTGCTCGCTGAAATTGATGTCGGCATACTGGAAAATCGACGCCCTGTAGTACTCGTTGAAATTGGTCTGCAGGTCGGCGGAAAGGGGACTGATGCCCCACAGTGTGCCGATGAGTGTACCGTCGGGATAGTAAAGGCTGAGCGTCGGCTTTCTGGAGAGGATGCTGTTGAGGTATCCGGCTTCGTCCACGCCGTCCTTCTTGGCGTAACTCATGTTGATCTTGGTGCCCAGCGAGAGTATTTCATTCGCCTTGTAGTCTGCATTCAGACGGATGGACGCCCTGCGGAAATTGGTGTTCTTGATGATGCCTTCCTCATTGTAGAATCCTCCCATCAGCATATACTTGAGTTGCCTGCTGGCGCCACCGAAACTTAGGTCGATCTGGTCCTTGTTGGCAAGACGGTAGGCGATGTCCTGATAATCGTTGTCGTTGTTGAGCAGGGCGTTGTACGGATCGCCCAGCTGGGAGTTGAGGATGTTGATGACAGCCTGAGAAACCATTCCGGCGCCTTCGTCCATGGCATAGTCCAGATACTGATGCTGCATCTCCCTGTACTGATTTGCATTGATCTGGGGCAGCTTGTGCGTGAGCTTGGCCAGCGAATGCTGATAGCGCAGTTCGAGGACGGGATTGCTCTCGTTGCCCCTTTTGGTTGTGACGAGTATTACGCCATTGGCGGAACGGGCTCCGTAAATCGCTGCGGAAGCGGCATCCTTGAGTACCTCGATCGACTCGATGTCATAGGGATTTATCTGATCTATGTCGTTGCTGGGGACGCCGTCCACGACCCATAGAGGGCCGACTCCGGCATCGTTCATCGTGGACGTACCGCGTATGATGACGTTGGAGCCTTCTCCCGGCTGTCCGGAGCCGGATGTCACCTGGACGCCGGCGGCAGTGCCCTGCAGCACGTCGAATACGTTGGTGGGCATCCTGTTCTCGATGTCATCCTTGGTTACGGATACTATGGAACCTGTGATGTCCCTTTTCTTGGTGGTGCCGTAACCGATGACGACCGTCTCTTCCAGCATGTCTGCGGCGTCTTCCATTTCAACGTCAAGCCTGTCGCCTACTCCGGCAATCCTGTCAAGGTCTTTGTAGCCAAGGAAGCGGAACTGGAGGATGTCCTCGGGCCCCGTGATTCCGATGGAAAACTTGCCTTCGGCATCAGTAACGACGCCCTGCCTGGTCTTGGTGTTGTAAACGGAGGCTCCCGGCAGGGGACCTGGGAAGGCACCTCCGGCATTGACCGTTCCGACCAGTGTGCGGACGATTTTTGTTTTTTTGTCCTGGGCAAAACTAACGGAACCCGCTTGTGGCATCAGGAAAGCCATAAGCGCGAGCACGCAGATAATCTTGACGGACGCAGTAAGTGTTTTATTCATATGATTCAGAATGATTGAATATTCGAATCCAGCCAGTTGTATTTTTCGCGGAAGGCTTTCTTGAGCCGTTCTACGGCATCATGATAGCCAAGGGTTTCATCCTGGTTCGTATCCCGGCTGATTGGCCACATCCGGGAGTTGAGCACGTCGGAAGCGTAGAGTGTCGAACTGATGGCGTCAACGTAGTCGGGAATTGTCGCCAGCTTGTCCTTGAAACTGTTCCACCGCTCTTTTATGATACGGCGTATCTCCTTGTCCTGGAACAACCGGTAGAAATAGTATTTTTGCCCCATCGCCACATAGTTGTATTTGTCTTTGGGTATGAAAGTGCCCCAGTCGAAGTCCCATACAGGCCCCGCTTTCAACTTGCCGCCCCGGTCTTTGTGGATATAAGCGCTTTTGGGCTGGTTTATTTCGGAGTTCTGTGCAAGTTCGTTTACAATCCACCAGTCGACGAAAGACTCGGGCTCTATGTAGTCCAGGTATTCCCGGGCCGCGAAACGGTCGTCCTGGAAGAGCGCCGCTTCGAACCGGCTTACGTAGTCGTACATGTAGTTGAACTGGGCCTCGTTTATCTCGTCAGGATCCTTGAACTGCCAGGGGACATTGTGTAGGGGGGACATAAACTTGAAGTCCTCGTCGTACCAGAGGTCGCATTCCATCAGGTATCCTCCTGTAAGTTCTTCGCCCTCTGTGACTTTCTTGCCGATGGACGCAATTTTTACGCGGTTTTCATCGACCTTTATCTGTTCGCAGAGGTAGTAGTTGCCGATGTGCTCTCCGTTGAGTATGAGTTCCACGAAGCGTCCGGAAGGGGTCCAATCGAGGCCGGTGCGCCTCGATATCTCGAATGCCACGTCGTTGCGGATCATCGTGCGGTCCATCCAGTTGGCCAGAAGACACCAGCGTTTGTGCTGGGGCATGCCGAGAATTTTCGCTTTCCCGTCAAGTTTGAGGGCGTATGGTTTTTTGGGGAACTGTGTCCAGGTGCTGTTTCCGCGGCCCTTCACGCTGAGGGTGCCCTGATAGTTCACGCTGAGGTCGGGATTGAGGATTGTCATGGTGGCCCCCTCCATCCACTCGGTCTTGGAAGCAATCGGAGCGCCGCCCGGGGTGTCGAGTATGACGAACGGCAGGCCGGTGTTGATGCCGTGATAGGAAATGGCCTTGACGGTGAATGGATTGGAATATACGCTGTACTGCTCCCCGCGGCAGTCTTTTGCGCGGATGACGAGGCAGGCCTCATCTTCATAACAGTCCGCAGCTGCGAGATCCCTGAGCACTGCGATGTAATTGCCTGCAAGTGGTTTCCCCTCGTCGTCCAGCATCTGCTCCACCGCTTCCAGAGCGACATTGCCGCCGTCGTAATGCAATGATATATCCTCGGAGTTGACTTTCGCATTTGAAGGGCTGACCCTGAAAGGAAGCAGGGACGTGGCCCCGGTAATCATCCCTACGGGCTTGGAAGATACAAGCGTTATGCCCGACGGTACGGCGAACCAAAGGGGAACTGTGTATTCGCTGCCGTCGGAAAGGTCGATGATGACTCTGCCGTCTTCGGTCCGGACGCTGACCGTGCCGGAGGGCTCGCTGATCAGAGTAACGGAACTGCCGTCCGTGAAAGTGAGTGTATATCCGTTTTCAACTTCGACTACGTCCCGGATAATCTTGTTCTCCCGGATTATACCCTGGACGTACTCGGCGATTGTCTCAAGGTTGGAGACTTTGTTTTCCAGGTTGTCAAGCCGCTCATAGATGCCAGAGCACGAAGTGAAGGCACCGCCGATGAGGCTGGCTGACAAGGTCAGTAGGATTAGTGTCTTGTGGATTCTGTTCATAACACGCGCGTTATGGATACAAATCTACAAAAGGGTATTTAACGGGGGGCTTAATGAAAGGATTAACGCAGATTTTTTTTGATGAAATCAGTAAAATCTTCGCTGATTTCTTCCTGCATGATGCGTTTGTACTCACTGGTGAAGTGGCTGAAAACCGATTTGGCCAGACCCACTTTCCCGAGGTTGACAAGAGCCTTGCATTTCTGCTGGACGGCCTCTTCATCAAGGCTGTCGAACAGCAGTTTTGCATCGTAAATCCGGACCAGGACATCAGGAGCTACACCGGAATCGGCTATCTGGTCCAGCCTTGAAAACACCAGGTTGGTGTAGTTCGACTTGAAAGCGTCTAGCCATTCGAAGTCGTATTCAGGCAGCAGGGCGCCCCGGGAAGCCACCTTCAGGATTTCCTGGATACTGCCTTCGGAGAGCTTTTGCCTGGCCTCCAGGTAATCGCACATGGCCAGCTCGGCACAGATGCGCCAGTTTCCTCCTTCAGACACGATGCTGATGCCGCCCACCTGCTCCAGAAGGGTGCGGAGGCGTCTGAGGTTCACGCCCTTGTTATTATTGAAACTCTCGTCGGATTTGTCCGCCCACAGCAGGGATTTGAGCATGGCGTTGGATATGCCGCCCTTCTCTGCCGTGTGGAGCACCAGGATGGACAGGAGTTGCAGAAGGATGGGGGAGAAAGCCGTTGCGATATCGTTGCCGTCTTTGTCCAGCACGTGGAACCCGCCGAGAAGGTAAACCCCGGGACTGTCGGGTGAATAGATGCCTTCAATATCAAGGACTCCTTCCGGACCGGAGGTGATCTTGCGGCGGCGGTGGATGATTTCGACAAGGACGGTGATAAGTGCGGCGGAGGCCAGCAATATCCATAAACCATTGCCGCCCGTGGTCTCTTCCTGCTCCAAGGAAGACAATATCGGCGCCTCCAGAATGTAAGTGCCGACGTGCGACTTGCCGTCACTTCCTGCCCAGCAAAGGGTTGCTATATACAATTCATACTCAGAATTATAGTACAGCCTTGCTTCGGACGAAATGTCGGAAAATGCATACGGAAGCTTGTCTGCCAGTTCTTCGCAGCTGCCGTCGGCAAAATTGAAGCGGAACAGTTGAAGCGAAGAATCATGGACCTCCGGATTATAGACCAGAGTGAGGAAAGAAGTCCCTTCCTCCTCGAATATCAGGTCTTTGGCCGCTACATTGCTTCGCATAAGTTCGTTGTGCCAAAGAGTGCGCACCGAGCCGTCAGAGGGGTCGATCTCGCAGAAATCGTCCCAGAAGCGTACGCCGAGTTCCTGCCTGCCGTCGGCGTTTCCTTTACCGCCGAGGACGTAGATTCTGCCGTCCCGGACACCGGCCGCAGCCAGATATCTGGGGGCGACGCCCTTCAACTCCATGGCCTTGACACTCAGGTTTTCAGGGCCCCAGAAGTAGGCCATATTGGAGTACTTGTGCTGACCGTATCCGAACAGATGCACATACTCCCCCCTGTCCTCCAGCCACAGACTGTTGTTGTGTAGTTGGGTGCTTGTCCTTGTCCTGGTGTTTTCCGAAACCCATTCTCCGGCCTGGGTGTCAAATCGGATGAATTCTCCGCGTTCAACGTCGGCGTAAATCAGGCTGCCGTCGGGGAGAACCTCGAAATTGTCCCTGACAAAGTTCATTTTCATGTCTCTGCTGAACGGGATGGTGGTAATGCCGGCAGACGCCACGTCTATTCTAATGACCTGAAAATCTGAAATATAGTAGACTGTCGAGCCGTCCCGGGAACAGCAACTGTATGTGACCGAGGGGACATCGGTTGAAAATACATTTGTCCAGCGACGGTTGAAGTCTTTGAGGAACAGGGCGTTGCAAGCCTTTATGCTGACTCCTGAGTGGGACTTGAGGTCGGATTCTTCGGAAAGGAGCCAGGTATGGGTATGCCCTTTGTCCACCTTGAGCTGGAGGTCGGCGAGTATCATCGGGGCAACGTCGGAGGTCACGAATCCGGTTGCGTCACACCTGCCGAAATAGAATTTGACCCGGTGGCGTTTGGCGGCAAAAGCACCGCGGAATATTTCCCTGCCGTTGGCTGTCAGGACCAGGCTGCCTTCGTCCTCAAATATTTTTACGTAGAAATCTTTCCATTCCTCTACATTATCGCCATCTTCATTGAGCGACACAAGGTTGAGGTGGTCGGCAGTCGCGCAGATTTCGGGCTTGTCGCTATGTGGCGCGAGGAGGAAATCGATGGGCGGAAGGTCGTCGAGTCCGATGCGGCATATATATCCGAACCGGCCCTTGTTGAGTTCGATCTTTATCGAAAACGACAGGGAGAGGGAGTCGGCGAAGGTAATCCACTCCTTCTGCCTTCCCGGCAGCAAAAGCGACGTCCTTTCTTCGGACGGGACTTCATAGGAACGGAACAACATACCGTCCTGTATCCTCGCGGAAAGCAGAACGGGTGCCGACACCAATAGGACGGTGAGTATGCAGATAGTGCGAATGAGCCTCACTTCAAAGGAATTGCTTAATCACATTCTTCTGATAGGAATCGACGCCCTGGAGGCCGACCTGTAGCAAATACTTTTCTCAAAGCTAACATTTTCCGCAAATATAAAAGATTTTGCTGTCTTCGCAAAAATGGAGACATGCTATTCAGAATATTTCGGTATTCGATTTCTTGTTGCTCTGAGCTCGGTCGGAAATGTTCAGGACAGCAGTTTTTCGCAGAACTGGACTCCCCAGGCGTCTCAGTGACCGTCAGGGTTCCCGTACAAGGCAGAAATGAGTGCCGACGCTGCGCTGTCCTGCGTGGTCGTGGCGCTTGTTGCCGGAGGCGGGGGAATAGCGGCCGGGGAGACCTTGTTAACTCTTGCCGGACCTGTTGGATGGACCATCGCTGGAGTTGCTCTAGTTGCATCAGGCGTGTTATTTCTCATGAACAGGGAAAAGAATAGAACTCTTGAACATATATATAATTTTACGAGTTGGCTCTAGTTTAAATCAATGAACGAATCGAGAGACTGAAAGAAGAAACTCTCCGGTTGAGCAACATCCTGTTTGAAATCAAATCTTATGGAACCGACTATAACGCTATGACAGAGGAACAGCAGTATAACCTCGTATCTGCTTTCAACCTGATGAAAGCAGCACTTCAACTACTTCTCCTCCCAATAATGGGTAAACTTGGCACATCTATCCAGTTCGCTGAGCAACAGATTGAGCGCCTGAAGCAAATCAGCCTGTATAAGAAGTTCAAGAATCCAGGCTGGGAGGCATTAGATGATTACGATATAGTTAGGGCCGTCTTATGATTAACGCAAGGTTCGAGACTCGAAGAGTTTGGTCTACATTTCATAAAATCCCATGCCAATTCCCCGCAAAAAAACAAAAGTGATTCCCTGTAAAAAGCCCCAAAAAATACTTGCATAATTCTTAATTGTGCTATATTTTCGCCTACAAAAGATATGGAATATAGGAACAGATTTGCAGACAAGCAACTTCAGGAGAATCTTGATGCTTTTGGTGCTGTAGTACTTGAGGGACCAAAGGGCTGTTTTTGGATCGATTGAAGCGGGATCATTGGAAATCAGGGATGCTCTGGAAGAATCCCATTCTGTCAGCGTAATCAAGGAATCCAAAAATTCTTATATTTGGAAAATTTATTAAATCTTGTTTTGTTATGGAACAGTTGCCTCTAACTTTTTCTCAGTCGGTTCTTGATTCCGAGATTCAGGAGTGCTTTACTCCGGCTTACAATTTTACCAGAATCAATTCTTCAAACGGAAGGCTGGCATTCACGACCGGAAAGGTCTATTGGCTTCCAGATTCGCCTATGGCTTTGATGGACCAGGGCTGGGTCATCAATATCAATGAGATTGACAGTTGTGACAAATATGGAATCAGCGGATTCATAATTAGGGACTATCGCGAAATAGAAAAA
>DGVM01000021.1:0-761 GCA_002395925.1 Bacteroidales bacterium UBA4284
GCTCTACGACACCTACGGCTTCCCGATCGACCTGACCGAGCTTATCGCCGCCGAGAACGGCTTCACCGTGGACCAGGCAGGCTTCCAGGCCGAGCTCAAGCAGCAGAAGGACCGCGCCCGCAACGCCACCGCCAACACCTTCGGCGACTGGACGGTCTACCATGAGGGCGAGGACGTCGCGTTCCTGGGCTTCGACACCACCGAGGTCGAAGGCGCCCTGCTGCTCAAGAGCCGCACCGTCGTCCAGAAGAACAAGGAGATGCTCCAGCTGGTCTTCGACCGCACCCCGTTCTACGGCGAGATGGGCGGTGAGATAGGCGATACCGGCACCATCACGTCGGCTTCCGGAGAGACCGTAAGGATACTCAACACCGTCAAGGAAAACGAGCTCACCATACACATCGCAGAGCGCCTTCCCGAGGACTGCACCGGAGAGTTTACGCTTAACGTGGATGCGGAGCGCCGTCAGAAGATACAGAACAACCACAGTTGCACCCACCTCATGCACAGGGCCCTCCGCGAGATCCTCGGAACCCATGTGGAGCAGAAGGGTTCCTACGTGTCCGACAAGGGCTTCCGTTTCGACTTCTCGCACTTCGAAAAACTCAGCGACGAGCAGATCGTAGCTGTCGAAAAGCGCGTCAACGAAATGATACGCAGTAATTTCCCTCTTGCCGAAAAACGCGATGCCACCATGCCCGAGGCTCAGTCCATGGGCGCCATGGCACTCTTCGGAGAGAAGTACGGCGACCGCGTGCGCG
>DGVM01000021.1:850-1036 GCA_002395925.1 Bacteroidales bacterium UBA4284
TTTGCGGCGGCTGCCACACCAGCGCCACCGGCAATATCGGCTTCTTCAAGATTACCAGTGAATCCGCAATCGCAGCAGGCATACGCCGTATCGAGGCAGTGACCGGAGAAGAGGCGGAAATGATGGTCCTCGGCATGCAGAACCTGCTCAAGACCGCCCGCGGATTCTTCAACAACGTCCCCGACC
>DGVM01000021.1:1118-33940 GCA_002395925.1 Bacteroidales bacterium UBA4284
TCGACGACAACGCCACCTTCAAGAAGCAGGCGGAGGAGTTTGCAAAGGCCAAGGCCGCAGAGTTCGCACGCAAGCTCAGCGAGTCGGCGGTCGAGAAGAACGGCATCCGCCTCATCACCATCGTCCCTTCAGCCAATCTGCAGGTCGAGCCTGTAATGCTCCGCAATGCCGCGCTCGCCCTTCAGAAGGAACTCAAGAACACCGCTCTCGCAGCAGCTTACGTCGCATCCGGCAAGCCTCAGCTCATGCTGATGTACTCCGACGACCTCGTCGCTGCCGGACGTCATGCCGGCAAGGACATCGCTGCCGCAGCGAAGCTCATCCAGGGCGGAGGCGGCGGACAGAGCGGACTTGCAACCGCCGGCGGCAAGGAAATTGCAGGGCTCCAGGACGCCCTCGATGCCCTCGTCGCAGCTGCGACACGTTAATCATACCCGTTTCGGATGAGAATACTGGACAAATTCACGCTGAAAGCATTTATCGGACCCTTCGTCGCGATACTTTTCCTCGTGATTTTTGTCCTGGTGATGCAATTCCTCTGGATTTACATCGACGAACTGGTAGGCAAGGGTCTTGGCTTCGGGGTCATCCTGGAGTTCATGATGTGGGGAGCCTGTACCATATTGCCCACAGCACTGCCGCTGGCGGTATTGCTGTCGAGCATGATGGTAATAGGCCAGATGGGTGAAAACAAGGAACTTATGGCAATCAAGGCGGCCGGCATCTCGCTGGGCCGCCTCATTGCCCCTCTGATAGTCACCGCCGCGCTCATAAGCGTCGGGGCGTTCTTTGTGAGCAACAATCTGGTTCCCAAGGCCTACAACGAGATATTTACCCTGCGCGACGACATCACCCGCACCAAGGGCAGCATCAAGATACCTTCCGGCACCTTCTACGAGGGTATCGACGGCTACGTGCTGAGGGTGGAGGACCAGAACGACGAGACCGGCATGATGTACCACGTGCAGGTGTACGACCACACTTCCCGCAGGGGTAATACCTCCATCATCATCGCCGACTCCGCCGTGCTGCGCATGAGCAAGGCAAAGGATTACCTGACCTTCACGCTCTACAACGGCTCCAATTATTCCGAGACCAACCAGATGACCTACAGGGACACCTCGCTGGCCTTGAGCCGGGTTGATTTCTCGATGGAGAACCTGCTCATCCCGCTCAAGAACTACGCCTTCGAGAAGTCCGATACCACCCGCTTCTCGGACCAGGCAAAGTCCATGCGCCTCGACCAACTTTCCGCCCAGAAGGATTCCCTGGAAAGGCATAATCTGGAGGCTGAGGAAAGGCATTACGAGCGCATGCGCAAGGAATGTGCCTTCGACCAGCGCGCCCAGCTCGATACCGCCAGGCGCGGCGACCGCAGCATCCCCTTCGAGTCCGACGAGATGCTTCATTGGAAGGACTACGACGCCATCAAGGAAGCCTACGTGCGTGCCGCGTCCAACGCCGACAGGATGAGCGGCGACATAATGAGTTACAACCACGACGTCTATCAGTCGACGTTCTATCTCCGCAGGACTTCGGTCGAGCTTTTCAAGAAGTTCGCCACGGCACTCTGCTGCTTCCTGCTGTTCTTCATCGGCGCACCCATCGGTGCCATGATAAAGAAGGGCGGAATCGGCATGAGCGCCATATTCTCCATGCTGTTTTTCGTCATCTACTGGATTGTCGATATCACCGGCACCAAGCTGGCGAAAGACGGCAGCATCGACGCATTCAACGGTGTTTTCGTGGCTTCTTACGTGCTGGCGCCGATAGGGGCGTTCTTTACTTACAAGGCCATCAAAGACGCCGAACTTTTCAATATGGATACTTTCAAGGCTACATGGCGCAAGCTGCTGAGTGCCGTCACAGGTTTCTTCCGCAAGCCGCGCATAGTGTATATGGGTACGCCCGAATTTGCAGTGGCGCCCCTGGACGCCCTGCGCAAGAAGGGTTACAAGGTCGTCGGTGTGGTTACCGTGGCCGACAAACCGAGCGGACGCGGGCTCAAGCTCAATGAGAGCGCCGTCAAGAAGTACGCCGTCGCCAACGGGATACCCGTGCTCCAACCTGTTAAGCTCAAGGACCCTGAATTCCTGCGGCAGCTCGCTGCTTGGAAGGCCGACTTGTTCGTGGTGGTAGCGTTCCGCATGCTGCCCCAGGAGGTCTGGACTATGCCCCGTCTGGGGACCTTCAACCTGCATGCCTCCCTGCTTCCGCAGTACCGCGGCGCAGCTCCTATAAACTGGGCGCTTATCAACGGCGAGAAAATGACGGGCGTCACCACCTTCATGCTTGACAAGGATATCGATACCGGCGGCATCATCCTTCGCCAGGAGTGCCGTATCGAGGATTCCGACGATGCTGCTTCGCTGCACGACAAGCTTATGGAGATGGGAGCCTCTCTCGTGTGTGACACCACGGAGCTGCTTATACAGCGCAACGTTGAGCTTCGTACCCAGCGTTCCTTCGTGCAGGGTTCCGAGGTCCTGCGTCCCGCTCCCAAGCTTACCAGGGAGAATACCCGTATCGACTGGAATCGTACCTCCACGGAGGTCTGGAACCTTGTCCGCGGTCTCTCGCCTTATCCTTCTGCTTATACCGAGTTGGTCGGAGGCAAGGCGGAAACTGCGGCCGGGACACTGCCTTCCGCAGACTTCGCTTCGCTCATCCCTCCCACCGCTGACGCGGCGGGCCCCTCCCACTCACAGTTGCGTGGGCGCAAATGGCCTGCGGAGGGCGGTACCACTGCAGTCTCCTCCGCTGCAACCCGCCAGCAGCTGAAGATTTTCAAGGTGGAGAAGATGACTGGCGTACCCGGCGGACTGCTCCCCGGTCAGCTGTTCAGCGACGGAAAGAGCTATCTTGGAATTGCCACGGCAGACGGTGCGGTGAGTGTGCTGGACCTGCAGCTGGAAGGCAAAAAACGAATGGAAGTCCGCGCCTTCCTTGCGGGCTTCAGAAATCCCGAAAACTATCATTGCGTATGAATTAACCTGTAACTGAACACTCTATGAAAACTTCGTCCCAGACTCTTGGCGCCCGTGGGGAGCAGGAGGCTTGCAATTTTCTTGTCGGACAGGGCCACAGGATACTTAGGCGCAACTGGCGCGCCGGCCATCTGGAACTGGACGTGATTTCCGTCTGCGACAGGGTGCTGCATATCGTTGAGGTCAAGACACGTACCGACGGTGCACCGGTGCCGCCGGAGTTCAATGTAGGACGCGACAAAAGGCAGCGCATGGTCAGGGCGGCGCAGGATCTTTTACATTCCGAGGACTCGCCATACGGGGTGGATGAGGTTCAATTCGACGTCCTCTCGGTGGTCTTTCGCAATGGCGGCGCGGTTATTGAATACTTTCCTGCTGCTTTTGTCCCAGTTTACACAAGCGGGTCCGTCAACTTTAGATAACAAGCATTAATTAACGAATAATTAGTATATTTGCATCGTGAAACACTTCGTGTACGATTCCGATACCCTCAGTTACGGGGAGCAACATCTGCCCTGGTGGCGTGCTGCCCTTCGCTATTTTGTGATGGCGGTCGGCACCATTGCGGTCGTGGGCGGAGTGTTCTGGCTGTATTTCGCATATCTGGGCAACGACCTGCCCAAGACAGCCATCCTGCGGCGGCAGAATGATGTGTGGCAGTCCAAGATGGGGGTGGTCAAGCACAAACTCGATGTGTACGAGTCTGTGCTGAACGGAGTGGAGTCACGCAACGATTTGGTATATAGGACGATATTTGCCCTGGACCCTATCCCCGATTCAACATTTGCCGACACTTCGGCAAACGCCATGCAGCAGCTCGATTCGCGCATCGACGCCATTGCCGGCCGCATAGGCGTCCAGCTTGCATCGCTTGGCGAGGTGGCCCAGGTTGCCAAAGAGGCCGGCGATATCGTGTCGCACATTCCGGCTGTTCCGCCAATCCTTCCCAAGAAGGGCACCTACCACCTGTCGAGTCCTTTCGGAGTCAGGACGGACCCGGTTTACGGCGGTACCGCCCGGCACATGGGGCAGGATATAGCTTCGCACATAGGCAATCCCGTGTATGCGACCGGAGACGGGGTTGTGGAGAAAGTGGATTTCAAGTTCAACGGTTACGGCAACGAGGTCGTAATCAACCATGGTTTCGGGTACAAGACCCGTTACGCCCATCTCAATACCGTAGAGGTGGGTGTGGGACAGGTGCTCCGCCGTGGCGACCGTATAGGCGAAGTGGGCAAATCGGGAAAGGCTACGGGGCCTCATCTGCACTACGAAGTGCTGTTCAGGGGCAATCAGGTCAATCCCATGAGTTTCATGGATATTGATATGCCGGTAGAGGAGTACCGGGCGATGATAGGCAAACGTAATTCAGATATTCTCTCCGGGCCTCCGACCGCGGCGTCACTGGGAGAACGTCAGAAAAAACAGGGAACAGGTGGCAGACAGTAATTTCGATGTACGCAAGGCGGGAACGCAGGTGGCAGGCACACTTTGGACGATACTCAAATTCGTCTTGACCGTGGTGTCGCTGACCGTTGTCGGCTATGCCATATTCGCGCTTGTGTACAGTTCTCCGGAGGAGAAGCGGCTCAAGGCGGAAAACAAGGCCTACGCCGAGTTGTACCCCGAACTTCTGCCCAAGGTCTCTACGCTTGGCCAGGATATCGAGCGCCTCTCCCGCAAAGACGAAATCATCTACAAGGATATATTCCATGCCGACCCGCCCAAGGGCACCGACCCGATTTCGTCGCTTGGGATATTCTTCGGCAGCGATTCCATCCCCGACTCCAAGCTCGTGTTCTATACCGCAGAGAAGTCGGAGCGCCTCGTGCGGGAGGCCGCATCCGTGGACAGTCTTTTCCGGCGCATAGCCGATGCACTGCGTGTGCCGGATCTTGTGCTGCCTCCCATGCATCTGCCGCTCGATTCGCTGAGTTACACCCAGGTAGGTGCAGGAGTCGGAGTCAAGACAAACCCCTTCTACACCACCAACGCCCGTCACAACGGAGTCGATCTGATTGTGGCGCAAGGTACTCCGGTACTTGCTGCCGCAGACGGCACGGTCAGCAGTGTCGTGCGCTCCCGCAAGGGCGACGGCAACACCGTAACAATCAGGCATGCAGGAACTTACTTTACCCGTTATGCGCACCTGCAGGAGATAAGCGTGCAGCAGGGACAGAGCGTGCGGCGGGGCCGCGAAATCGGGACGGCCGGAATGTCTGGCAACTCATACGCACCCCATCTGCATTACGAAGTGTGGCGCGACACCCTGAGTCTCGACCCTCTTAATTTCATCTTCGCCTCCGTGCCGGAGGAGGAGTACTCCAATATGGTCTATATGGCCCAGCATACCCGTCAATCAATGGATTAATCTATATGGAAAAACTATTCTATTCTATCGGAGAGGCAGCCGAGGCAATCGGTGAATCGGTATCGCTCGTGCGGTTCTGGTCCAACTCTTTCCCCAAGCTCCTCAAGCCCAGGCGCAATGCAAAAGGCAACCGCCAGTTCGCTGCGGACGACATCGAGGTCCTCAAGCAGATTCACTATCTGGTGAAGGAGAAGGGGCTTACGCTCGAAGGTGCCGCCCGTCAGCTGCAGGGCGAAAAGGCCTCTGTGAGCAAATCGGTGAAGGCGCTCGAATCGCTCAAGGAAATCCGGGCGCAACTTATGGAAATCAAGAATTCCATATAAGCGAAAAAATACCTATCTTTGTCATTCTTGAAATTCGAATAATATAAATATATGGCCACTACCAAGAAAACCAAGAAGATCGGGACGCCGATCGACGAAAGGGAGACTTTTGTCTCGCTCCAGAAAAACTTTGCCGACTCCGAGTCCAACACCGAGGAGAAGCTTCATATCCTGTACGAACTCCAGCTGGCAGACAACGATATCGACAAGCTTGTCCAGCTTCGCGGCGAACTGCCTGCAGAGGTTGCGCAGCTCGAGGACCAGGTCGCATCCTGCAATGCCCGCATCGAGTCCCTGGAGCAGATAATCGCCCAATACAACGAGAATATCGCCGCCATGAACGAGGACATCGTTTCCCTCGACGGCGAAATCGAGCGCTATCGCTCACAGCTGGAGAAAATCTCCAACTCCCGCGAGTTCGACTCCATCAACAAGGAGCTCGAGAACCTCGGAATCCTCCGCAAAATCGATGAAAAGAAAATCGGCGAGAGCCGTGAGGCCATCACCGACAACAAGGCGGCTATAGAGAACGTCAAGACCAAGCTCGACGTCCTTTCTGTCGATCTCGAGGCCAAAAACGAAGAGCTCGCCCGTATCGTGGAATCCACCGCAAAGGAAGAGAAAGACCTTGTCCAGACCCGCGACGCCCTCGCCGAGAAGCTCGATGAGCGCACTCTCAGCGCTTACAACCGCATTCGTGCCAGCGTGCACAATCATCTTGCCGTGGTCACTGTCTTCAACGGTGATTCCTGCGGCGGCTGCTTCAACACAGTCACCCCTCAGCGTCTCATCGACATCGCATCCGGCAAGAAGCTCGTCATCTGCGAGCACTGCGGGCGTATCATAGTCGCAACTCCCGAGGCCTGACGTCATGGCCGAATCCAGGAATACCCGCAAAAAGCCTCAGCAGGCAAACCTCGAAACCCTGGGACTGGAGATGGGCAATAAACCTCCTCAGGCGCTCGACGTCGAGGAGGCGGTTCTCGGTGCCATGCTGCTCGAGGCCTCCAGCGTAGATCTTGCGATGGAGGAACTCACCGCATCGTGCTTCTACGACCAGCGCCACCGAATGATTTTCGAGGCCATGGGTTCCCTGGTGCTCGACCATATCTCGGTCGATATCATAACCGTCAGCAACCGTCTCAAGGAGAACGGCAATCTGGAAACAGTCGGCGGCCCATCCGTACTGGCAGGCCTGTCGGAGAAGGTGGGCAGCGCCGCTCACATGGAGTATTACGTCAAGATACTCAAGCAGAAGAGCATACAGCGCGACCTCATCACCGCTTCGTACGACATCCTCCGCGACGCCTACGACGAGTCGGTCAATGTAGATGACCTCATCGACAAGGCCCAGACCAAGATTTACGACGCAATCCAGAGCAACGTCCGCAAGGAGGTTCAGGATATCAGCAGCATCATCAACGAGGCGATGAACGATATCCAGGAGCAGCAGAACACCGAGGGTCTGACCGGCGTGCCGTCCGGATTCGTCAGCATAGACCGCATCACAAACGGCTGGCAGCGCTCCGACCTCATCATCCTTGCCGCACGTCCTTCCGTGGGTAAGACGGCGTTCGCTCTCAACCTTGCCCGCAACGCGGCAGTGGACCATCACATCCCCGTGGCCGTGTTTTCGCTGGAAATGTCCAACAAGCAGCTCGTCAAGAGGCTCATGACCAGCGAGTCCGGTCTGCCCGCCGACAAGATCAAAGGCAGCGTCAAGATGGAACCCTACGAGTGGGAACAGCTTGAATTCAAGCTCAGGGGCCTCTCCAAGGCGCCTTTCTACATCGACGACACTCCCGGCATGCAGATCATGGAGTTCCGCACCAAGGCCAAGAACCTCGTCAAGAACAAGGGCGTGCGCCTCATCGTGGTGGACTACCTTCAGCTGATGCAGGGCCCCGTCGAACTCAAGGCCATGCGCGAGCAGGAGGTCGCCGCGATTTCGCGTACCCTCAAGGCTACCGCCAAGGAACTCGACATCCCCATCATTGCGCTCTCCCAGCTGTCCCGCCAGGCGGTCACTCGTGCGGGCAGCGCCGGAAAACCCCTCCTGAGCGACCTTCGCGAATCCGGCTCCATAGAGCAGGATGCCGATATGGTAATCTTCATTCACAGACCCGATTACGTGGGCCTGAGCGACAATATCGAAGACCGGGAGAAGACCCAGATCATAATTGCCAAGCACCGCAACGGCGAGACCCGCGACATCGACATGATCTTCAAGAGCGAACAGATCCGCTTCATGGAGATGGACGAGGCCCTCGACAACCTTGCAGCAGTGCGCAGCGTACCCTCTGGGATGAATACCGACGACAACGCATATCCCGGTTCCGCTTATGGCGGATTCGGCCCCAGTACCGAATTCTAATGGAAGAAATCACTCACAAAGGCAGGATTACTGCTATCGACCCCGAGATTACCACCATCGAGATTATCTCCGAGGCTGCGTGCTCGTCCTGCCACGCCAAGGGGCTGTGCAGCCTGGGCGACAGCAAAGTCAAGGAAATCCAGGTCCGCACGAGCGCCTGGACGCCCCGCCAGGTAGGCGACGAGGTGGAGGTGGCCCTGCGCAAGGCAATGGGATACAAGGCCGTATTCATCGCATACGGACTGCCGCTCGTAGTGCTCTTCGCCGCTCTTTTGATCTTGAATGCATTGGGAGTAGGAGAGTTGTACGCCGGACTCGGCGCCATCGGAGCGGTGTTGCTGTGCTACCTCGTCATATTCCTGTTCCGCAATAAGTTAAGCAAAGAATATACATTTTACCTGAAATGACCAACACCATCATCTGGACCGTCGTAATCCTCACGGTCCTCGGTCTTGTGCTTTCCCTGGTCCTGTTCTGGATAGCCAGGAAGTTCAAGGTTGAGGAAGACCCCAGGATAGACGACATTGAAAAAACTCTTCCCGGCGCCAACTGCGGCGGATGTGGATTTGCCGGATGCCGTGCCTTCGCAGATGCCGCCGTCAAGGCAGGCAACCTCGACGCCAACTACTGTCCCGTGGGCGGCGCAGAAGTAATGAAGAAGGTCGCCGCTATCCTCGGATGCGAAGTCGCGGAGACGGCGCCCAAGGTTGCCGTGGTCCGCTGCAACGGCAGCTGCGAAGCCCGCCCCCGCATCAATAACTACCAGGGCGAGCAGAGCTGCAAAGTCAAAGCGGCTCTTTACGGAGGCGATACCGGCTGCCTGTTCGGCTGCCTGGGCTGCGGCGATTGTGTTGCCGCATGCCAGTTCGGCGCCCTCAGCATGGATCCTGTCACAGGCCTGCCCGTGGTAGATGAATCCAAGTGTACCGCTTGCGGCAAATGCGTGGCGACCTGTCCCAAGCGCATAATCGAGCTCCGTCCCAAGGGACCCAGGGGCATGCGCGAGTACGTCTCCTGCATCAATAAGGACAAAGGCCCTGTCGCAAAGAAAGCCTGCGCATCTGCCTGCATAGGTTGCGGTATATGCGAAAAGACTTGTCAGCATGGAGCGATCACCGTCACCGACAACGTGGCGTACATCGATCCGGACAAGTGCAAGCTTTGCCGCGAGTGCGAGGCCATGTGTCCTACCGGTGCCATCCACGGCGCAGGATTCCCCAAGCCTCTCGACAAAGATGCCGTAAAGAAGCGCATCGCAGACCGCAAGGCACGTGCCGCCGAGGCCGCCAAAGCCGCCGCTGAGGCAGCAAAGGCCGCCGCAGAAGCTCCTGCAGAGGCTCCCGCCCCCGTTGAACCTGAGGTAAAAAAGGAGGAAAACAATGGCTAAACTGACATTCTCCATCGGCGGTATCCATCCTGCCGACAATAAGATAGCCCGCGATTGCAAGATCGAGGTGCTTCCCCTGCCGGATAGGGTATATGTGTCGATGTTCCAGCATCTCGGTGCCATGGCCAAACCCGTCGTCGCAGTCGGCGACACCGTCAAGGCCGGACAGATTATAGCGGAACCCGGCGGCTTCATCTCCGCCTACATTCACTCTCCCGTGAGCGGAGTGGTGCGCGGCATCGGCCCCCGCAAGGACCTTGCAGGCTTCATGCAGATGCACATCGAGATCGAAGTTCAGGGCGACGAATGGGCAGAAGGCATCGACCTTACCCCCGACCTTGTGACTACCGTTCCCGACGACCGCGACTTCATCCTCGACCGCATCAAGATGAACGGAGTCGTTGGTCTGGGAGGCGCTACTTTCCCCACCCACGTCAAACTCAATCCGCCGCCCGGCAAGGTGGCAGAGTGCCTGATACTCAACGGTGCCGAGTGTGAACCTTATCTCACCAGCGACTATCGTATCCTCCTCGAGAGGACCGACGAAATAGTGGTCGGCGCCGCTATCATGCAGAAGGTTCTCGGCGGATGCCGCTGCGTCATAGGCATCGAGGAGAACAAGCCCGAGGCAATCGAGGCCGTACGTTCTTCCGTCGCCCGCCTCGGCTATCCTTCCATGGAAGTAGCGGTTCTCAAAAAACGTTACCCGCAGGGAGGAGAGAAGCAGCTCATCGACGCCGTGATGCACCGCCAGGTTAAGTCCGGCGGCCTTCCTATCGACGTAGGCGCCGTAGTGCAGAACGTTGCAACTTCGCTCGCCGTTTACGAGGCTGTACAGAAGAACAAGCCTCTGGTAACCAATGTGCTTACCGTCACCGGCGATGTCCTCGCTCCCGAGGCCCAGCACAATTACCTGTTCCGCATCGGCGTACCCCTTTCTTTCATCGCGCAGCATGCAGGCGGCGTACCCGAGGGAGCCGTTAAGATAGTGAGCGGCGGCCCCATGATGGGAAAAGCCATCGCCAACCTTGACGCCACTACCGTAAAGGGTTCGTCTTCTATCCTCTACCTCGGTGAGGACACGCTTCGCAAGCCCCAGAGCCCCTGCATACGCTGCGGCCGTTGCGCCGACGCCTGTCCCATGGGACTCGAGCCTTTCCTGCTCAAGAGCCTGTACAACGCAGGCGACGTGGCTGCGCTGGAGCAGAACGCTGCGCAGGACTGCATCGAGTGCGGTTGCTGCCAGTACAGTTGTCCTTCCTATATACCCCTGCTCGACAACATCCGTATGGCCAAGGGCCAGGTAATGGGTGTCATCAGGGCCAGAAACGCAAAAAAATAACCTATGGATAAAGTGACAGTTTCCCCGTCGCCGCACGTGCATTCTCCTGCGACTACCAACAGGATCATGCTCGACGTGTGCATTGCGCTCATGCCGGCGATTATCGTTTCCATACTGTTCTATGGCTGGCCGGAGCTGCTGGTTCTCGCCGTGAGCGCCGTCAGCTGCGTGTGCCTGGAGTGGCTTATCGCAAAATTCCTCATGAAGCGTCCCGAGCTTTTCAACGGCGCTTCCGCTCTGGTTACTGGCCTTCTGCTGGCCATGAACCTGCCTTCCACCACTCCCTGGTGGGTGGTCGTCATAGGCGCAGTGGTTGCCATAGGAGTTGCAAAGATGTCCTTCGGCGGTCTGGGCCAGAACCTCTTCAATCCGGCCATCACCGCCCGAGTATTCCTGCTCATTTCCTTCCCGGTGTATATGACCAACTGGGCTATGCCGGACGGTTTCATATCTTCCGTTGATGCAGTTTCTGGAGCAACGCCCCTCGGTCTCATCAAGGAAGGGCTCAAGTCGGGCCTTACCATTCCCGATATACTTGCCCAGAATAATCTTACGGCGTCCTCCATCGTCCGTGATATCGGTGGCAGCGGCGGCGAAATCTCCGCTATCGCGCTTGTCCTTGGCTTCTGCTATCTGCTTGTCCGCAAGGTGGTAAAGCCTTGGATTCCCCTTAGCATCCTTGGTACCATTGCCGCTATCGCCGCAATTTTCCATGGCATCGATCCCGCACATTTCACCGGAGCCAATTTCAATCTCATCACCGGTGGCGTGCTCCTGGGTGCCCTTTTCATGGCTACAGACTATGTTACTTCTCCTATGAGCAACTGGGGAGGAGTCATCTACGGTTTCGGCATCGGCTTGATAGTAATGATGATACGTTACTTTGGCTCGTATCCCGAGGGTATGTCGTTCGCAATTCTCATCATGAACTGCTTCGTGCCACTTATCAACAGGGCGTTCCATCAGAAAAAATACGGGAGGGCATAAGCTATGGCTGCACAATCGAATCTTAAGAATATGGCCCTGAGCCTCACGCTCGTGTGCCTTGTGTGTTCCGCACTGCTGGGTGGCGTTTATGCCATGACCAGCGGTCCGATTGCCGATGCGCAGGCTGCCAAGACGGCCTCTTCCATCGCCCGTGTGCTTCCCGAGTTCTCTTCGGAGCCGCAGAAGATGAGCGTCAACGTCGAGAATGTGGATTATACTTATTATTCCGTTCCCGGCGCCGGCATCGCCGTCATCTCTTCCGTAGGAGGCTTCGGAGGTCCACTTACCCTCATGGTCGGAATCGACGAGCAGGGCCTTGTGGTCAATTCCGTCGTCCTCTCACACAGTGAAACTCCCGGACTTGGCGCCAAGTGCGCCGAGGAGTCTGCTTTTACCGAGCAGTTCCGTGGCTGGGATCCCGCACAGAAGGTGCTTGCCGTACGTAAGGACGGCGGCGAAGTGGATGCGATTACTGCTTCCACCATCACCTCGCGTGCCTACGCGGCTGCTATAGCCAATGCTTACAAGGTTTATCTTAATCTGAAGGGCAATGAGTAAGTTAGGATTGATTACAAAGGGATTCCTTAAAGAGAACCCCACTTTCGTGCTGGTGCTCGGCATGTGTCCGACCCTCGCCACCACCACTTCCGCCATGAACGGCCTGGAAATGGGTCTTGCAACCATGTTCGTGCTCATTCTCAGCAATATAGTCATTTCTCTGATTGCTCCTGTGGTGCCCGACAAGGTGCATATCCCGGTTTATATCGTGGTTATCGCAACCTTCGTAACCTTGCTTCAGCTGCTCATGCAGGCTTATGTGCCCGACGTGTACGAGACCCTTGGTCTGTTCATTCCGCTGATTGTTGTGAACTGCATCGTACTTGGACGCGCCGAGGCTTTCGCAAGCAAGAACAGCGTCGGTGATTCCGCGCTCGACGGCATAGGCATCGGCCTTGGCTTCACGGTTACGCTCACCATCATCGGCATCGTGCGCGAGATTCTGGGCAGCGGCTCCGTTTTCGGCTGGAAGTTCATCTCCGGAGACGGTATCCTCGCCTTCGTTATGGCTCCGGGCGCATTCCTTGTGCTGGGATATCTTATGGTTCTGTTCAATGAATTGGCTAAGAGGTAGTTATGGAATATTTGCTCATTATCGTTTCTGCGATATTCGTCAACAATATCGTACTTGCGCAGTTCCTTGGAATCTGTCCGTTCATGGGCGTGTCCAACAAACTGAGTACGGCTACCGGCATGTCCGGCGCAGTGGCTTTCGTCATAACGCTTGCCACCGTCGTCACATACCTCATCAACAAGTTCCTCCTTGTTCCTTTCGGCCTTGAGTTCCTGCAGACCATCGCTTTCATCCTGGTCATAGCGGCTCTTGTGCAGATGGTCGAGATCGTGCTCAAGAAGATAAGCCCTTCGCTTTATCAGGCCCTGGGTATCTTCCTGCCTCTGATTACCACCAACTGCGCCGTTCTCGGTGTGGCTATTACTGTGGTTACTAAGGAATTCACCTTCGGCAGTGCGGCTCCCCACATGCTTAACCTCGCCCAGTCCACCGTGTATGCATTCGCAACATCGCTGGGTTACGGTCTTGCAATGGTGCTGTTTGCCGGCCTTCGCGAGCAGCTTGCCCGCAGCAATGTGCCAGCCTCCTTCAAGGGGCTGCCCATCGCATTCATCACCGTGGGTATCATGGCAATGGCATTCCTGGGCTTCTCTGGTATAGTTTAATATGGCTGTAAGAGTCGGTCAGGGTTTTGACGTTCATCGGCTGCAGGAAGGCCTGCCGATGTGGCTTTGTGGCGTACGTGTGCCGTCGCCTGTGGGCTTTGTGGCCCATTCCGACGGAGACGTCGCCATCCATGCGCTTTGCGACGCTCTGCTCGGTGCCCTGGCTCTCGGAGACATAGGACATCTGTTCCCCGACACCTCAGACGAGTTTGCAGGCATAGACAGCAAGATTCTCTTGTCGCGTGTGCTGGCACTGGTGCGCTCCGAGGGCTGGGATATTGTCAATGCCGACATTACCATCGCCCTGCAGGCCCCGAAGATTGCTCCGTACGTGCTTCAGATGCGCGAAAGCCTTGCTGCAGTATGTGGTGTGGAACTGTCTGCGATAAGCGTAAAGGCTACTACGACAGAGCGTTTAGGCTTTGTCGGAAGGGGTGAAGGCTGCGAAGTTTGGGCAATTGTGTTGATTGAGAAAAAATAATTTTGCTTTTTATCAAAAGAATTGTACCTTTGCAGTCCCAACATTGAGATATGGTGTAATGGTAGCACTACAGATTCTGGCTCTGTCAGTGAGGGTTCGAATCCTTCTATCTCAACTTCAAGAGGTCGATCAAGCGTGATCGACCTCTTTTTTTGTGCTTCCATTGTTCGATATTGTTTTTTAGGGTATATTTGCATAGCGACATAAAACCATTGACATATATGAAGAAAATCAGTATTATGCTTGCCGCGCTGATGGTCCTGGCCGGATGCGGCAACAATGCCAACAATGGCAACAGCACCAGTGATGGCAACGCCGCCGACGGCGAGTCTGCACAAATCGAAAACACCGATAAAATCGAAACACTTGCAATGAAACAATTGGAACATCTTCCGGAAGAACCGGTATTCGACATCGTTACATCCATGGGTACGATCAGAGTCAAACTGTACTCCGACACGCCCAAGCACAGGGACAATTTTGCCAAACTGGCCCTTAACGGCTACTACAACGGCCTTCTTTTCCACAGGGTCATCAATGACTTCATGATTCAGGGCGGCGATCCTCTGTCGAAGGATTCCTCCAATAAGGCCAAGTTCGGCACCGGCGGCCCCGGCTACCAGATTGAGGCGGAAATCCGTCCCAACCATCACCATAAGAAGGGAGCCCTTGCCGCAGCCCGCAAAGGCG
The DNA here is from genome assembly GCA_002395925.1 of Bacteroidales bacterium UBA4284. Next base: position 15,798 of record DGVM01000021.1, read on the forward strand.
ATATAGCCAATCCCCTCAAAGAGTCCAGCGGCTCGCAGTTCTACATCGTCCAGAGTGAGACCGGATGCCGTCATCTTGACGGAGAATATACCATCTTCGGTGAGACCCTGGAGGGACTCGACGTGATAGACAAGATCGCAGCCGTGCCGACCGATCCTCGCGGAGTCCCGGAGCGTCCGGTACACATCGCCTCCGTAAAATTGGTGAGCGAGCTCGAGTAGTTTGGCACAGGCTTTGCTATAAAGTTTAACCGAATAGTTTTTTCATAGGTTAAATTTTAGGTTAGAATTGCAAGCGCCCCGCGTCGAGAGATGCGGGGCGTGTTGTTTCTGAGGCGAGGTTCCAAGCAACGGGATAAGCTGCGCTCACAATAGCCATTCTGACATTTATTTAATAATCAGTGCGTAGATAGACCTGAATTGGTTGCCCTAACTTTTGGCTTGCGCTGCTATATTTTTATAGTTGTTCAAAAACATAAAAAAGACTGGCAACATTCAAGAAAACCTTCTGTTTCTTGAACTGGATGTTCTGGAAGTCAGACCCAAGAACCCGGGAATGAATGCCCGGAAGAACGATCTTATATGTCTCGTTTCTGGGCGCTCTTGAAGTTCAGCCAATCCAGGCATTGTCACCGATAATCATGGGCTCAGTGATTCTGATACTTCTTTACTTCCAATCGTCGGGATATGTTATCTGCGGCTCTTCACCGTCAGCACCTGTTCCTACTACCGGATACAAGGGTTCCTTTTCCGTCCACAGACCATAAGGGTACTCGATGGCTACCCATCTATCTTCTCCATTTACAACACGGCTCTCGTAGCCATATTTTGCAGAATATCGTATCCGCTGCTCCGCTTTGAACTGCGTTACAAGCCCGGTCAGGCGGTTCCGGTAAATATCCAGTTGAAAAATATTATCACTGCCGTCAAGTTCCAGTTTTGTGAGTTGATTAAAACTCAAATCCACCCATGCGAGTTCGGGGCAATTCTTTGCACTTAAATATTCAAGTTCGCCGTATCTGCAATCTATCCTAAATAGTTTGGGGCACCCGTCAACAATCAAAGTCTTCAGAGGAGCACCCATTGAAATGTCTACTTCTCTGAGGTTAGCAAGACCCGTAAGGTTTAGATATTGAAGACCGCCATCGAGGCTGGTTAAATCCGGCACCTCCCTATTCCTAAGACTAATGTGAGATAGCCCGCTTCCGGATGCATTGATACTTTGCGTAAACGTAATCGGAATATCCAAATTGCTTAATACCTCGCAGCCGGAAATGTCCAGATGGACAATAAAGGTCCTATGGAAATCCAAAAAATCGGCGTGATCAAGATTTTTGCATCCGGAAAGTGTCACCTCCTCAATCTTAAAACTGTTTTCAGCGATGAACTCACCCGAAAACTCCGCATACAGGCTCCGGAGATTTTCACATCCGGAGGTGTTGATACTTCTCAGAGGATTCCCATCCACATTCAAACTTTCCAGACATTTCTTGTTTGAAATATCAAAGGAAGTCAGACTGTTATCAGCCACATTCACTTCCCTGAGCTTGTCACAGCCGCTTATGTCCAATGTGGTCATTCCGTTGCCCCTGGCTTCCAGATGCTCCAGGAATTCTTTTCCGGAAAGATTCAGTCTGGATATTTTGTTGCCCACGCAATTAAGGGTCCGGAGGGAATCGCAGCGGGAAACGTTGAGCCGGTCAAGACGATTACCGGATATATCCAGATCCTTCAACTTGGGAAAACCGGTCAAGTTGACAGACCAATTCTCCATATTGCCATGCGAAACGGTCAAGAATGACAGTTCGGGACAGTTGAAAAGCCGGAAGGAGGTGATATCTGCCTCACTAATTATCTCTCCTATCTGCTCGTCATAGTGTGTCCTATTGTCAACACGTAAGTCGGAAAGGCTCTCGCAGTCCGTTATATTCACGGAAGCAAGGAGATTGTCGCGAAAATCCGCACGGAACAACAAGGGACAATCCGTAAGATTTACAGCTGAAATGTTATTCGTACCCATGCGCAGATCCAGACGATAAGGACAGCCCGAGAAATCCACCAGCCCGCTGAGGTTGTTGCTCCCCAGAGACAATGCATAAAAGCCATCATAATCATTATAATACACGCCATACCATTCCTCCACAGGCAGATCTGAGCACCAGTTATCCTGATGGGTCCAGTTCTTCCCTCCGGCGGTTTCGTAAAGGTGAATCAGGTATTCCCGAAGGTCCGAACCAATGGGAATCTTTTTGTCATAGACGATGGTATTGTCCATTGACTTTGAATAACGTGCAATCTCGTATTTCTTCTCGGTATCCAGCTTGAAGTTAACATCTTCTGACTGGACTTTGGATCCCGATGCCGTTTGGCTGTTGTTGCCTTCAACGACCGGGGCCATCTCAATGGGTTCATCTTCTCCCAATTCAAACAGCGCTATTCCGTCTTCCTGCGTTTCCACAAATGATCCCGTGAGCTCCGGATCCACGTCCACGCTGACAGACAAGTCTTCCTGCCCTTCTACTGCCGTTTCGGAGGTGGTGTAATCAATCTGCTTAAACTCCGGAACAAGACTTAGGCTCCACGAGGAGAACTCCTTCTCAAAGGTATCCCCTTCGAATTTATTCCCGACTGCAGTAAAATAAGGCGTCACCCCCACGTAGGGAGTAAAGGCCATTTTAACATCAAAAGCGAACAATCCCGGGAACTCTACGTAAGTGTATGATACATCTCCTTCAAGGGATATCTTCACGCCGGATTCTATCTCGGCTCCGGCAGAAAGAAAGTCCCTGGCAAGGATGTATGCATTGAAACCAGAGTCAATGGAGAACCCGTAAGCCCCATACAGTTTGAACCGCTCCACCCTGAAGTAAGACTTCCGCTTTTTCTCTGCTGCTCCGGCGTTGAACACGCCGTTGGCATAGGTGGCAACAATCTTGGAAGAAAGTATCTCATACTGCATATCCGCGTCCAGGGCGACAGAGCCTTCCACAAAGAAATTCAGGCTGGGGTCGAATGTGACGGTAACAATCTTATTGGAATACAGCATGATGGGGTTCGCCAGTTTCAAAAGCGCTACCTTTGTAAATACGGCGGGCTCCTCATCACTCAGATGGAATTCACCGCGAACACCAACGGAAATGTCAGCATTCAGAATAAAGGTCTTGTCTTCCCGCAGGGTGACGGCCCCTTTGATTCTGATATAGATTGACCCGGAAAGGGCTTCGTTCGGTTTCATTTCAAACGACAGGGTAAGGTCTATTGCGGCTTCCTCATTGTCGTCGCCTTCAGCCTTTGTCATCCTCCTTCTTTCAGTGTGCACTACCGTCAGTTCATCCCAGATGGAATTGTCCACGAGTCCGGTGAATACGGCGTTATCCCCCTCATCCGGAATGGCCTCCGCCAGCGTGTTCGTACGGTCCATCACAGGTGTAATTTCAAGATCTTGGAAAACTTCCTCCACTGACGGCATTTCCGTATGGACAGTTACCGTTCCATCGCCGTTGCCAGTTGTGGAAACCACCTTTCCTATGAACAGGTCCTTGGAACTGGAGCCGGTCTGAATCACTATCACAGTTCCCTCGGCTATACCGTTTGATGATACCACCTCTTCGGAAAGGGTCAGCTCGCTGTCATCCACAACCGATACCTCGCCGGGAGTGTCTTGCGCAACGATGGTTACAACCTCCTCCGCATAGTTGAGAACATCATCCGACCCTGTCTCGGGGTCGTCGAAGGAAAGGTCCTTGTCCGCATCAGTGATGGTCCCCCATGTACTCCTTTTGATGTTGACAGCATTGGATGTGGTTTTTGTCCGGGAGGTGCCTTTTGCTATCTCGAAGGTCATGGAAAAACCCTGGGACAGAGACGCTGGGACCATCGAAATGAAATAGTATTTCCCTGCCTTGAATGTCTCTCCGTTTTCAGGGGTCACGCTCACCGCTGTGACGGTGTTTTCCACCGACCCTATACGCGGATTCCCATCGCCCTCCATATGGACGGTAATGCGCCCGGCAAGCGTCTCTCCGGCATTTCCGCAGAAGGTGACGGACTTGATGTCATCCCGCGAGACGGAGAATCTGACGCCTCCTGCCACATTATAGAACCGAAGATTCGTGGTCGCAGAGTGAGCAATGGAGACGTTGGCGCCTTGGGCGAAAGTGCCGGGACGGGCGGTCTGCAAGGAAGGGATGACGGTTGTGATTGTCTCTCCGTCAAAAGAGGCCTCGTCTCTGTAGGGATATATAGCCCAGATGTCTGCAACGTCCGGCCCCGTGCCCTCAAGGTGCCCGGTAAAGGTCGTGACGGCCTCCAGGCCTTTTGCCGAAGACGTGAACTTTCCGCTGCGACTGCCGGAGAAGACCTTTATCTCGTCTCCCGGCTCCCAGAAGACCTGATTGCCGCCGTCTTCCACAGCGGTCTTTGAGCCGGCAGAGCCTTCCTGATAGGCCGTCAGAACGAGTTGGCTACCATTGATTTCGACTTCCTCTTTGGTGTCGTTGCATGCGTAGAAGGCCAGCAGGGCTGCGATGCAGGTAAGGATATATCGTGTTTTCATATCACCAGGTCTTCGTAGTCAATACCTTCGTTTTCACCGAGTCCGGGGCTGGTGCAGAGAATGGAATCTGTCACGGACTGGGTAAGAATGCAGTTCGGGGTACGATAAGAGGGTTTATCCAGAATCATAGGCTGAGAAGTGAATCGCTTCCAAAGATAGGGAATCGGGCAGACAAATCAAAAAAAGAAAAAGATACATAACCCTTTGCAAAAATCCACCGCAGGCGTCACGGCGGAGCGGGATTTCGCGTTAGAAGAACAAAGGCATAAAAAGACACGAAGCCGTATCTTTCGTGACTCAAGAGCTGGAGAAATCTGCAAGCAAATTGCAAAAGCTTCTCACCGCGGAGGATGCAGAGAAATGTATATCAGTCATGCATAGCTCTTTTGTGATTTTGTAAGTTAAAACTTAGAAAACTGCTGTTTTCCGGATTTTTCTCGTTTATAATTAACGTCATAAAATGGAGCGTTCAGTGAGGTTGCCAGCGCTATAAATGCACATTGTCTTTCCGAGTCGGTTACCGCAGTTTTGAATCGTGTTATCTTCCTATTGCAGTCTCGGCGGTCCAGTAAACGGGCAAGGTACCCCGCAAATACTCGCACCTTGCCCGATTGGCGGCAAAATCATCGGACTTCTGCCGCTTCCTTTGCGCCATCACCCGAATTATTCGGGGAATTAGTATCTTTGTAAGTTGTTAAACCACATTCTCAATGGGAAGTAAGCCACTGTACATCAGGCCTGAATCCGAGGCGGAAGAATTTGTTTTATTAAAAAACATTCTCGATGACTCCAACACCGAGACCTTCGAGGGTGGCGGCGATGATGACATAACCTGGTAACCATTAAGCAGATATGAAAAAGCAATTCATCATAGCAGCAGCGATTCTAGGTACGTTGGCCGTATCCTGCAACACCCAGGGTCCCGAAGAAGCGGTATCGTTCCGCCCCGAATTCGAAGAGTTCTTCGCAACGACAGAGGCTGCCGAAGACCCCGGAACAAAGACCCTGGCCGATGACCAGTATCACGTTCTCTGGCACGCCGACGACCGTGTGTCGATCTTCAACAAGTACACGTACAACCAGGAATATGCCTTTACCGGAGAGACCGGAGCAAACGCCGGCGGCTTCAGAAAGGCAAGCACCGATGAATTCATTACCGGCTCCGAGATTGACAACATCTACGCAGTATATCCCTATCAGCAGGGCTCCAGAATCAGTACCGACGGTACGCTGACCGTTAATCTCCCTGCAGAGCAGATGTGGGCAGAGAAGAGCTTCGGGCGCGGAGCCAACACCATGATTGCCGCCACCACCGACAACCGCATCACCTTCAAGAACGTAGGTGGCATCTTTATCCTCAAGCTCTACGGCCCCGACACACAGGTGCAGTCCGTAACCCTGAGGGGCAACAGCGGCGAGAAGCTTGCCGGCAAGGCGACGGTGACGATGCCCGTCGGCAGCGTGCCCTCGGTGCAGATGCAACCCGATGCCACGGATGCCATAACCCTTGCCTGCGAGAGCCCTGTGACCCTTGGCACCTCCAGCAGCGAGTACACCGAATTCTGGTTCGTCGTGCCCCCGACTGAGTTTACAAACGGCTTCACCATTACAGTGACAAGTACAGATGGCGGCACCTTCGAAAAGGCAACCGACAAATCTATATCCATCTCCCGCAACGGCGTTTCGAAAATGGCACCGATTGAGGTTCGTCTTGGAAAGCCTGCCGCAGAACCGGAGTGGGTTGACCTTGGCTTGAGTGTCAAGTGGGCTACATTCAACGTGGGTGCTTCCAAACCTGAAGAGTATGGTGATTACTTCGCCTGGGGTGAGACGAAGCCGAAGGATTATTATGATTGGTCAACCTACAAGTGGTGCAACGGCAGTTCCGATACTTTAACTAAATACGATGTCTTTAGCAGTCGCGGCGCAGTGGATCACAAGACCGTCCTCGATCTTGAGGATGATGCTGCCTGCGTCAATTGGGGAGGCTTATGGCGAATGCCGACACTTGCCGAATGGACGGAACTCAGAGATAATTGCATCTGGACCTGGACAAGTGATTTTCAAGGAACAGGCGTAGCAGGCCAAATAGTAACAAGTACGAAGTCCGGTTATACCGACAAGTCCATCTTCCTCCCCGCCGCAGGCTTCCGGTACTACACGGACCTCTACGATGATGGCTCCTTCGGTCAATATTTATCTTCATCCCTCTATACGTCTCAACCGCTCTACGCTCGGAGCGCCTATTTTGGGTCCGACTATTATGTGTACTTGGATGGCAGTGGCCACGATCGCTGCAACGGGCTATCCGTCCGTCCGGTCCACGGAGAGTTTATCCCTGTGAAGTCTATCTCTTTGGATCAGACCTCGCTGGAATTGCATATCGGCGATTGGAAACCATTGACGGCTGCGGTGAGTCCTTCGAATGCCACGGCAAAGGACCTCCATTGGAGTACAAGCAACTATGAAGTTGCATTTGTGGATGACAATGGCGGGGTCTTGGCCAGGGCTGTCGGCAGCGCAATAATTACAGCTTATGGGTCGAGTGGTGTAAGTGCTTCCTGTACGGTTACGGTCAAAAAAGATTTGTCTCTCCCTTCCAATGTTGAAGCCGTCGACCTGGGCCTTCCCTCCGGTCTCAAGTGGGCGACAATGAACGTCGGCGCCTCATCTCCTGAGGAGTACGGTGAGTATTTCGCTTGGGGCGAAACGGAGCCGAAGACTAGTTACGTGTGGACAACATACAAATTCAACCTGGGAACCGATGAGAACGGCCCGTTCTCCAAGTATGTCATTGATCCGGCTTACGGTACAGTGGATAACAAGGCAGTCCTCGATCCCGAGGATGATGCTGCTCACGTGAATTGGGGCGGCAGTTGGCGGATGCCGACAAACGAAGAATGGACAGAGTTAATTAACAAATGCACCTGGACATGGATATGGACTACCGAGAATGGAGTGAATGGAAGAAAGGTAACGGGCCCCAACGGGAAGAGTATCTTCCTTCCTGCCACAGGCGGCCGGAGCGGCACTGACCTTACCTATGCCGGGGACGGCGGCGACTACTGGTCTTCGTCCCTCTATGCGGGCGACCCGAGCCTCGCATACGTCGTCCTCTTCGATCCCGGCGAAGTAGGCAGGTACGGCACCTACCGCTTCCAAGGGTTCTCGGTCCGTCCTGTCACAGAATAACCCTGCCGTGAAAAAAACTGTTTTAACGATGCTGGCGCTGCTGTTGTGCGGATTCTGTTTCGCACAACAGCAGACCATCAAGGTCGGAGACCGTTTCTACGACGGCTCCGCTCTGTTTACCGTCCGGGAAGTCAGGATGGGCAATATCGTGTATATGACCGATGCCCTCGGCGACCGGGAACTGACTATGGAAGCCTGGCCGAAGGCCCCCGGTAAATACACCCTGCGGCCGAGCCGCAATGCCGAAGAAGCTCCTTACGGGACTGGTTTCGGCACGCATATCGACTACGTCAGCCAGCCGGACAACAAGTATCTCGTCATCTACGGCGACAACGATACCGTCGCCCGGGTCCTATACCTTGTGCAGCCGATGCAGGACGGTACGCCGTCCGGCTTCTGGTACAACGGCATGCTTGTGTACTGCGCCGCTCCGGCCGAAGACGGCTCCGTGCGTATGAATGCGATGGCGGAAGGCGAGGAGCATGAGTTCCTGCTGACCCCGGTGGCTGCCGGAGGCGACTTGTTCGAGGTCTCCTCCAGCTCGGAAGAGTTTGTGAATGAATACGAAAGCGCAGTCTATGCCCGCCGGCTGCGGCAGGACGGGCTGGATGTGATCTGCTTTTACGATGCCCGGAACCGTCTGACGGCAGCGATGGAGGCGACTCAGAGCGAGGATGACCAGGAGGCTCTGGGCGTCCGGCAATGGATGTCGCTGCTCCGGGGCGAATACCTGAGCGAAAGCGGCAAAAAAGTTGTCATCGACGATCTGAGTGGCAGCTACAACGGCGCTCAGATGCCCTTCGGGGCAGTCACCTTCAACGGCATGGTCACAGGCGTGCTTGACTTCAGCGGAGACGGTCCGTATCTGGCAGGCAAGGTTGAGGCTTTGCCAACGCCCGACGGCCTGTTGCTTACTGAAGTTAAAATGAATGAGGGAGAGCCGTGGTACGAGCGCACCGTGTCTTCCTTCAAGTTGAAGTGGACCGGGGAGCGGAGCCGTTTCGATTTCACCCGCAAGGTCCTGCTGAACGGCTCCCTGCGCCTTTACGACAAAGCCCTGTTGCGGGTGATGCGCAACGCGATCCTGGCTCATCACGGTTATGTGTTCAAATCAAAGGACCTGAAAGCCTGTTTCGAGGCGCAGCCGTGGTATGAACCGGCACCGGACAATTCGCACATCAATCTGTCTCTGCTCGAACATCTCAATCTGCAGTTGATTCAAGCCGCAGAAAGGTCTGAGTAAAGAATCAGTTGCTCCTAAATAAAGGCAAGAAGGTTCAGGACTATTCCTCCGTAGATGGCGCGTCTGGTGGCCATTACGTTGATGCTGAAGTATTTGACGGGGCGAATCGAGAGTCCTCCTCCGAAGTTGAAGTAATGCTCGCGGGAGCCTGGCGTTACGGTATAATCGTGTACCCAGGAGCCGGAATCGTCTCCGGAATAGTGGGAAGTGGAGCCGTCGGTGACGCCCTCGCTGGTCTGTGCGTAACCGACCAGAGGCACGATGCGAAGCCACTCGAAAACGGGAATCTGGTACCCGGCATTGATGCAGAAGGCCTCGTTGTCGTTCCATAGCGTATCTACGTCGTACGAGAAATACTTGTGCTGCGGGTCGGCGTGGAGAAAATCTACGTAAACTCCTGCATACGAGACGCTTGCTCCTATGCCGAAACGCTCCCGGCCGGTAAACGAGCCGACCTGGCCCAGGGTCATTCCGATTTCCAGGCTTTTGGCGTTGAGGGAGAAGTTGAAAAGCTCGATATCCTCGCTCAGGCCGAAACCTCCGCCCGAACTTTGCGCACTCGTGCCCAGACTGATGAGCAGGCCGGCGAATAATGCTGCAGTTTTGAGTAATGCTTTCATTCTGGTTACAAAGGTAAGAAAATCTTGGATTTCCTTCCGATAAATGCTATCTTGCAGGTCGTGACAATGAAAAAACTTAAAATCATCCTTAAAGTGCTGGGAGCCGCTGCTGTGGCGGGCCTTTTTTTGTATGTCTTCCTGAGCGCCCGTTCTTGCATCCGCGAGCGGCAGTGGCTGGCGCTGGGGCCTGTCGAGAATCATCCTGTGCGCATTTACGACGTCAAGTTTTCCAAGGAGTTCAACGACATGAACGATGTGCAGCTCAAGGTCGCCCAGGCCATAGGCGTGCCGCCCGTTGCCGACCGCAGCGATGCCGAGAAGCACAAAACCACCCTTGTGAGGCTGGAGGACACCGATACGTATGTAATTGATTCACTGTCCCATTCCATCCCGTACCTCATCCCGTCGGCAAAGGAACTGCTCGACGAAATAGGGCGAATCTTCCAGGACTCCCTCAAGGCCAAGGGACTCAATCCGAACAAGCTGGTGGTGACCTCGGTGCTCCGTACGGAGGAAGACGTAAAGAAACTGCGCAAGCACAACGTCAACGCCTCCGAGAACTCAACCCACCGCTACGGTACCACATTCGACCTGTCGTACTGGCGTTACGTCAAGATTCCCGAGCTGCGTGGCCGCCCCTACGAGGATGTGCCCCCTGAGTACCTCCGTGCCACGCTCAGCCAGGTGCTCAAAGACATCCACGACCAGCCCGGCCGCTGCTACATAAAATACGAAAAGAAGCAGAACTGCTTCCATATCACCGTAAGGCGCTGAAGGGCCCGCCCTAAAGCAACATGTCGGCGATATCTATCTTGGGTACGAAATGTACTCCTCCCTCGCGGTAATAACGCAGGTCGGAGCCGGCGGCTACCGTAGTCAGCCTGATGTTGTCCGCTCCTTTGCCGACGGCCAGCACGGCCAGCGGCTCTAAGGGAAGAGACAGGCGGGCACGCACTTCCTCCCTGTCGAACGCTCTGACGATAAGCGTGTTGAGCCCGATTTCCGCAGCCTTCAGCGCCATGCTCTGAAGGGAAATCCCAAGGTCTATATCCACTGTGGCGTTTTCTGACGTGGTGCTGCATACCACGATGAAGGCCCTTGGCTCCGTGCCGGGTACCGGCAGATTGAGCTGGGGCAGATAGCCGCCCAGATGCAGCAGCGAGCAGAACCCGTCGCCTCCCGATTTTGCATCGATAAGCTTGAACCTGAGTGTCTGGGCGTTGCGGCACGAAGGGATTTTGGTGTTGACGGATACGATGGCCTGCAGTTGCAGCATGGCTACCGGGTCGGAATTGTCGAAAGCCCTGTGACTGCGGCTTTTGAGCAGCAGGGAGTCGAGTGACGGGGAGCGTCGCACCACCGTGCGCGATGCCGACTGAAGCTGTTCCTGCCGTCTTTCAAGATAATTGTCTGCCATATAGATGCAAAGTTATTCTTTTCTGCGGAAAAAAGCGTAACTTTCGCCCCATGAAAAGGATACTGCTTTTCTTAACTGTCGCAGCAGCGCTGCTTGCATCTTGTAAAACCAACAAAATGGCAACGATTTACGATTTTACCGTAAGCACCAACAAAGGCACCGAAGTCCGGATGTCCGAGTACAGCGGAAAAGTGCTTCTCATCGCCAATACCGCATCCAAATGCGGTTTTACACCTCAATACGACGGCCTCGAGGCCATAGAAAACGACATACTTTCGTTGCTTTAAGGCAAGGTGTAGCTGTTGCAGTGCTATGAGTTTTTTGAGGTCTTCAGTTTTCAGTTTCTGCCTTTTGGTCTTTGCCGCTTGCGGGTATCGCGCTCCGATGCACAGTACCGTAGTTACCGAAGATCCGGCCCGGTTTACGCAGGTGCGCGAGGAGTACCGTCCGCTGGCGGCCATGCTGTCTTCCGACACCGGGCTCGATCCTACCGAGGGCAATTCGCTGTCCATGCTGCCCGATGCGCAGGAGTATTTCGATCTGCTGACAAGCGAACTCCGGGGAGCGAAGAAATCCATATACCTCGACTTCTATCGCATCCGCATGGACTCCCTGGGGAGGGCCGTCGCCGATATACTAAAGGAGCAGGCAGCCTGCGGGCTCGACGTCCGCATTGTTGTGGACAACATAGAGGCCAAGAAAGGGGACAGGGAAGTTTTTGCCGAGATACGCCAGGCCGGAGGCATCGCCGAGATCTATCCGTCAATCCTCACCGCGCTTCGCGACCATCGCAAGATAGCGATTGTCGATGACCGGACGGCATACACGGGCGGACGCAACATCCAGCAAAAGTACCTTCAATGGCAGGATTGCAATATACGCCTCCAGGGCCCCTGCGTGGCCGATTTAGGCCAGGCGTACAACGAAGACCAGAGGCGGGCCGCCCCTGCGCTGGAGCCTGTTTCCTTCGAACCTGCTGCACCGCGGATCCAGTCCGATTCTCCTGAAGGCTCTGCCTTGCAGGGGCTCAAGATTTACTCCGGCAAGACAGTCCAGATCGTCCCCGACACTGCTGGCGACCGCAAGCTGCCCATCCGCAATCTGTACGAATGGAGCATAGGCAATTCGGGACGGTACTTCTACCTGTCCAATCCTTACGCTCCGCCGCCTGCTTCGATAGCCAGGGCGATGGAAGATGCAGCCCGCCGCGGGGTTGACGTACGCTGGATAGTTCCGGCAATCAATGACGAGCCGGTCGAGAAATGGATAGACGAGGCCATGTATCCGGAATATCTTAAAGCCGGAGTGCGGATCTTCGAGTGGCAGGAAGGACGCTTCCACACCAAACAGTTCGTGACCGACGACTACCTTACCGTAATCGGCTCCGCCAACATGGACAACCTGAGCCTCTTTATGAATTCCGAGGTGATGGTTGCGGTGTACGACAGCCAGCTGGCAACCGACATGCGCGATGCCTTCCTCTCAGACTGCGAAGTCAAGTGCCGGGAGGTTACGCTGGACGAAGTGCGCCGCTGGAGCGTCTTCCGGCGGCTTTGGAACTGGTTTGCCCGCGTCATGGCCGGGCCTTGGCTGTAGAGTCAGGCGCTTTTGGCTGCAAGACGGCAGCCTCCGACGGCCAGCAGGCTCTGCGCTGCCAGATAGGTTGACATAACCCCGAATCCGTTCATGAACGGGCTCAGGGTGCCGAAGTTGCGCACGGCGATAAGGGCGTCGGAGAAGGTGAAGAGGACTGCGCCGGCGGCCAGCAGCCACCAGCTGAGTCCCCCAAAGCGCAAGGCTCCTGCCAACGTGCTGAAAATCAGCATCGCAAGCACAAATCCATAGATTCCCATGGGGGCGAGCATAGTCCCTTTTACGCCGATGCCGATGATAAGGCCTGCGGTAAGTGCTGCTGCGCCTGCGAGCCCTGCGGCCCATTGCCAGGGCTTGAGCCCGCGCAGCGAGCGGCTCCCGAACAGGCAGATGTAGAAAATGTGTCCGATGAGGAACAGGCCGATGCCGCCGGCAAAGAAGGCGAAGCCATGCCCGAGCAGGGCGGTGTCGCCGGCGAATCCGAAGAGCTGCGCCGTCAGCAGGAGGGCGGCCTCCTTGCGGCCGTGCGGCCTTTCCATGAGCCATGCGGCGGTAGTGACGCACAGAAGAGGAAGAAGTGCAGGCTTGACTGTCTTCTCGAGTCCGCTGCCCTGCAGGCAGCCGATCAGGTTGAGGATGCAGCATAGCACAAAAAAGCCTGCCGGAACCAGCCAATAACGATTATTCTTGCTCATAGTCAAATGATTTTTTGATAATTAGTTGACATAGTTCACGACTGCGTGGGCGCAGAAGTTTTTTACCGTCTTTTACAAAAATAGAAAAAGAATCGTTATTTTTGTAAACTATGGGAATATTTAATTTTTTTGGAGACGGCGAGCATCGCGTCTTTAATTATAAACCGATTTATTACGACCCCGAGGAGGAGAAGCGCCGCAAAATGTTCGGTGCCGTGGACGGCTCCCTCGATAAGGAAAAGGAGAAGGGAACATACGTCCCGGGCTCGTACATCAAAGGTTCTTTGCGCGACGGCGCCTACAGCCGCACCCGCAGCCACATGAGCAAGACCCACACCATCATTGGTATAGTGACCCTGCTCCTCATTGTGGCGGTGCTCTACTTCATCGCAAAATTCTATTCAATGCTCTGATGGGACGTCTCAAGGTACTTCCTGCCAGCATTTCCAACATGATAGCTGCGGGGGAGGTGGTACAGCGCCCCTCGTCCGTAGTCAAGGAACTCATGGAAAACGCTGTCGATGCCGGTGCAACCCGTATCGACGTGGTGGTGGCCGATTCGGGCCGCACGCTCATCCAGGTCATCGACGACGGCAGCGGCATGAGCCCAGCCGACGCCGTGCTCTGCTGGGAGCGTCACGCCACTTCCAAGATAAGCACTCCCTCCGACTTGGAACGCATCATGACCTATGGTTTCCGCGGCGAGGCCCTGGCCAGCATTGCCGCAGTCGCCGAGGTGACGCTCCGTACCCGCAGGCCTGAGGACGAGACGGCTACGCAAGTCGTCATCAGCGGCGGAGAAATGAAAACCTCCTCCGTCAGCGCGCCTTCCGGCTCCAACTTCGCCGTTCGCAACCTCTTCTACAACACGCCTGCACGTCGCAAGTTCCTCAAGAGCGACAGCGTCGAGCTGCGGCACATCATAGAGGAATTTACACGCATAGCCATTCCCAAGCCCGACATATCATTTTCCCTCAGCCACAACGGACGCGAGCTGATGGTCCTGCGAAAGGCCAAGTCGCTCAAATTCAGGATACTCGATGTAGTGGGGAGGCAGGTTGCCGGCGATATGATAGACCTTCAGGCCGACACGTCCGTGGTTCGCATCAGCGGATTTGCCGGCAAACCCCAGAGCGCCCGCAAGGTGCTCGGGAACCAGTATTTCTTTGTGGGCGGACGCTATTTCCGCAGTCCTTACCTGCACAAGGCAGTCATGAAGGCCTACGAGGAGTTCATACCCGAGGGGCTCACACCGTCGTACTTCATCTTTCTCGAGGTCGATCCGTCCGCCGTCGATGTAAACATACATCCCACCAAGACGGAAATCAAGTTCGAAGACGACAACGTAATCTTCCAGATACTCTATGCCTCCGTGCGAGAGGCCCTCGGAAAAGGCAGTTTCAACGCCGCCCTCGACTTTGATACGGAAGGCGCTGTGGCGTTCCCTTCGTTTGGGTCCAATTTTACTGAATATAAGCCCGTTACGGAGCCCTCTGTGGAGCTCGATCCCACTTTCTCCTTCCCTGATGCCCCTTCGCCCAAGGCCGCCCTTGCCGGAGCATCGGCACCGGCTTATTCTCCCGGAGGACTTTCCCGTCCCCCGGAGCAGTACAGCGTCCTTTTCGAGGCGGACCCGGCATCCGATGGATTCGTCATCCAGGGCAGATACATCGTCTGCAGGAGCGCTTCGGGCCTTATGCTGGTAAACATCCGCCGCGCCTGGGAACGCATCATATACGAACAGTCGCTATCTTCGCTTTCCGGCTCCGGTCACGTCAGCCAGACCGCTCTTTTCCCTGTAGAAGTGCAGGTGGGAGCGGCGCAACAGCCTCTGTTCCAGGAGAATTCTGAGCTTTTGCAAAAGCTGGGTTTTGATATCCGCCTGAGCGGCTCCGATTCCGTGCTTGTGGAAGGCGTGCCGGAGGGTTACAGCTGCGAGAGCGGAAAGATAGAGCAGCTCATCTCCGACCTGCTGCTCATTCTGTCCGACAGCTCCAGGGAGCTCGAAGAGGTCATGCGCCAGAAAACCGCCGCCAAATTTGCTATGCTGGCGTCGTCCAACACAGAGGCGCCTGCAGGACCTTCGGCAGTCAAGCATCTGCTGGATACGCTTTTCGCGAGCGACAACGCAGAATTTACGCCCAACGGAAAACGCATCATCAGCATTCTTAGCTCCGAAGAAATCGATAAACGCTTTTAGTATGTCATATTACTTTCAAGAGAGACGCGGAGGCTTTTTGTCGAGCATTCCCAAAGTCACCAAGAACCTCATAATAATCAACGTAATAATCTTCGTCGCCACCCTAATCAACGAAAACTTCATGATAGGGACCTTCGGCCTTTTCTACCCCAGTTCGCCATACTTCCACTGGTGGCAGCCCGTGACCCACATGTTCATGCACGGCGGCTTCTGGCATATCTTCTTCAATATGTACACGCTGTTCATCTTCGGCGTGGTGGTGGAAAGGATACTGGGCAGCAAGAAGTTCCTGCTGTTTTACTTTGTGTGCGGGCTTGGAGCCGCGGCGTTGCAGATATTTACTCAATATATTGAAATGCAGGCGTTTATAAATAGCGGCACGCAGTCTGCGCTGGCCCATATCGCAGCGCTCAAGACTACGCCCACCGTGGGCGCGTCCGGTGCCATATACGGTGTGCTCATGGGATACGCCATGCTTTTCCCCGAATCCAGGATGACCCTGCTTTTCCCTCCCGTGACGCTCAGCGCCAAGTGGATGGTCGTCATATTCGCTGCCATCGAGCTGTTTACGGGCATAGTCGGATGGGTTGACGGAGTAGCCCATTTCGCCCATCTGGGCGGAATGCTCATCGGCTGGCTCATGATACGCATGTGGCGCCGCAGGGGAATACTTTTCCAGCAAGACCGTTTATGAAAGAATTAATCCAGCAGGCCGTCGGCATACTCAAAGCTGGCGGCATCATTCTCTATCCCACAGATACGGTGTGGGGAATAGGATGCGACGCCACCAATCCCGAGGCCGTTGCAAAAGTGTTTGAAATCAAGAAGAGGAGCAGTGCCAAGTCGCTGGTCCTGCTTGCCTGCGATCTCGATATGGTGGCACGCTACATTAAAGAGATACCGTCCATCGCCATCGATCTTGTCGAGGTCAACGACGCTCCCATGACGATTGTCTATCCCGGGGCGCAGGGCCTGGCTCCGTCGGTTGTCGCCCCAGACGGCTCCGTGGGCATCAGGATACCCCGCAACGATTTCTGCATTGAACTTGTACGCCGTCTGCGGGTGCCGCTGGTATCCACTTCGGCGAATATCTCCGGAGAGCCTGCGCCCGCGAACTTCGGGGAGATTTCGGAGCAGATCCGCAGTGCAGTTGACTGGTGCGCGCCGGAGCGTCTGGGCGCCGGAGCCACCGGACGTTCGTCTCAGATTATCAAGCTTGGGCTTCGCGGAGAAGTGGAAATCATCCGTCCCTGATGTACGTAGGCCTTATTTCCGACACCCACGGCGTGTTCTCCGACGCCTTCCGGGATTTCTTTTCCCCGGTTGATGTAATCTGGCACGCCGGCGACTGGGGCGGGGGAGAAGAGTTCCTCCGCTCCGTTTCAGACTTCAAGCCTGTGGTGGGAGTGTTCGGCAATTGCGACGGAGGCGACGTCCGCCACCTGTATCCCGAATACCAATTGCTGAAGGTCCAGGGGCTTGCCATACTTATGACGCATATCGGCGGTTCTCCGGGTCACTATTATCCCCAGGCAAGGGCTCTGATTGAAAAATTTCGCCCCGATATTTTTATCTGCGGCCACTCCCATATCCTCAAAGTGATGCGCGATGATAAGTATAACTTATTGTATATCAATCCTGGAGCTGCAGGGCTGCAAGGCTGGCAACTGGTCCGCACCGCACTTCGCTTCAAGTTGGAGGGGGGCGAAATAAAGGATATGGAAGTATTTGAATATCCGAAAAATAATACTACATTTGCAGGCTGATTTAAAATTTTATACCATGAAGAAGGTTATCATTTCTATGGCAATTGCAGCTCTTTGCTTCTGCTCCTGCGGAAACAACAACAGCAGCAACAAGCAGTCTGAGGCAGAGGCCGCCAGCACCGAGTGCTGCGAGACCAAGGCTGAGGGCGAGTGCGACAAGTGCGCCGAAGGCGAGAACGCCGAGGGCGAATGTGGCAAATGCGCTGAGGGCGAGAACGCTGAGTGCGCTGGCAATTGCGAAAAGAGCGAGTAAGACTCACTCTCGAAAATCAAGACGCGAGGTTTCCCCGCGCCTTTTTTTGTATATTTGCAAAAACAATTGATATGAAAAGGCTACTGCTGCTGATTCCGGTTTTAGTTCTGCTGGCTTCGTGTATCAATGAAGACGGCATCATGGTGCCGCTCCCCGATTCAATCAACCGGCAATGGATTTGCGACTACTACGACGAGACCGATGGCGAGACCGAAATCATGCTTTGGGACTTCCGTGTGAAGAAAGGCTGCATAACATTCGTGTATTTCCATTCCGAGGAAGACATGGTAATGTTCCCTCAGTATTATAACTATCAGGAATACATCTACGAATACGACTGCCGCCTCAAGGACGGCATCTATACGGTTACCCTGCTGAACGACGAAGACGGTAACCGCTTCTACTTTGCCGACATTACCTCAGAGTCTGCCATAGTAACCTCCGCCGCTGGCGACCAGTGGGTGCTGAGGCCCAGCCCGGTCTATGTTTCGGCTATCCCTATAGATTATTGAGGCAGGGAGTCTGAGGGGAACGCCCCTTAGTCCCCTGGGGGTGCAGGGGGATAAGTATACCTGTCACAGATCAGAGGCAGGGAGTCTGAGGGGAACGC
>DGVM01000164.1 GCA_002395925.1 Bacteroidales bacterium UBA4284
ACACCACCGTTACCAGCCACCGCTCCGGCGAGACTGAGGACACTACCATCGCCGACATCGCAGTCGCTACCAACAGCGGCCAGATCAAGACCGGTTCCCTCAGCCGTACCGACCGCATCTGCAAGTACAACCGTCTCATGAAGATTGAACTTGAGCTCGGCGATACCTGCCAGTACGGTTACAAGAAACTGCGCTAAGCCAGAATCTGTTTCTTTTGAAACGCTGATATCAAACCGGCTCCGCCAGGGGCCGGTTTTTTTCTTCTCCATGAGCCCGTATGCAGTAATAGCGACGCTCCTCGCTTATTTTGCCCTTCTGCTGTTCGCCTCCCGCATGGGAGCGAAAAGGGGGGAGGATTTTTATGCCTCCCGCAGCCGCGACTGGAGAATTGTCACCCTCGGAATGATTACATCGTGCATGTCGGGGGTGAGTTTCGTGTCTGTGCCGGGAATGGTTGCGGGCAGCGGCTTCGGCTATCTTCAGATGTGCATCGGTTTTTTTCTGGGCTACCTCGTCATTGCGTTCGTGCTCAGTCCGTTGTACTTCAAGCTTGGGGTCGTTTCCATATATCAGTATCTCGACAGGCGCTTTGGCGATTCGGCACACATGACGGGCGCCTGTATCTATTTCGCGTCCCAGCTTCTGCGGGCCTCGCTACGGATTTTCCTGCTCTGCTCCACGCAGCAGCTTTTGATTTTCGGCCCTTTGGGCCTGCCGTTCGCTCTCAATGCGCTGATTACCATAGGAATCCTTGTGGCATATACATGGCGCGGAGGGGTGCGTTCGGTGGTCTCGGTAGATGTGGCAAGGACCTTCTGCATGGTTGCGGCAGTTGCGTTGACGGTATTTTTCATCGCCCGCAACCTGCCCGGAGGTCTGACCCGGACAGTGCAGGAAAGCGGTATGACTCAGGTCTTCTTTTTCGACGACCCCAACGACCCACGCTACTTCTGGAAGCAACTCTTCGGCGGGCTGTTCATGGTTGTGGCGATGACTGGTCTCGACCAGGACATGATGCAGCGTACGCTGACATGCCGCCGGCTTGCGGATTCCCAGAAAAACCTAGTGCTGAGTTCGCTGCTGCAGATTGTGGTCATCGCCGGCTTTCTGCTGCTGGGCGTGCTTCTGTATGCTTATGCCGAAGCCGCAGGAATCCCGGAGTCGGGCGATTCTCTCTTTCCGGCCGTGGCGACCGGCGGGGAACTGCCGGCAGTAGTCGGAGTGTTGTTCGTGCTCGGCCTTTCCGCCGCATCTTACGGGGCCGGAGGTTCGTCTCTAACTGCGCTGACTACGGCAGCCACGGTGGACGTACTGCCAAAGTTGGGCGGGCGTCTGAGGTCCATCCATTTGGCAATTGCCGCCGCAATGTTCTTGTCTGTCCTTGCTTTCCGCTCTCTGTCAAACACTTACGTGCTCGATGCGATATACCGCCTGGCGGGCTATACCTACGGCCCCCTGCTCGGGGTCTTCGCTTTCGGCATACTTACGCGCCGCGGACTTCGCGGCCCTCTGGTACCATTGGCATGCCTGAGCTCACCGCTGGTGTGTGCGGTGCTCAGCCATTATTCCGAGTCGCTGTTTGATGGCTATCGCTTTGGCTACGAACTGCTTCCGATCAATGCGGCGCTTACCTTTGTGCTGCTGGCGCTTGTGTCCGTGCCCGGCAGGCGATGAACTGCCATAGGACTACGCCTATGCTCACACTGACGTTGAGGGAGTGCTTGGTGCCGAACTGAGGGATTTCCAGGCAGGCGTCGCAGGCATCGACCACGCTCTGCTGGACTCCGTCCACCTCGTTGCCGAATACTATTGCGTATCTGCCGTCAGGCTCTGCCGTAAAGTCCTGAAGCTGAACGGAATTCTCCGTTTGCTCCGCACTCAGGACGGTATAGCCGCGGGCCTTGAGCTCCTGCACGAGGGCGAGCGTGTCGCTGCAATGCTCCCATGGCACGCTGTCTTCTGCGCCAAGTGCTGATTTATGGATCTCTGCTGACGGCGGGCAGGCGCAGATGCCGCACAGGCAGAGCTTGTCGATTTTGAATGCGTCGGCGGTACGGAAGGCGCTTCCTACGTTGTGGGCGCTGCGTATATTGTCGAGTACCAGCACAATGCCGCTGTCGGGCAGCTCCTTGTAGGCCTGTGGAGTCACCCTGCCAAGTTCGATGTTGAGAAGTTTTCGGTCTCTCATTTGCGCAAAGGTACAAAATTTCCTATATTTGGGTGATTAATTAATAACGTATGAAACAGGATATCCAATTGTTCGAACTCATCAAGAAGGAGCAGGAACGCCAGCAGAGCGGACTCGAACTCATCGCCTCGGAAAACTATGTGTCCGACGATGTGCTGAGGGCCATGGGCTCAATCTGCACAAACAAATATGCGGAGGGTTACCCCGGCAAACGCTATTACGGCGGCTGCGAGGTGGTGGACCAGATAGAGCAGCTGGCAATCGACCGGCTCAAGGCTATTTACGGAGCCGAGTGGGCCAATGTTCAGCCGCATTCGGGCGCTCAGGCTAATATGGCTGTCATGATGGCAGTGCTCCAGCCGGGCGACACCATGATGGGCCTCGACCTCAGCATGGGAGGGCACCTTACTCACGGTTCTCCTGTAAACGCTTCCGGTATCCTATATAATATAGTATCCTATGGACTCGACCCTCAGACCGGCAGGGTGGATTACGATGCGATGGAGCGCCTTGCTCTTGAGCACAAGCCCAAACTGATAGTCGGAGGTGCATCCGCTTATTCCCGGGAGTGGGATTATGAGCGCATGCGTGCAATCGCGGACCAGGTTGGCGCAATCCTCTGGATCGACATGGCCCATACCGCCGGCCTCATCGCCGCCGGGCTGCTCAAGAATCCCGTGAACTATGCGCACATCGTCACGTCCACCACCCATAAAACCTTGCGCGGGCCCCGCGGAGGCATAATCCTTATGGGCAAGGATTTCGATGACCCCAGGGGCAGGACCACTCCCAAGGGCGTCGTAAAGAAGATGAGTCAGATTCTCGACTCCAGCGTGTTCCCCGGAGTACAGGGCGGACCTCTCGAACATGTCATCGCCGCCAAGGCAGTGGCGTTCTTCGAGGCTCAGCAGCCGCAGTACGTGCAGTATCAGAAGCAGGTAATTGCAAACGCTTCCGCAATGGCGGCAGCATTCATGGAAAAAGGATATAAGGTAGTGAGCGGCGGAACCGACAACCATCTCATGCTCATCGACCTGCGCGGCCGTTTCGAAAACCTCACCGGCCGTATCGCCGAGAAGGAACTGGTTCGCGCCGACATCACCGTCAACAAGAACATGGTTCCCTTCGACACACGCAGCCCGTTCCAGACCAGCGGCATACGCGTAGGCACGCCCGCCGTCACGTCCCGCGGCTTTGTCGAAAAAGACGTGGTATATATGGTAGATCTCATAGACGCCGTACTCACGTCCGCAGCTGCATGTGCTGACGAACTGACACTCAAGCAGGAGCCGACTCCCGAGCAGCAGGCCCGTCTCGACGCGCACGCTGCAGTGCTTTCCGACGTCCGCAAGAAAGTCAACCAGCTGACCGCCGGTGTCCCCTTGAACAAATATTGATAGTCCGAAGCGCCGCGGCGGCAGATGTCTGACAATCTGTCAGTGGCACAGACATTGATTCTATGTTAAGCGTCTCCCGTTCAAGGAGGCGCTTTGATTTGATAGTTAATTGACACATATTATGCTCAAACCTTTAGCAGACAGAGTGGTTATCGAGCCCAAGGAGGCCGAGACCAAAACATCTTCGGGACTTTATATCCCCGATACCGCAAAAGAGAAACCCCAGCAGGGAACGATAGTCGCCGCAGGGCCTGGCAAGAAAGACGAGCCCATGGAAGTCAAGGTCGGCGATGTCGTCCTTTACGGCAAATATGCAGGCACAGAGGTCACCGTTGAAGATAAAAAGTACCTCATCGTCAAACAGTCAGATATTCTTGCAATCCTGTAATTTACTATGGCAAAAGAGATTAAATTCAATACCGATGTCCGCGCCCTGATGAAGAGCGGCGCAGACCAGCTGGCCGACGCAGTAAAGGTAACCCTCGGCCCCAAAGGACGCAATGTTGTAATCGACAAGAAATATGGTGCCCCTCAGGTCACCAAGGACGGTGTAACCGTAGCCAAGGAAGTGGAACTCGAAGACCGCTTCGAGAATATGGGTGCACAGATGGTCAAGGAGGTTGCCTCCAAGACCAACGAGCAGGCCGGTGACGGAACCACCACCGCAACCGTCCTCGCACAGGCTATTATAAATGTAGGTCTCAAGAATGTCACCGCAGGTGCCAACCCCATGGACCTCAAGCGCGGTATCGACAAGGCGGTCGGAGCCATAGTCGATGACCTCAAGAAGCAGAGCAAGCAGGTCGGCAGCGACTATTCCAAGGTGGAGCAGGTCGGTACCGTCAGCGCCAACAACGATTCCTACATCGGCAAGCTTATCGCCGATGCCATGTCCAAGGTCGGCAAGGACGGCGTCATAACCGTTGAGGAAGCCAAGGGCACCGA
>DGVM01000172.1 GCA_002395925.1 Bacteroidales bacterium UBA4284
GTGTGGTGGTAGGTGTCGTGGCCGACCTCCTCCAGGTCATTGTGCTTTCCGCTCACGCGGAGGCACTTCTGTGTATCGGCCGCCCTGTTGAAGGCGGTGGTCTTGTTGCCGAGGAAGATGTCCTTGAACTGGTTCATCCCGGCATTGGTAAACATGAGGGTAGGGTCGTTCTTTACGACCATGGGGGCGGAGGGCACAATCGTGTGCCCTTTGGAGGCGAAGAAGTCGAGGAACTTCTGCCGTATTTCTTTAGATGTCAACATAGCCTGCAAAGATACTAATAATTTATGATATACAGCACCGTATGCAGAAGGCAGGCTACTACTTCATTTTCTCTGCGATTATGTTCTCGAGGTCTTCGCGGTTCATTTTGCCGTCGAGATAGATGAATGTGGATTCGCCTCCATCCTCGGCAATCATGACGAAACCGTTGACGAGCGTTTCGGTGCCCATGGTGTACATCCGCACCGTTTCGCCGGAGTCCTTGGCTTCCATGAGGAGCTCGTAATTGCCTGCATTTATGAATTTCGCCGCTTCGGCCTTGAGCTCCGCATTGACTTTGGGGTTCTCGCTGTCTATCAGGTAAAGCCCTGACAGTGATTGGATTATAGGGGCGAGATTAACGTCTTCGCCCTCCACGTGAAGGTCGGGAATCTTGCCTATGAGCCGGAACATGGCGGGCGAGATGTAAACGGCGCTGACGCCTTCGGCATCGGAATATTTCTGATAGATGCTCCTGCCGGTCTGGGCAAAGGAGAATATGCTTGCGAGCAGCAGTGCTGCGATTATGGATATGCGTTTCATGTCTATTTGATTTTGTTGATTATTTCCATCGGCTTCTCAGCGGTCTGCCCGGCTTTGGCAGCCATGTCGACTCCGATGGCCATCTTGTCTGATATCTTCTGGAATGTCGCCTCTACCTGGGCGTAAGCAAGATAGGGATCGTCGTAGGTATCCTGAATCTTGCCGCCGCCATGCGGAATGACTGCAACGGCAGCAAGGCCTGCCGCAACGGCGAGGGCCGCATAGGGTACCCAACGCACCGGTGACTCCCTGGGCTTAAGGGATTCTTTCGCGGCGATAGCCGACTTGATGCGTTCCTCCAGGCCGGAGGGGACCTTGATGTCCTCGCTCAGGGCAGCCGATTCCAATTCCTCCGGCAGCATTCTTTCTATGTCTTCTATCCTTTTCATGCTGTTTTCTTGATTTTTGACCGGGCCTGCGAAAGCAGTACTCGGCATGTAAGACCATTCATTCCGGTCCGGTCGGCTATCTCTTCGTAAGAAAGGCCTTCCACCGTCCGCAGGATGAGAACTTTGCGTTGCCGCTCAGGCAGTGACTTGACGGCTTCCAGGACATTGTTCAGGCGCGTCTTGGCATCGAGGATATCGTCCGGGGCCGGTGCATACTGAGTCTGCGGCAACTCCTCGGGATAAGTCTCATGCCGGGCCTTCCTCAACCGGTCCACACAGAGATTGCGCAGCATCCTTATGGCGTAGGCCTTCGGAAGCCTTATCCCCTGCAGGCTGTCCCTGGATTCCCAGAGCTTGAGGTACAGCTCCTGCACGGCGTCTTCCGCCTCGTCATCGGATTCCAGTATATACCATGCAATCCGGTAGAGGGTGCCGGCGAGCGGGAGGTATTCCTTATGGAACAGGGACTCAGTCATCGGATGCAATCCTGGCGACGGTATCCATGGATACGGAACCGCGTACGCATATCAGCGCAGATTCCGACGGAGCAAACAGCACGAAGTCGCGTACTTTATCGGTCCTTTCGTCGTAAGTGCCGTACATTCTGAGTTTCTGCCCGGAGTCGCTTGCCTCCAGCAGCATCTCCGAACCGGCAAGAGCCTCAGAGAGCCTGGCGTCGATGAGCGCCCTGTCCTCGGGGGAACATTCGTCATACGAAAACACCGTGAGACCGTCGATGCCCTTCATAAGGCTAACAGCTTCCTTGATGTCGGAATCACCTGCTCCGGCGATACGCACGACGCCCTTCAAGGCTCCGGTAGCCAGGCTGCCGAGTTTGAGATAATCTGCGCCTTCATAATGGCGGCACTCGGACATAACTGTGGAAATGCGGGACTCCCTGGCCGCCCCGCCTTGGCCGCCCATGCAGGACATGCAGGGAACAAGGATGCAAATAATAAGTAAAAATCGATTCATATTCAACATGTTATACAATCCGCCGCAACTGCGCGCCAAGTCGCGGCACATATACATGACGAATATACCGAAAAAATGTTAACTAGTAGTTTACAGGAAACTCAGATAGATTATCCGTGGAGCAGGCCGGTCTTAGTCAGCCCTCCATTCGTAGGTCTGGAAGATTTCCTGTATCTGGGTCTTCAGTACGTCATCGGAGAAGGCGCACATCAGCGTCGTCACCATATTGTCCCCCCACAGGTCGGCGGCGAAATATGCCCTGAACGGGAGCCCGTCATAAGTACCTCGCAATTCGGCATTTGCGGTCGGGATTTCGGCTTCGCTTTCCGGAGTTTTGACAGTGAATCCGAAGTCCTTGTCTATTGCCACATCCTCCTTTTGGGAAAAGAAATAGCTGTCCGCAAGATCGTGGATCAGCAGCACCATATGCTGGCAGATATCGAGATTGCCAGGCGTCGTGTCCCCACAGAGCTTCAGATAATCGGGTATCTGCTCGATGTACACGAAATTGATGCCGTCCTCCGTGTCTTTTAGGAAATAATATCTTGCGTCATTATCAGCTTTGGTCGTCTCAAGCGAATAGGTATCGGGGTAGGAGAAACTGAAGCCCTTGTAGGAGATGCCGCCCGGCCGGCAGGCCTGGAGCGCAAGAAGTGCCGCGCACAGAATGATTAACTTTTTCATTTTCATA
>DGVM01000224.1 GCA_002395925.1 Bacteroidales bacterium UBA4284
GGCGAGGTGGAGCGTGTGCTCAATATGGCCGACGGCGTGCTGCTGCTGGTCGATGCCTTCGAAGGATGTATGCCCCAGACGCGCTTCGTCCTCCAGAAGGCCATCAGCATGGGCAAAAAGCCCATCGTCGTTATCAATAAAGTCGATAAGCCCAACTGCAGGCCCGACGAGGTGCAGGAGGAGGTTTTCGACCTTATGTTCAACCTCAACGCTACCGAGGATCAGCTCGATTTCACCACCGTCTATGGCTCCGCGAAGCAGGGCTGGATGTCGCTCGACTGGCACAAGCCTACAGACAACATAACTCCGCTGTTGGATACCATACTCGAGGTCATTCCGGCGCCGGCAGTAGTTGAAGGAACTCCTCAGATGCTCGTTTCTTCGCTGGAGTATTCGCCTTACGTGGGCCGTATAGCCGTAGGACGCATAACACGCGGTGAGCTTCATACAGGCAGCACCGTGAGCCTCTGCAAGCGCTACGACGTCGTGCAGAAGCAGAAAATCAAGCAGCTGATGGTGTTCGAAGGACTTGGCAAGGCTCCTGTCGATACGGTAAGCTGCGGCGACATCTGCGCCGTGGTTGGAATCGACGGCTTCGAAATCGGCGACACCATTGCCGATGCCGAGAATCCAGAGGCCCTTCCGCCCATCGCCATCGACGAGCCTACAATGAGCATGCTCTTCTCCATCAACAATTCCCCCTTCTTCGGAAAGGACGGCAAATACGTCACTTCCAGGCATATCAAGGAGCGTCTCGACAAGGAATTGGAGAAGAATCTTGCATTGCGCGTCAAACCGGGTCTTACCGCGGATTCCTTCATCGTTTACGGGCGCGGCGTGCTGCATCTGTCCGTTCTCATTGAAACTATGCGCCGCGAGGGCTTCGAGCTTCAGGTCGGTCAGCCCAAGGTGCTCGACAAGACAATCGGAGGCCAGAGGTGCGAGCCTGTCGAAGACCTCAGCATCGAGGTCCCCGAGGAATTCGTTGGTGCCGCCATCGAGATTTCCACACGCCGTAAGGGAGCCCTCGTGAGGATGGAGCCCCGCGGCGACCGCACACTGCTGGAGTTCGAGATTCCTACCCGCGGACTCATGGGACTGCGTTCCAACCTGCTTACCGCAAGCCAGGGAGAGGCCGTCATCGCCCACCGTTTCAAGGAGTATCAGCCTTACAAGGGCGAAATCGAGCGCCGTGGCAACGGTTCCCTCGTTTCGCTCGAGACAGGTGAAGCTATCGCATATTCCATCAATAAACTGCTCGACCGCGGGCGCTTCTTCGTAGAACCCGGAGAGGAGATTTATTGCGGACAGGTGGTAGGGGAGCATACCAGGGAGAGGGATCTCAACGTCAATATATGCAAGACCAAGAAGCTCACCAACGTGCGTGCGGCCGGCTCCGACGAGAAGATCATCCTTCCTCCGGCAATCAAGTTCTCTCTTGAGGAGGCGCTGGAGTATATCCAGGACGATGAGTTCGTGGAAGTTACCCCTCACCACATGCGTATCCGCAAGATTTTGCTCGATCCGCTCGCGCGTAAAAGAAATAGTGACAGCGAAGATTGTTAATCCACGAAATTTTTATTACCTTTGCAACCCTTTATAGTCAAACTGCACAGCCTGGGACCTTCCGTTACGGAATACGACCGCTCGATTGGCAGGGAGTTCTTTGAAAGCTTCGGCAATCCCGACATCCTGGATGCTGCCCTTAATGTGGCGGCAGACATTGTACGTCACGGAGTTACGGTAGATATCGAGTGCTCGGTAAGCGGCACCGTCACCGTCCCGTGCGACCGCTGTCTCGAGCCTCTCGAGATTGAGGTCGAGGTCGATTTCAGCGAGACCTATGCTCCGGAAGGGGATGAGCTGGACTTTCGCCAGGAGGTGTACGACTACGTCTGCACGGCTTTGCCCATGCAGCGGGTTCACCCCGAGGGCCTCTGCAACAGCGAGACTATAAAGTATTTGAGCAAATAGTAATAATTTAAACGATACAACAATGGCACATCCGAAACACAAACTCTCCAAGCAGAGAAGAGACAAGAGGCGTACCCACGACTTCGCTCCTGTACCCACTCTGGCCACCTGCCCCAACTGCGGCGCAACGGTGATGTATCACCGCGTATGCCCTGAGTGCGGTTACTACAGAGGTCGTCAGATCATCGTCAAGAGCGCAGAGTAATCCACGCTCTTTTCCCGGCTCCTTAGTTCAACGGATAGAACGGAGGTTTCCTAAACCTTAAATAGTGGTTCGATTCCACTAGGAGCTACGAAAAAAGCCGGCAATCGCCGGCTTTTTTTGTGTCTTCACGAAAGCTTGTCATTCCACCTTAACGGCCCTCATAGGGCAGAGAATGCTTGCTTTAGGCCCGGAACTTGTCGTGAAGGTCTGACCGTCGTACTGGGCGATATATGCGGCGTCGCTGCCGTCTTCGGTAGATGTCCACAGCATGACATAGTATCCTTCACCCATGGTGATATCGTATTCGGTATTCGTTGCGCCAGTCATGGGGAAGAACAGATGCTTTCCGTTGACCATGCTTGTCAGGAGCAGTCCCTTGACGCCGTTGTAGATGAGTACGGACTGCTGGCACTCGGATAGCAGCTCTTCAAACTGCGCCTTGGTCGGAGTCTGCCAGCCTTCATTCGGTACGACGTCCGCCCACGAGGTGAATGTACCGTAGATTT
Organism: Bacteroidales bacterium UBA4284; assembly: GCA_002395925.1. Next base: position 2,686 of record DGVM01000224.1, read on the forward strand.
CGGGCGAGTTGGCTCCTGTATTGCAGGTGGCCCAGCGCAGACCGGACGTAAGCCCCATGTCAACGCTGCCGGAGGTGTCCAGTACCAGTTCAATCACCGTTATGGTGCATGTCGCAGAGTAGTTTCCGTCGGCGGAAGCTACCGTTATGACGGCAGTGCCGGGCGTGACGGCCGTAACCTGTCCGTAGCTGTCAACAGTCGCGACTGCTGGGTTGGAACTGCTCCAGCTCACCTGCTGATTGCTGGCGTTGGAAGGGCTGATGACCGGGTACAGCATCGTTATTCCGCCCTCATACAGAGTCGTTTCCGTCACGGTGAGCGAAATGCTTTGAACAGCTATGGGAGCATTGACTGTGACCGGCAGCACGGCTTTCACTCCCGAACCGTCAGCTGCCTCGAAGGTAATGGAGGCCTGGCCGGAAGCGACTGCCGTAATGTCGTAGTAGTAACCGCTGTAGGCAAAACTGTACTGCATGCTTACCTTTACTATGGATTCGTCCGACGAACTCGCGTTCAGCTCCATATTCGCAGCGTTGCCGGGAAAGACTTTGTACGTGTAGGGCCTGTCGCTTGCCACGAAGCCGTCGTAATAAGATACCTTCTGTCCGATGTCCATCGTGAGGCTTGTGGGCTCAAGACGGATCTCCGATACCTTTACGTCCTCAGTGACCGTAACATGGCACATGGCCGAATAGCTGCCGTCGGCGGTTGTGGCCTGAATGTATGCCTGACCTGCCTTGACCGCCTTGAACCACTGGGCGTAAGTCATTCCTGTCTCTTCTTTCTCGATGACGTCCTTGCCGGTGATGACCTCGAAGCTTACGGCGGTGTTGCTTGCGTTCTCTGGCTGCACTTTGGCGCTAAGGTACAGTTCTTCTCCAACTTTGAGCGAGGCCGAAGTCTTGTTGAGCGTAACCCCCGTCACCGGGATGGGGTTCACCGTCACGGTACATGTCGCAGTAAAGGAACCATCTGTGGTTGTGGCAGTTATGACGGCCTCCCCGGGCTTTTTGGCCGTTACCAAGCCGTTTTCGTCAACCGAGGCGACGGTCTTCTTGCTGCTGGTCCAGGTGACCGACTTGTCGGCAGCGCCCGCAGGAGCTACTACGGCGCTGAGCTGCACCGTTTCGCCGGGATCGACCGCCACTTCGGAAGGCTCTACGCTCACGCCGGTAACGGCTACCGGAAGCGGTTCCGCATTCTCGTCAAAAGGCACCAGGACGATTTCGTGTTTTCTCATCAAGTCACTTCCACCTGAGATGCCGTAGTAGTCGAAACTGCCTTTGTATTTCAGGGATGATCCGATGAAACAACCGATAAGACAGCCTCCGGAGCTCGTTCCCGTGTAAGATGCGTCGCCCATGCAGAGCACACCGGCTTTATTCGTGCCTCCGTTGGAATCTGCATCGCAGGCTACATGGATTACGTCTTCGACATAATACACATCCCATTCGCACCAGCTGTCCGGCTCCAGGGGATTTAGACGTACGAGCCCGTACTGGTTATGTGTGATAAATTGATTGAGGTCGCTCATGTTGCCGCACTTTCTCATATAGCGCCTGATCTCTTTCCCTTCCGCATCGAGGCCGAAGCTGACGTAGATATGATACTTGTTGCTGCCTTCTATGGGCTCGAAATTGAAAAGCGTAGCAAGCAGGCCCTGGCTGTTGGGCGTAAGCATCTTTGCTGCAGTAGGCTGCTCGCTTGTCTCCAGGGAGAAGGTGTGGGAGGTTATGACTTCCTCGCCCTCCACGCGCCTTTCTTCGTAGGTCGAGAACCAGGACTCTCCGCTGTCTGAGACCACCCAATACTTTCCGGGAGCCAGCTTCTTGAATCTCTTTACCCTGATGGTCAGCGACTTGGAGCTATTCAGCGGGTCGCGTATGACCACGTCGGCATCTACCACGCGTTCTGTCACCTCAAGTGGCTCCGCCGTGACGTTTATGCGGGTACACCATAGTCCGTACTGGTTCCTGAAGAGCTCCGAAGTCCAACTGACGGAGGGGTCGTCGCAGGAGATGTCGGGCGTGAAATTGCATACGATTTCGGAGCTGTCATCTCCGCCGAACCACGGCATATAGGCGGTCCAGGTTTCCCCTATATTGCGGAAATCGCGTTTGTACTGGTTGAGATAGACATACTGGCTGATCGTGCCGGCGTTGACTGTGATGGAGCCGCCACGGGTGCCTATGCCGTAAGCCGAAGAGTAACTTGTCTCGTATATGGGATTCGCCTCGTATTGCAGGGTGATTTTCCTGGAGACTGGGTCGAACGTGGCGGAGGCCCAATCACAATATGAGGCATCTACTGTCACATCTGAGATGTTGCCTGTGTAATCGACATCCAACGTGAGTGTCCCGGCATCCGGCGAGAAGTAGGGATCAACAGACAGACCGGAGGTGGAACTGCTGGTGTGCTCCTCGCCCTGGGAATCAATGTAAGTATAGCTGAGGGTGAGTTCGGGAGCTTTTTCCATGGCAACGGAGAACACTGTCAGCTTGCCGTTTTCGAAAGTGAGCGATTTGCCCAGAGCCGCCAGGTCCACGCTCTTGACATAAGTGTGTGACGCTCCGTAACTGCCGTTTGCCGGGTCGTTGTCCATCACCTCGAATGACAGCTCCAACTTCTCGTCTATCTTTCCGGCGGGCAGCCTCAGCCAGATATCGGCCTTCCCTTCTGCATCCACAAAGACATCCTGCGGATAAATCCTCAAAGAGGGGACCATGCCGGGGCCGATCACTTCGCCGCCATCGACAGGCGGGCCCACAACGACGCCGCCCCCGGAGGAATTGCCGGGGACATAGGCACGAACTTCCTCAAGTTCGACATCGTATTCAAAAGGAGTCATGATCGGGAAATCAGCATCGACGGACAGTGTCCCGTAATCGAGAATGGAGTTTGCGGGCAGGCCGGTCAGGGTCATTCTCGCAACGCCTCCGACGCGGGCGTAATGAAGCTCGATATTCCCGTCGGCGCGGCTTTCCAGAGCAGCGACCTTGGATACCAGGATATCTGCATCGGGGTCAAAGCTCGTGGTGGTGGGGCGCTGGTTGGTAGGGAACTGCAGCCCTATGACAGGGTGTACGGGAAGGCTTTTGTCGGCATCGGACCAGCAGTCGGCATAATAATCCTCGTCCGACCAATAATAATTCGAATTGCTTGGGAAAACGGCTACATAACGGTACTTCCCTCCGCCGGGATTGCTGAGCGTCGTATTCAAATCCACCGTGAATGTGGCTGCCGCTGCATCCTCCCCGAGCCCTTCCGAGTAAAAAACCTCGGAGGGCGTGGCGTTCTCGGCATCGCTGCCGTAGTTCTCATAGACGAACTCATATAAAGCTATCTGGTCGCCGGCCTTCCAGCTGAAGCTGTAACCGCCGTCCTGCTTTTCGCTTATGGCAGTCTTTGAGGCTATGGGGCTTACTGTTATGACCCTTCCGCCGAAAGATTCGACCGGCTGTACATTGCCCTCGGGTGCGTTTTCCTTGACGCACGAGGCAGTCATTGCCGCTGCGGCAAAAATGTATAATAAAGCTCTTTTCATCAGAATGACCCTCCATCTATGATTTCAAGTTCTTCAATATCATCTCCTGGCGCACCCGGATTGTTGCTGTATATCAGATTGCTTACGCATACGATGCTTTGCTCAAGCAGACACATTACTAAGGCAGATGGCCGTACATAATGGGATTTCTCGAATTGTAACATGACTGTGTTGTTTTAATGACACAAATGTCTTTTATTTGCTTGTGATTTGCTTAATGAATTTTCAGTAATCTGCACGTTGGAGCGTACTGAAATAGCATGTTTGTGTGTGCTTTTACATATTTCTGCTTATTTTTGCTCCGATGAAAAAGTTCGCGAAAAAACTCTCCTCCGTCCTTGTCCTTGCTTTGTTTTTGGGCCTTTCCGCCTGTGAAGGCCACCAGGAAGAAGCCGCTTGCCCACCGGAGTTGACCGCCCTGCTCGAGCAGGCGTCGGCCGATGCGGCGCTCCAGCGCTTTGAGCCGGCAATGCAAAAGGCGCTTCGGGCGCTTGAAATATCTGATGCGGAGAATTCCCGGCAAGGGCGCGTTCAGGCGCTATCTACGATAGTAGGGATAGACATCCTGACAAGCCGCGACGACGACGCCTGGGAAAAGGCAGTCGAGGCGGAGTCCATCGCCCGGGAGTGCGGTTTCAGCTCCGAACTGGCCGGCATACTCATCAGCAAAGCCAAGCTCTGTTCGTATGCCGAGATTTCCCCTGAGACAGGGCGGAACGACGAAGGCCTTGGCTACGCGCAGCAGGCGCTTGCTCTTGCCGAAGAAATCGGCGACGCCGGGCAGCAGGCAGAGGCGTGCTACGTCATCGCTTCCCTCTATATCAATAAGAACCGATGGTCCGATTCCATCGACCCCGATATATACAGGACTGCGGGCGAGTATCTTGACAAGGGGCAGGCTATCGCCGATACATACGACATTGCGCGCCTTAAGCGAAATGGTATCATGTTCCGTTCGCGCTGGTTCCAGCAGGGCGAACGCAACGAGGAGGCCATTGCCTGGTTCGAGAAGGTGCGCAGCACGCTCTCGGCGACCGACTATCTGACAGCAGCCTCTCTGGACGACCGCCTGGTGCGGCTTTATACCAGGGTGGGGCAGCCACAGACGGCTCTTGACCGGCACGACGACTATGTACTGCAGATGCAGAAGTACATGCAACAGAAGGAAGACGAGACCCTTCAGGAGATGGAAACCCGCTTTGCCGTACAGGAAAAGGAGAGGCGGATAGAGCGCAGCCGTTATCAGATATGGGTGCTGGTGCTTGCCCTGTCGCTTGCCCTGACCATTATCGTAATAGTGATTCTGGGGCTTCGAAAAGCCCGACGCCGCTCCCTCGAACTCAAACGACTGAGCGACACCAGGCAGCAGATTATCGATCTGCTTTCCAGAGACCTGCGCAATCCCATCAACGGCCTTGGCGATGCCATCTCGGACCTCTCTTCCGATGCCGCCGTGCTGGAACCGGAAACAATACGCGAGAAATGCCGCGAGCTTTCCGACAGGGCGGAATCAATCAACGCCGATGTGGCCGACTATGTGGGCGATCTGCTGATAGAGCGCAGCCGGAGGATAGCCGACATCGGCCTGTCGCAGCGGGAGATTCAGATTATCCGACTGAGCGCGGAGGGACTCAAGGCTTCGGAAATTGCGGAGCGGGTGCATCTCAGCGTGCATACGGTCAACACCCATCGTCAGCGTATCTACGCCAAGATGGAAGTGAAGAATGTCTCGGAGATGATGCACAAAGCCTCCGAACTGGGTCTTATTTGAGTGCAAGTATGAGCGCATCCAGCTGCCGGCTGCTCATTCCGTGAGAAAGCAGGTAGTCCGAGAAAGATTTTGCGTAGTCGATGCGGCTCTCATCTACAAGATATACGCATCCGCGGAGGAACAGCGCCCTCTCTGCGCTTATGTTTCCCTCAATTGCGGCGGAAACAAGTATTAAGGAGGCGAGTATTCTCTTCATATATTCATATAAGCGAGCGGAGCATCCGGGTGAAAAACCAGGAAGCTATCCTACAAAAATAACCAACAAATCAAAAAATGCAAAATGTTGTGCCGCAAATAACAATTCACATAAATTGCTATATTTGCACTATTATGCGTAAGTGTGTACTTTCACTGTTGGTCCTGAGCCTCGCCATGTGCCTGCATTCCTGCGGCAATGGCGTTGCCGGTACTTCTTCTTCCGATGCCCCCGAAATGCTGCAGGCAGTGCCTTCCGATGCCCTTTGCATCGGTGTTTTCGACCGTCTGGACCATGCCCTGGACCGCATGACCGATTCTACCAGCATCTTACGCAGCCTGGATTACGGCCGGTTCGGCAGGGCGCGTTGCGTCGTGGCCAAGTGCGACGTCAGCTCGCTCGAGCCTCTTGCCGTCATAGAATGTGGCAGGGCTGCCGATGATACGCTTGCCGTCGCATCCTCCCTCATGCAACAGGCTGATTCCTCGCACATCAGCCATGCCTTCGTCAGTCTCGACAGTCATAACGCTCTGCTGCTCAGTCCGTCAGAGACTGTTATAACGGTGGCTCTGCGGCATCTTTCTTCCGGATCTTCTGTACTCGACGCCCCCGATTTCGACCGCGTGCTGTCTGTGCTGCCGTCGGCTGATTACCTGATTTACCGCAGCAGGGGCGCGGCCAAGCTGTTCAAGGGCCTTGTGCCCGGGGCTTTGGGCAAGGCTGCTGTGCTTTTCGTACGTGACGCCAGCGAGTGGATGATAGAAAGCGGGGAGTCTTTTTCCTGCGTGGCTCCCGAATCCGAGAAATACTTCTGCAATTTTCTTTCTCCCATTTCCGAGGCCCCAAGCAAACTTTCGGCGGTGCTTCCCGGGGAGTACGATTATTTTGTGGATATCCCTCTTGCCGATACCAAGGCCTACAGGAATGCATACGAAACCTGGCTCGACGCCAACGTGGCCCTGGATGGCTACAACGCCGGAATATCCCGGATAAAGAAGCAGACCCGCACGGATCCCAGGATGTGGGAAACCGAAGCGGGAGTACGCGAGGCGGCGGTGGTGATCCTTCCCGAAGGCAAGCTCAACATGCTGCGGGTCAAGGATAAATGCACTTCCGACGGGGTGACTGCCAATCCCCGCACCGGTTTCGCCCGCGCCCTCTACGGAGAAATTTTCGCCGATGCCGACAGCTGCATGCTGTCCTGCGGCAACTGGATAATAAGCGGCCAGCGTGCCGCATTGGAGCAATTCGAGGCCGCTGCCAAGGCGCCCCGCGACTGGCCTGCAAAGGCCAAGGCGATCGCCGGCCGGCCCGATGCCCGTCTTACATGGAATCACGACAATACTATTAGAATATGGCATTCCAATCGGTAAACAAAATGCTGGAGAGGAGCTTCCAGGCAAACTGGGAGCGCGCAGCCCTTTCCAACTACCAGGGCGTCACCCTGAAGTACAGCGACGTTGCCAAGCGCATAGAGCTTCTTCACATCTGCTTTCGCGAGTGCGGACTGCAGAAGGGCGACAAGGTGGCCCTCTGCTCGAAGAACCAGGCAAACTGGGGCGTATGCTTCCTTGCGGCCATCACTTACGGAGCCGTGCCCGTACCTCTGCTGCACGAATTCAAACCCGAAAACATACATTTCCTCGTCAATCATTGCGGGGCCAAGGTGCTCTTTGTCGATGAAGCCAACTGGGAGAACCTCTCCGAAGCGGAGATGCCCGACGTGCTTGTGTTCGTACGCATGTCCACCCTGCATTACATCCTCGCCCGCGACCAGAAGCTTGTAGAGGCTCGCGAGCACCTCGGGGAGAAATTCCACAGCATGTATCCCGAAGGTTTCGGCCCTTCCGACCTCAATTACTACGAAGACAGCGCCGATGAACTGGCGCTCATAAACTACACCTCCGGAACATCTGGTTTCTCGAAGGGCGTCATGCTGCCCTACAGGTCTTTGTGGTGCAATATACGCCTCGCCGGCGAGACTGCGGAGCCGCAGATGAACTGCGAGTCCAACATGGTCGCCCTGCTGCCCTCCGCCCACATGTACGGAATGATGTTCGAGTTCCTCTTCGA
>DGVM01000121.1 GCA_002395925.1 Bacteroidales bacterium UBA4284
CCGTAAATCTGGATTCCCACAGGAGACTCTTCTTCAAGGGTTTTCATCTTGGCGAGAGCCTTGGAGGCATCACGGATGAGACCGTCGGAAGGGATGAATTCGGTGTAGACCATATCTGCCCCCTGCTCACGGCACAGGATGCGGAAACTGAGGTCCGTCACATCCTCCATCGGAGCCAGCAGCAGCGGCTTTTCTCCCAAATCCAGATTCCCTATTTTCATTGGGTGCAAATTTAATTCTTTTTCCTAAATTTGACCATTCTTCACAACAGCACTTTTTATGGAACTTTCTTTGAATAGCGGATACTCCATTCCCTGCCCCGGATTCGGAACGTTCAAGACTCCCGACGGGGAGGTCTGCATCAACGCTGTGCGCGAAGCCGTCGCTGCCGGCTATACCCACATCGACACCGCCGCCGTCTACGGCAACGAACGCTCGGTAGGCGAAGGCGTGCGGCAGAGCGGCAAAGCCCGCGGCGAACTCTTCATCACCAGCAAGCTTTGGAATACGGAACGAGGATACGACAGCACGTTGCGGGCCTGCGAAAAAAGTCTGGCCGACCTCGGCATGGATTATCTCGACCTGTACCTGATTCATTGGCCGGCGAATGAAATGCAGTTCGGGAGCAAGGCTACTGCAATCAACCTCGACACCTGGAAAGCATTCGAAAGGCTGGTAGACGAAGGCATGGTACGCTCCATCGGCCTCAGCAATTTTTATGTCGCCCATCTCGAGCCGGTCCTTGCTTCTGCCAACATCGCCCCGGCAGTGGATCAGATAGAATACCACCCCGGGCTTTTGCAGGAAGAGGCCATTGCGCTCTGCAGGGAGAAAGGGATCGTGGTAGAAGCCTGGAGTCCTCTGGGACGCGGACGCCTGCTGGAAGAGCCTGTTCTGACCGGCATAGCCTCCGCGCACGGGAAGACCACCGCACAGGTGCTTCTGCGCTGGTGCGTACAGAACGACGTGCTCCCCTTGGTGAAGTCGGTGCATGCCGACCGCATCCGCCAGAACCTGGATTTCTTCGATTTTACTCTCTCCGGTGAGGAGATGGCCGCCATTTCTTCCCTGCCGGAAGCCCGCTACGGTTCTCATCCCGACACCGCAACTTTCTGATATGAGAAACTATCTGACCGCCATAACGCTTGTCGTTTCTGTTTTCTGCGCAGATGCAAGGCAGCCCGATTATGGTGCACTCCCTCTGGTCAAGGCTCCCGTCGTTTCCGACGCCATCAACGAAGGGGCCACCATACGCTTCGAGCACCCTCTCCCGGCAATGAATGTGGACGGGCGTGAAAACGGCACCTACAACAATATAGAGCTTGGTATTCCCGGGGTGCTCACGACACTGGATACGAATCTCGGGATGATGCTCAAGCAACTGCGCGACAATGTGCTGGAAGGCAGGCATGTGGTTTTTGTCGATGGCAGATTCATTCCCGTTTACAAGAACTGGATACGCGACCATGTCCACACGATGAAGGCCTTCAGGCACTGGGAGAGGGATCTCAGGACATATCTGGACTTCACCATCGAGCATCAGCGTCCGGACGGCAGCTTCCTGGAGCTGATCAAGCAGATGGACGACAAGCACTGGTCGTTCGTTGCGGAAGATGATATCGTTTTCTTCCCTGAAGACAATCTGTATATGGCACGCCTGGACATCGAGTCGGATGTAGAGTATCTCGTAGTCGAAGGAGCGACGGAGTACTTCAAGGCCACTGCAGACCGCAGATGGCTGCGGAAGAACCTGCGCAAATTGGAAAAGGCGATCGAGTATTCCACTACTTCTCCAAAGCGTTGGGATCCGGAGCATGGCCTGGTCAAACGTGCCTACACCATCGACACCTGGGATTTCTCGTATGAAAAAAGCGGACACTACGACCGCCGTATCACCGAAAAGACCCCCATGGCGATCATGCACGGCGACAATTCCGGAGTATACCAGGCCATGAAGCAGCTGGCATGGATGAACAGGAAACTGCATCGCAAGGCAAAAGCCCGCCGTTGGGAGCAGAAGGCTGAATCTTTGCGCGAGAATGCAATAAAATACCTATGGAACGGGAAGTACTTCAAACATCAGCTGCCGCTCGGATGCCCTCCGGCCGATGACAAGGAGGATATCCGCCTTTCACTTTCCAATACCTATGACATCAACCGCCACTTTACCACAACCGGGCAGTCACGATCGATTGTAGAAGAATACATGTTCCGCCGCGACACCACTTCCGCCTTTGCGGAGTGGTTTACGATAGACCCCCGTTACTGGCCCAAATTCGGAGACTCGTATGCTCATCCTGCCTATATCAACGGCCTTATCACATCCTTCACCGCCGGCGAACTTGCCAAGGCAGCCTTCAGTTGCGGGTACGAAGCGTACGGATGGGACATCCTCTGCAGATTCTACGAAAACATGGTAAAAGACGGAGGCAACGTGTACTTCCTTTACGACCGCTATACCCGTGCGCCCCAAAATGCGAAACTGGGGCCGGCGGCATGGGGTGCAGCCGCACTGATTTCTGCAATTGATGAAGGTCTGGCCGGCATCGAAGACATTGACTGCCGTTACAGAAGCCTTGGTTTCTCTCCAAGATGGCCAGTAACCCCTTACAAGGAACTCCGCTATTGTACAGGATATGAGCTCTCTGCAGACATAGTGGACGTGAGATACATCCTCACCGGTGCCGGAATGCGCTACTGCATTGATTCTCCTGCTAAAGACATTCAAGCCCACATTCTCCTGCCAGAAGGGGCACAGGTTTCGAAAGTACTGCTGAACCACAGGGTCATTCCGTTCGAACTGACGGAAACCGGAGGCAGCCGTTACGTCGACTTTTCTGCCGGGCACCTCAGAGGAAGGACCGATATCGAAATCCTTTTCTAGATAGCAGCAGTCTTCTTCTGCAGCCACTCCCCGTCGAAGTCGTCGAGGAAGGGGCGGAGAGCGGCGTATACCTGCGCGTGGTAGTTGTTCAGCCAGTCGCGCTCGGCCGGAGTGAGCATGTCCGCGAGCAGGGGCTCGGTGTCGAAGGGGCAGAGAGTGAGCGGTTCGAAACGCAGCCATCTGCCGAAGTCGTTCTCGCCGGCATCCGTGCAGAGGATAAGATTCTCGTGACGGACACCGTGCATGCCCTCGCGGTAGATGCCGGGCTCGTCGGAAGTGACCATCCCCGCTTCAAAACCGGTGGAATTCAGGTTCTGGCGTATGTCCTGCGGGCCTTCGTGCACCCCGAGGAACCAGCCGACCCCGTGTCCTGTGCCATGCCCGAAATTTCTCAGGTATGCCCAGAGAGGCTCTCGCGAGAGTACGTCCAGACGGCATCCGGGAGTGCCTGCGGGGAAAACCGCCGAAGCCAGGGCGATGTGCCCGCGGAGGACGAGGGTGTAGTCTTCCATCTCCAGCTGTGTGCACGGCCCGAGGGCCCAGGTGCGGGTGATGTCGGTGGTGCCGTTCAGATACTGTCCGCCGGAATCGCAGAGGTAGAGGCCTCTCGCTTCCAGCATCGGCGCTCCCGTGCGGGGAGTGATATAATGAGGCAGGGCGGCCGAAGGTCCGTAGGCCGAGATGG
>DGVM01000180.1:0-2693 GCA_002395925.1 Bacteroidales bacterium UBA4284
AGAGCTGGGACGGTGTGGAGTTGCCCGACTATCTTCGTGGGCGTCCCGAGCTGGTGGGCTTGAAGTATGTGTTCCCCGCAGGCTGCAAATTGGGATGGCATCATCACGAGGTGATGAACTTCGGCGTACTGACACAGGGCGAGTTGACCATCGTCGCCCAGGACGGCACCGAGAAGGTGGTCCACGAGGGCGAGGCGGTGGTCGAGATGGTCGGCACCGTCCACCACGGCGAGAACCGCGGTGCGAAGCCCGCCGTACTCTATATGTTCTATCTGTCGCAGAAAGGCATGCCCTTGGCCATAGACACCGCCTCGCGGTAGCGCGCCAGGGTGGTGGCTTTCATGATGGCCTTGCGCACCTTGGTGGAACGCAGGCTGCCAGCCTGCGAATCTTGGGGCGTGGGCTGCCAGCCCGCGAAAAGGACCTGTTCCAAGTCAATGTATTCCCAAAAGGTTTTCAGCCGCGCCAGCACCTGGCTGTCGCCGCAAAGGGTTTGGGTTGCGTGGCGGTAGATGCGTTCGTGCATGGCCCACAGCACCTCCTTTGGTTCCCGTTCGCTCAGCATCCACGGCCGCGAGAGCAGCCCCCGGCCAATCATGACGCCCTTGAGGTTGGAAGCCAACGCCATCAAGTCCGTGCCCGCCACGCTTTCCACTTTCCACTTTCCGTTTTCCTCTCTCACCGCGTCGCCGTTGTACACCATGGGGTGCACGCAATGTTCTGCAAAATACTTGAAGGCCTCGAGGTCGGGCGTTCCTTTGTACTGTTGTCGTCCCAGGCGGGCATGCAGGGTGACGTGGCAGAGGGGCATCCGGTTGACGGTCTCCAGCTTCCGCAGGCCCTCGTCGGTGCTCTCCTGCCCGAGGCGCATCTTGACGGAGAAGACGACCTCCGGCCGGCGCTGCATCTCGGCGAGGAGTTCCTTCAGCTTGTCGGGGTGTTGCAGGAGGCCGCTGCCGCGTCCGGCATGGACCTGTAGAGGAAACGGACATCCCATGTTGACGTCGATGCGGCGCCAGCCCTGTGCCTGGAGGGCATCGCAGAGGCGCGCCAGCTCGTCGCCGTCGCGGGCGATGACCTGCGGCACCGTGGGCACGCCGCGGTTGGTTTCGGGGTCTGTGTCGCGCAGGTCCTTGCGCCGCACCTCCCCTTTCTCAATCCTCACGAAGGGCGTATAGTACTCCCCCACCCCGCCGGCGCACTCCCAATGCGCCCGCCGGTACGCAGCGTCCGTATACCCCTGCAACGGCGCAAAAGCGATGTATTGTTCTTCCAGTTTCACGCTGCAAAGATACGAAAAAAGGCAAAACAACAAGAGAGAATTTTTTTTGCCAGTTCAAAAATTCTTCTTACCTTTGCAGCCGTAAACGGCTCCTTTGGAGGGAATCCAGAAACACCTAAACAACACTGAATCACTATTTTTACTTACTTTCGCCCCCCCCGGCGACAGTCTGCACCAGCAACGCCTACGTCTCTATTATGGAGAACATCATCACCCTGGAGAAAGAAGACAACCTCGATTAGCAAACCTTTTAACGACATACAATCATGAAGAAAACCTTATTTGCTGCGATATTGCTGCTGTTCGGGATGGCAGCCGGCGCGCAGGAGACCAACTACTCCAAGAGCGATTTCGTCCCCGGCGACGAGATCATCTTCGACGACAACTTTGAACGCGAGAAACTCGGCGAGTTCCCTCTGCGGTGGGACTTGCTGGACGGATATGCAGAAACTGCACAGCAGCAAGGACGCAACGTGATTGCGTTCACCGACAACGGCCTGGGACAGGTGATGCCGCTGATGAAGCAGAAGTGGGATTGGCTGCCGGAGGTGTTCACCGTGGAGTTCGACCTCTATGTGGCCAAGCCTGGTGAAACCGAAGAGGAGACTACGCTCGAAATGAGCATCTGTTTTGGTGACCGTGGTGACGAGAGCTACTATAATTCTTCGAGTTATGTGAAGTTCTGGTACCGTGAAGACGGCTCGTGCAACTTGACTTGGAGCCTGCTGAAACCAGACGGGAGCACCCAGGCAAGCGGTGATAAGATGCTAGGGCTGGATCCAGGCAACAGCGACTATCTGGAGAAGGACAACCCAGTAGTCGCCGGCCAGTGGAACCACTTCGCCTTCTCGTTCAACAAGAGGGCCTTCAAGGGCTACGTGAACGGTGTGCGCATGATCAACGTGCCGGCCATGAAAGCACCTGGCTACCTCTTCTTCACCAGCGGATCATTCTATCGCCACACGGGCTTGAGCAACGTGCGCATCGCCCAGGGCGCCGTGCCGCTCTACGACCGCCTGTCCACCGACGGCAAGATTGTGACCTACGCCATCACCTTCGAGACCGGCAAGGCCGACCTCAAGCCGGAATCCGAGGTCGAGATCAACCGCGTGGCCAAGCTGATGAAGGAACACGCCGACCTGCAGTTCGAGGTGCAGGGGCACTGCGACAACACGGGCTCCGACGCCGTGAACGACCCGCTGAGCCAGCGGCGTGCCGACGCCATCGTGGCGGCCCTCGTGAAACAGGGCATCGACCCCTCGCGCCTCACCGCCGTGGGCAAAGGCTCCCACTCCCCCATCGCCCCCAACACCACCGACGAAGGCCGCGCCAAGAACCGCCGCGTCGAATTCGTAAAGAAATAAATGCAGAACCATGGGAATTCTTGGTAATCTACTTTCTGACGCCTTGA
>DGVM01000180.1:2775-5029 GCA_002395925.1 Bacteroidales bacterium UBA4284
TGGCGAAAAGAAAGAACTGACCCCCGAAGAGCAGGAACAGGCCACCAAGGCGGCCGAGGTGCTGAAGGGATTCGGTGCTATGTTCTCGGGGGCCGTCGAGATGGCCAAACGGGAGGCGGCCGCCGAGGCCGAGGCACGCAAAGCCGCTGAAGCGGCCATCTTCGACAACTGGGGCGAAAACCTGCCAGCCTATCCGATTTGGGACGTGGGCGGCAGCGCATTCGAACTGGAAGAACGCACGCCGATGAATGGTCACCCGGCCTACAGTTTCCGGCTAACCGGCCGACCGTTCCTGGTGGAGCAGTATGCCGCCAAACTGCGCGCCGACGGTTTCACCGCCATGCACTGCAGCAATCCGGCCGACCTGAACGCCGACACCTATTTTAAGATGATCGACGGCGTCTGCCACGCCTTCAACCGCACCGACGCCTGCATGGACGGCCAGATCAGTGTCTCGTTCTACGTAGACAACTATGTCCCCAAACCGAAGATGGAGCCACGCCAACCTGCCTCCGACCTGAAGGGCGTAGCCAAAGGCCTCTTCAAGAAATTGCTCGGATAGCTCCCCAGGGAAAGCTATGCTCCCCGGGATATTCCGGACGAGGTTCCGTGCGGAAATCCCGGTCAGGATTCCGGGCAGAGGTCCCAGACGGGCCGTGCTGCTTCCATGGAACGCCCTTACGCTCCTCCTCCCGCCCCCTCTCCCGCTCGCCCTGGCGCGGAAACCACTGGTTGTCAAGTGATTAAAGGGTTCCCCTATACGGTTTTCCGCATAGGGGAATTACATATTATGCTTACTAATAGACAATTAGCCGCCATGAGCCAAAGATATGTCGATCTTAGGCATTCCGCACAATTCCATCCACGCCCATCCCCGGGAATGGCATTTAATCTACTGATTATTAAAAACTTAACCAAAATGCCTATACGGTTACCCGTATAGGCATTTCCGATAAACAGTTTGTAATCTGATACTTATGTGCCAGCCATCAAAAAAGGCGGAGGTTAAGGCGGCGGCAGATGAAAAAACTTGGCTATTTGGAACCAGGGTGCCCTGGTTTTACGCGCAACGGCAACAGCGATTCGCTTCCGTTCTCCTTCCTCCAGGAAGAAAATGTCTTTGATGTTCGAAATCGGATAATGTTCCAGCAGGTATTTTGTTATTGTCTGATAGATTGCGTCAGATTCTTTGTGATGAACTTCCCTTACGTCATATTCGCTGCCGGTCGTCGTATTGAATGCCGTAACCATTGCATTGTAACTCCCGAAGTATTTGATAACCTCGGGATAGTCGATACAATTGTATTGTTGGATGGTATAATCAGTCAACTGTCTTTTCTCCATTGCGGTCAGCGGTTTTGTCATCCGTTCAATAAGCGCGTAGTTCAGCGGAATATCCTGTTCCCGGTTGATTCGGATCAATTGCATCGCTTTCCGCATAGGCCGCCTTGCCTTTGCGGAATCAATCGGTGCTGAGAAAGGAGCATTCCGGATGGCATATTGAAGGAAATTCCATTGCCCACTTTCTACATCATCCGCCAACTGTTTTTCTACCAAATTGTTGTAGAGATAGGCAATGGCAAAACGGCTCTTTTTGTCTGTCGTTTTGACAGCACTTCCGAAAGAATGGCGAAAAAACTGGCCTTTGCGGTTTACCGTTGGATTGTAAAGCAGGACAAAGCGGGAAGTATAGTGACACACAAACTGGCTGAGATCCTGCTTTCGTTCTGCGATTGCCAGAATATGAACATGATCTGGCATCAGGCATACGCCCAGTATCTTGACATTGTATTTTCGGGCAGCTATGGATAGTAAAGAAAAGAATACCAGATAGTCTCTGACCGAATAAAAGATAAGACAACCATCTACCGTATTTTGATAGATATGTTGGATGGTACCAACCTTGAAGATCCGTTCGCTCCCTCTCATAATCTGTCATCACAATAAAGATGTTCAGGCGGCACTATTGCCTAAAGTGCAAAGATAATATGCGGAACTGCCGTTTTGCAAATTTATTTACTATTTTTTTTGCCTCGGCAGGTATTGCTCTGATATATAACCCATTGCTCGCTTTCCCTATACGGTTCCTCGCATAGGCAGTTACGAAAAGTGACTGATAGCGAGTAACTTGATTGTCAAGCGGCCATGCAAACATTACGGAGCATCTGGCGAGTTAAAGGGCTTCGGTACGAAGAAGCGAGGTATGCACCGTTGAAATGCCCGGTCAAGCCGGGCATGACGATTGGCAAGCCGT
>DGVM01000066.1 GCA_002395925.1 Bacteroidales bacterium UBA4284
GCCATGATGGCGCCGGTGCCGTATCCTGCGAGTACGTATTCGGAAATCCAGATAGGGATTGTTTCGCCCGAGAGAGGATTGATGCCGTATGCGCCGGAGAATACGCCGGTGACGGTCTTGGTCTGGGCCATCCTTTCGCGCTCGGTCTTTTTGCGGACCTCGCGTAAGTATTCCTCAACTTCTTCTTTGCGGTCGGCACTGGTGAGCTGCTCCACCAGATCGCTCTCTGGTGCGAGCACCATGAAGGTAACGCCGAAAATAGTATCCACCCTTGTAGTGAATATGGTGACCGGAAGCTCGCGGCCGTCGCATATAGTATTGAATACCACCTCAGTACCCTCGGACTTGCCTATCCAGTTACGCTGCATTTCCTTGAGGGAATCGCTCCAGTCGAGAGAGTCGAGCGAATCGAGCAGGCGGCTGGCATACGCGGAGACACGCAGTTGCCACTGAGTCATCTTCTTCTGTTCGACAGGGAATCCGCCGCGCACCGACAGGCCGTCCTTGACCTCGTCGTTGGCGAGTACCGTACCCAGGCCTTCGCACCAGTTGACGGAGGTTTCTCCCTGGTAGGCAATACGATATCGCATCAGTATGTCGGACTTTGCCTTATCGTCGGCCGCCGCCCAGAGCTCGGGCGTCACGTCCTGATAGCCGGTGGTTTCGAACTTGTGAACAAGTTCTTCGATAGGGCGCGCCTTGTCCTGGGCGGGATCGTACCAGCTTCCGAACATCTTGAGGAACGCCCACTGGGTCCATTTGTAGAAAGCGGGATCGCAGGTGCGTACTTCCCTGTCCCAGTCGTATGAGAAGCCAATCCGGTCGAGCTGGCTGCGGTAGCGGGCTATATTCTCGGTGGTGGTCTTTTCGGGGTGCTGACCGGTCTGTATCGCGTACTGCTCAGCAGGCAGGCCGAATGCGTCATAACCCATGGGATGCAGGACATTGAAGCCCTTGAGACGCTTGTAGCGGGAGTATATGTCGCTGGCTATGTATCCGAGGGGATGCCCTACATGCAGGCCTGCTCCGGAAGGATACGGGAACATGTCGAGTACGTAATACTTGGGACGGGAAGGGTCTTCCACCGCCTTGAAGGTCTTGTGCGAGGCCCACCAGGCCTGCCATTTGCTTTCGATTGACTTGAAATCGTAATCCATATATATTCTGTCTATTTTTTCTTTTCCAAGCGGAATTCAACATTGAGCGACATCTGCGAACGGACTTTACGTCCTTTCACCCTTCCTGGTTTCCAGTCGGGAGATGCATTTATGACGCGCAAGGCCTCCTCCTCCAGAAGGGGATGCGGACTGCGGACTGCATGCACATCGGTCACACGCCCCTTCTCGTCTATGATGAAATCGACCAGCACCCTCCCCTGAATGCCTTCACGGACAGCCTGACGGGGATACTTGAGGTACTGGTAAACCCATTTGGTAAGGAACACTGCAGGATCGGTACTGCCCAGGAATGAAGGCTTGACGTCGCAGTCATAATAAGGGACGGCGTCGGAACGTCCCGACAAGTACTGCCGGCGGGTATTCTCCGACGGATCAAACTCCGGAGCCTCACGCCCGGACTGCTCGATGATGAAGTTGTAAATGTATTCCACTTCCCTCTCCATCCATTCGTATTCCAGGATGGAAGGGGTATCTTTTTCGGAATTGTATTCCGGATACATGCCCGACGTAAACATGACCGAAGGAATCTTGCGGTCGTAGAACATGCGGTGGTCGGAGGGGCAAGGCTCCAGCGCAACCAGCTCAGGCTTAACCGGTTGAAGCGTAGCCGAAAGGGCCGTCACCGTGGCGTTGAGGTCGGCATTGGAAGCCGTGAAGGCATAGAAGCCGGAAGATCCGGTGCCGAGCATCTCAAGCTCTACCGCAACGTCGATGTCCTCCGCCTTGGGGAATGAGCGGTTGAGGAAATACCACGAGCCGGCACAATCGGGGACCGAAGCTCCGAATGCAGCAAGTATGACGCTTCTGCCGAGAAGCACCCGGTTGGTCACGAGGCGCCTGGCAAGCTGGATGAGCATGGCAAGGCCGGAAGCATTTCCGTTGGCTCCTGCGAAGACCTTCGTATAAGGCTCTCCGTTCAAGTTTACCGTCGCCGTGCCCAGATTGTCCAGGCGGGCATAAACTACGATGTACTTCTCTTTGAGGGAGCTGTCGGAGCCCGGGATGTATGCCGCCACGTTGCGGGAGCGAAGCGTATCGGCAGTGTCGCGGCTGATGCCGAAGAGATCGCCGTCGGACCCGTACAGAAGATCGGCGCCGGCCTGCTGGAGACGGTCCGACATATATCGGGCAGCTTCCAGCTCTCCGTCGGAGCCAGCCAGACGTCCCTCGAGCGCCGCGCTTGCCAGGAAAGACACATCTTCTTTCATGGCCCGCACCATCTCGCTGTCATCGAGGTCGGAGTATGCAGGCGTACGGAACTGAGCCGCCGCGACAAGCGGCAGCAGCAATGCGAATATGGAAAGAATCTTCTTATTCATTTACCAGTATCCAGGTTTCCTTGGACGAATACGGAAGAGCCCTGATGCTGCGATAGGCAGCAAGGGCGTCGGCGACTCTGTTGCAAGGACTTACGAGTACCGCACAAAGTGTGCTGCGATACTTGAGGACGTATGAATCGAAGCCGTCGGCGGCATATCTGTCGGAAAGTTTGCGGGCGTTGTGCTCGCTCGAAAACACCCCCGTAACAACGGCATAACGGCTGCGCAGCCTCGACTGGGGAATGTTGACGTAAGAAGAGGCCTTGTGATATTTGCCTATCAGCGTAAGGGTATCCAGTGCATGGAGCGAATCTGCTTCGGCCTTGCGTACGGCGGCAATGGAATCGGCCCGGGCACGACTGACGGAGTCCTGGCGTGCGGCCTCGAGCCGGGCCGCAAGTTCCAGCCTGGCCCGCTTGGCTTCTATATCCTTGGAGCTCGGGCGACCGGCAAGGCCACGGAAGAAGTCGCATCCGCTTACAAGGGTAAGCATCAGCATGCAGGCAAACAAAAGGGACATCTTTTTCATAAACTGCAAAGTTAAGATAAAAATCTTATATTTGCGCGTGCAAAAGAAGCTGCTCACCTTTTTAATACTCCTCGCCCTTTCATTCCCCGTCAGGGCTCAGTTGCTCTATTACCCCATGCCCAAAGCCCGTCCGCTTTTCAGCCTGACGGACACCACCAGCGTTTTCATTATCGGAGACGTAATGATGCACAGCCGCCAGCTGGAGCACGACCACGAATACTTTCTGAAGTATATCAGTCCTGCCATGAGCAGCTCCGATTTCTGCATCGCCAACATGGAGTTTTCCCTGGCCGGTCCGCCATATACCGGATATCCGGCCTTTTCCACCCCCGACTGGTATGCCGGGTATGTGGCCGGGTGCGGTGCAGACGTATTCCTGCTGGCCAACAACCACGTCCTGGACAAAGGTCTCAATGGATTCCGACGCACACTGGGCACTTACGACCGTTTATGCGATTCTCTCGGTACGGTTTATACCGGAGTTGGCGATGAACCCCTTATACTGCGGCGAAGGGGTCTCAGCATAGCACTTGTAAACTTTACCTACGGAACCAACATCGGGCCCGAAGTGTCCAGACCGGACGTCCTGCGCATGAGGCGCCCCGACGTCATGCGCTGCATTGGCAAGGCCAAGGAGGCCGGAGCCGATTTCATTGTCGCACTCCCCCACTGGGGCACCGAATACATGCTGCAGCACAATTCCACGCAGGAAGACTGGGCCCGGTGGCTTGCCGCACAAGGCTGCTGTGCAGTTGTGGGGGCACATCCCCATGTCGTCCAGGACACCACGCATATTGCCGGAACACCTGTCATCTACTCCATGGGGAATGCCGTTTCCAACATGAGTGCGATCAACACCAGGCTCGAACTTGCTGTGACGCTCCGTTTCGTTTACGACCGCGTCACAGGCGAAAAGAAGATGCTGGAGCCGCAGCTCGACTGGATGTGGTGCACCCTGCCGGGAATGCTTACCGGCAGTTATGCCACCATATTGATAAAAGAATGGGCCACCCGCCGCAGCGAATGGCTCAATCCTTCTGATTATGACAATATGATGGCGACGCTGGAACGGGTCCGGGCCGCCACCGGAATCGGCCTGTAATTATTTGCCTGCCACTATTGCGTTGTACTTCTCGTACTTGGCTTTGAACTCATCGTCGGTACGGAAGCGGAAGCATGCATTCTTGAGGTACTCGGCGATACCCACCTTGGTGGTGTCGTCGGAGGTGAGGTCCATTGCTTTCTCGAAAGGAGGAATGCAGTTCTTGAGAGCCTCGACGAACTTGGCGTCCAGAATCTGGTACTTGGCATCGTTCATCTCGTTCTGAGCCTCCTCCTGATACTTGAGAGCGAGGTTGTACCAGAGTATGCCTTTGCCTATGTAACCGAAAGCATATGAAGGATCTATTTCGGAGCACTTGTCATATGCCGCAATTGCCTTGTCGGTGAGACCGAGCTTCTCGCAGATGTTGCCCTCGACATAGTAAAGGGATGCATTGCCGGGCTCGTTCTGCTTTGCCATGTCGAGAAGTTCGAACAGGCGGTCGGTGTTGCCGTTGGTTGTGAGATAATGGTTGATGAGACCAACGAGGATGCTCTGGCTCTGAGGGAATCTCTGGAATCCCTGCTCGAGATAGGCAGCGCTCTCGTCCTCATTGCCTTCCTTGCTTGCAATGTCGGCAAGTTTGGAGAAGACTTCGCCGTCGGCGGAATAATAACCTGCATCGAGGCACTTACGGAAGCAGTTCTTGGCTTTTTCCATGGAGCCGGTAGCCCAGGCGGTGAAGCCGGCATTGTAGAGCGAGTTGGTATCGAGCTGGCACAGAGGAGAAGCGGCTGCAGCGGTGACTGCCTCTTCGAATTCCTCGGAAGCCTTTGCAAGATTGCCGAGAGTATAGGAAGCGTAGGCCTTCTCTACGAGCTTGCTGTTGATGGACTGCAGAGCAGTCTTGATATCCTTGGACTTGCTGCCCTTGACATCGAGCTCGGCTGCCTTGGAATATGCTTCCACTGCAAGAGGAAGTGCATTTTCCAGGATGGGTTTGGTAACCTCGATGAACATCAGACGGCCCTCGGGAGCATCGCTGTTGTAGTAGTAATTGTGGTTCTCATAGACCTCCTTGACATATTTCTGGCCTCCGAGCTCAACCCACTGGGCAGAAAGGGGTTTCTCGTTCAGGAGGAGCTGGAGCTCCTGCCTGGATGCACCTATCCAGCCGTTTCCTGCGGGGGAATCATTGGCAGAAAGGAGCGCCTGACCATATTTCATCCAGGTTTGTACTTTGGTTGCTTTCTTGGGATTCTCAGTGTCAGCCTTGGCCTTTTCGAGGGCCGAAGAAGCAGACGAGAGACTTTTCACCTGTGCGCATGCAACAGTGGTGAATGCGGCCACAACGGCCAGAACCGTAAGTATTCGTTTCATTTCTGTTATTAAGATATTGGTTTATTCACTTGCTTCTTCGCCGGCGGCAGGAATCTCCTGCTCCTCTTCTTTGGGTACCGGGCAGACTGCGGCGATGGAGTCTCCCTCGCGTATGTTGATAAGCCTGACGCCCTGAGTAGCGCGTCCGGCGACCCTGATATCGGTTACCGGCATGCGTATCGTGAGGCCGGACTTGTTGATGATCATAAGGTCGTTTTCTTCTGTTACGGACTTGATTGCAACAAGCGGGCCAGTTTTATCCGTGATGTTGATGGTACGCACGCCCTTGGCGCCCCTTGCAGTCTTGCGGTACTCCTCGGTATCGGTACGCTTGCCATAACCGTTCTCGCTGACTACCAGCACAGTGCGTGATGCGTAATCGGCATCGGAAGGATTGGCGGAAAGGGCGCCGATGACCTCGTCGTCATCGTCGATATTTATGCCGCGCACACCGCTGGAATTGCGTCCGAGTGAGCGGAGTTCGCTCTCGTCGAAGCGGCAGCAGCGGCCCTTGCGGGCTGCAATCATGATTTCGTGGCTGCCGTCGGTAAGCAGTGCGTCGAGAAGTTCGTCCCCTTCGCGGATGTTGATTGCACGTATGCCCTTGTTGAAACTGCGGGAATTGGTGTAGTCGGACAGGTCGGTCTTCTTGATTACGCCCTTCTTGGTGACGAGTATCACGTAGCGCTCGACGCTCATGTCGGCATTCTTGGGAAGAGGGATGTTGAGGTAGGTGCGGATCTTGTCGCTGGCATCGATGGACAGCAGGTTCTGCACCGCCCTGCCCTTGGAGGTACGGGTGCCTTCGGGCAGCTCGTAAACCTTCTTGCAGTAACGTATGCCCTGGTCGGTGAAGAAGAGCA
>DGVM01000182.1 GCA_002395925.1 Bacteroidales bacterium UBA4284
AGAAATGGCTCTTGGTATCGCGGTGTATGACCTCATCGTCGGATATTGCAGTATGCGCAACGGGATCCCAGTTGACCATGCGGTAACCGTGATAGATAAGCCCTTTCTTGTAGAAATATACGAAGGTCGCGATGACCGCGTCGCTGAGCTCGGGATCCATGGTGAAGCGGGTGCGGTCCCAGTCGCAGGACGCGCCCAGCTTGCGGAGCTGCTGGAGGATGATGCCTCCGTGCTCTTCTTTCCAGGCCCATGCATGCTTGAGGAACTCCTCGCGGGTGAGGTCTTCCTTGCGTATGCCCTGGGAGGCGAGGCGGGCCACCACCTTGTTCTCGGTCGCAATGGAGGCATGGTCGGTCCCGGGGACCCAGCAGGCGTTTTTGCCGTCCATGCGGGCCTTGCGCACAAGCACGTCGTTGAGCGTGTTGTTGAGCACATGTCCCATGTGCAGGATACCCGTCACGTTGGGCGGGGGAATGACTATCGTATAGGGTTCACGGGAGTCGGGTTCGGAATGGAAGCACCTGTGTTCGAGCCACCAGGAGTACCATTTGTCCTCCACTTCGGAAGGATTGTATTTTGCGTTTAGTTCCATATCTTGCAAAGATACAATTTTTGGCGTAAATTTGCCTTCATATTATCATGCAATTGGTAAAAAATAAATAATTATGGAAGAGAATAAACAACTTCAGTTGGAACTCAAGCCCGAAGTGGCCAAAGGAAGCTACTCCAACCTCGCTATCATCAGCCACTCCCACAGCGAATTCGTAATCGACTTCGCCACCATGCTCCCCGGTCTGCAGAAGCCCGAAATAAGCAACCGCATACTCATGACCCCCGAACATGCAAAGAGGCTCCTGAACGCCCTGAACGACAATATCGGCAAGTACGAGAACCAGTTCGGACGCATCGAGCTTCCGGGTTCTCCCAAGGGCACTTTCAACCTCGCGGATTTCAATCCGAATGGTACAAAATCTTAAGGGCATCAAGGCCTTCCTACTGGATGTGGACGGCGTCATGACCGACGGCAGCATCATCGTCGATCCCAACGCCGAACCCCTGCGCATATTCAACGAAAAAGACGGCCACGCCCTCCGCATGGCAGCCCTCAACGGCTACCTGCTGGGAGTCATAACCGGCAGCAACACCGAGGCTGTCCGCAAACGGCTTACCGCATACGGAATACCCTATCAGAACATCTTTCTCAAGGTCCGCAACAAGCGTCGCTCAATAAGCCAATTCTGCGACACTTACAAGCTCCGTGCAGAAGAAGTGCTTTACATGGGCGACGACATTCCCGACGTCCCGGCCCTGGAGTTTGCCGGCCTTGGAGCGGTACCGGCCGACGCCGCCGCGGAGGCCAAGGCAGCAGCCGACCTGGTCTCCCCGATTCCAGGCGGCAGAGGGTTTGTACGCTGGGTGCTCGAAATGGTCATGAAAGAACAGGGGAAATGGATTTTCGACGTCGATAAATATGAAAACATGTTCTAAACGCATCATTCTCGGCAGCGGTTCGCCGCGCCGCCGCGAACTTCTGGCCGGACTCGACGTGGAATTTACGGTCGATACGGGCAACAGCTTCGAGGAATCGGTTCCCGCCGATGCCGCACCCTGCGAAGTGCCCCTGCTCATGGCCCTCGGAAAGTCCCACGGTTTCCATCGTCCCCTTGCAGACGACGAACTGCTTATCACGGCAGACACCGTGGTCATAGTCGATGACACCGTGCTTGGCAAGCCGCATTCTCCGCAGGAAGCCGCCCGGATGCTGCGCCGCCTTTCCGGGCGCACGCACCTGGTAGTGTCAGGCGTAGTTTTCCGTACCGCAGACAAAGAGCGCAGCGAAACCGATACCACGGTGGTTCACGTAGCGCCGCTGGAAGAAGACGAGATCGCTTATTACATAGAACGTTACAAGCCATTCGACAAGGCCGGCGGATACGGCATACAGGAGTGGCTCGGCTTTGCCGCGATGGGGCGCATCGAAGGCTCCTTCTACAACGTCATGGGTTTCCCCGTACACAAGGTCTGGCAGCTTCTTCAGGAGTTTGCCTGACGTGGACGGCCTGTTTACATATCCTTTCCGTTACGTGCCGCATCCCCTTGTCGCCGATGCGGCGCGCGTCTTGTGTGAGCGTCTCGAAGGCGATCCTTCGATCGGACCTATGCTCAAAGAAGGCAAGATGCTCGGGGTGCTCATAACCGACGCCGGCCCTCTGTATGCATTCAGCGGACTTGCTGCAGGACGTTCGCATCTTCCGGGTTTCGTGCCTCCGATATTCGACACCACCGGCCCCTGGTTCAAGGAGCGCGAGGCGGCTGTATCCGCCATGCCGGACGGCCCTCTCAAGGCTGCCGCGTCCGCCGGGCTGCAAGGTGAACTGTTCAGCAGATATCTGGTCAACAACGCATTGGGCGAGCAGATGAGCATAAAAGAGATCTTCGCCCTTCGTGGGCTGGTTCCTCCGGCAGGCACCGGCGACTGCGCCGCGCCCAAACTGCTGAATCACGCCTATCTGAACGGGCTCAGACCTATTGCCATGGGTGAATTCTGGTATGGGCGGAGTCCCCGCAGCGAGGTACGTGAGCAGGGGCGCTTCTACCCTTCATGTACGGGGAAATGCGGTCCTCTTCTTACCTGGATGATGAAGGGGCTCGAAGTGGAACCCAACCCGCTCGATGCAGCCCTGGGCTCCCCTGCCGAACCGGGAATCCTCTATGACGACGCACATATCATCGTAGTCGACAAGCCGTCCGGTCTGTTGTCGGTCCCGGGACGCACTGCGGCTCCTTCGCTCCTCGGATGGCTGCGCGAGCGATTCGGCAACGAGGTGGAAAGCTGCCACAGGCTCGACATGGACACCTCGGGTCTCATGGTCTTCGCCCGCTCCATTCCCGACAAGGCCGCATTGGAACGGCAGTTCGCATGCCGGGAGGTCGAAAAATGGTACCGCGCCCGCCTTGTCGGAGGTCCGTGGAACCATGCGCGCAAAGGCACCATCGCCCTTCCACTCGCCCTCGACTACTACGACAGGCCAAGGCAGATGGTCGATGACGAATCCGGCAAAAAGGCCGTTACGGAATACCGGGTTCTCGACATCTTGCCCGACGGCAGCATAGACGTCCTGTTCCATCCGCTTACGGGCCGCTCCCACCAGATACGCGTGCACGCCGCACACCCCCGCGGGCTGGGTCACCCCATCAAAGGAGACGCCCTGTACGGTGCCGCCACCATGTGCGAAAGACTATGGCTACGCGCGTGCCGCCTCAGCTTCAGGCATCCCGAGAGCGGAGAGTCTATGGACTTCGAATTATAATTCGCGCTAAATCACTATATTTGTAAAGAGAGTATGAATTTCATTGGCATCATAATCGGGGCTTCCGTATTCCTGAGCATCGGCATATGCCATCCTGCCGTCATAAAGATGGAATACCATTGGGGAAAAGCCTGCTGGTGGATATGGCTTGTGGCGGGACTGATTCTCAGTGTCCTGTCCCTGCTGATACATAACGACATCGCCTCCATCATCATAGGAGGGTTCGCGTTCTGCTGTTTCTGGGGCATCCACGAGATGTTCCTGCAGGAAAAACGGGTGCTTCGGGGCTGGTTCCCCGAGAATCCGCGCAGGCACGATTACTACGAAGAGCGCCGCAGGCAGACTCGTCTATAGATAATATTTCCTGATATTCTCTGCCATCTCGTGAGCGAGACGGGTGCGGGCTTCCCTGCTGTACCAGGCGATATGCGGCGTAAACAATATACGCTCCGGATACCTGGAATGCAGATACGGATGATCCTGCGGCAGGGGTTCGCACTGATATACGTCAACTCCGATTCCCGCTATGCGTTCCTCATCTAAGGCACGCACCAGGTCCGCTTCGACAGCAATGCCCCCTCGCCCGGTGTTGACCACGAACGCAGTCGGCTTCATCTTGCACAGCCCTTCATAATCGATGAGTCCCGTCGTAGAGGAGTTGTATGGAGCATGGATGCTGATGACGTCGCTGCGCCCGAGAAGCTCGTCGAGGCTCACGGACGGATAGTCCTTGCAATGCGACGTGCCGGATGTGGAATAGTATATGACCTGCATCCCGAACGCGTCTGCGATGCGAGCCACCTTGGAACCGATGGCGCCCATCCCCACTATTCCGAGCTTCTTGCCGGCAAGCTCCGTAAACGGGTGACCTGCATCGACATGAATGCTCCCGGAGCTGTATCTTCCGTCCTTTACATAAGCATCGTAATGGAATGCATTCCCGGCAAGGTTGAGTATATGCATCCAGGCGATCTGGGCCACGGAATCTGTGGAATACCCTGCCACGTTGCGTACCTGTATCCCACGTTCCGAACACAGGACGGTGTCTATATTGTTGATGCCGGTTCCGGCTTCGCACACCAGTTTGAGGGCAGGGGCGGCATCGAGAAGGGCCTTGTCCACCACCACCTTGTTAACTATCAGCACATCTGCGTCATGCACCCGCTCCCTCGCCTGCTCGGGAGAAGAAGACGGATAACAGACCAGTTCGCCCAGGGCAGCGATTTCTGCCAGGGAGGCGTCGCCCATCGTGGAGGCATCGAGAAAGACTATCTTCATAACGTTTATTCCTATTGTTTGTAAGCGAGTACCGGGTCCGCCTCGCCGAAACTGCCGTACACCTGCTCCGAAGCGGCGCGGCAGCCACCGTTGCAGCGGCTCAGAAGCTTGCAGTCCCGGCAGCGTTCCGGCACCACCGAGTACCGCGAGACGTTTGCCGGATCGGTCAGTATCTCCCCTATCGGACGCTGGTAAATGTTGCCTATTACCACCGGAGAATGATTGCAGAAACGCACGTCTCCAGTAAAACTGACGGCGACGGGGCGCAGATTGAAGTCGGTGCTGCACGCAGTGAACATCACATGCGGATACGGCGCCGTATCCATGAGGCACAGCGGAGTGCATACGCCGCTGACGAACCTGGTGCCGGGATGCGAGACGGCAAAAGCCTCGACGTCGGCAAAAGCCTTGGCAAGGGTAACGGGGTCGAGCACCAGTTCATCCGTATGCCGGAGTCCCATGCCGCCTATGTTGAAGCGGTTGACCATAACGTTGCGCACACCCATTCCGTACAAGTACTCCAGGGTTCCGGAGACATCCGGGGCATTGACCTTTGTGATGACAAGCACCGCATAAGCGCCTGCCGGCATGACGGAAGCGACTCTGTGCAAGGCATCCGACGCCTTGGCCCACGAGCCCGGAAGCCCGGTAAGATATTCATGAACCTCGGGCTTGAAGCTCAGGAACGGTATCTGTATGGCCCCGATGCCGATGCTCACGAAATTCCGGAGCGCCTCTTCGGTCAGGAGGGTGCCGTTGGTGAGAACGTTGACCGAGGAACCGCGGAAACGGGCGAAAAGGGCCAGATCGTGAATGTTGCGCAGCAGCATCGGCTCGCCTCCCGAAAACGAAAGGGTGCCGACGCCGGCCTGTGACAGCAGTTTGCCCAGGGTCCGGCGTACGGTCCGGGGCTCCGGTGGAGGGATGGGGGTGCTGCCGTCCCGCCAATAATTATAACAGAACCTGCAACATTGGTTGCAGGCCTGGGTAAGCTCGAATACGACGTTGCCTATCCTGGTGCGGCTCATCCGAGGATGGTAATTGTAGGAAGATCAGCGCCGAGCAGGGTTTCCACCGGATTGCCGCCGGCATCGGACCTTATACCGTAAACGGTAACCGCGGCCTCTCCGGAGTACCCGTCAGGCTCAAGCACAAGTTCAAACACCGCCTCCGGTTTCTGCAGCTGTTCGTCCGACTTGAACGTCTTGGTCTGGATCAGCGCCGGATTATCTCCTTCCGCTGCATTTATACAGCATTTATACTCCTCGAATGTGGGGCTTGCGATTGTAATTGTCAAGACTTCGCCCGCTTTGACGTTCATGTACTGGCTGCCCTTGACGATGATGGAAGGCACGTCGGTCTGCACGGCAACGTCGTAGCACATCACCTCGGGCGGAGTCGCAGGCTCGTAGCAGGTGACGGTCGGAGTGTTGCCGCACGAGGCGGCGGAAAGGAAAGACAAGGCAGTAAGCATGATGCCGCCAAGCTTGTACTTGGCTGCTACGGCCTTGGCGCTGCGGCCCTTGGAAAGGAACACCCACAGCGAGACACCAGCAAATGCCACTCCGGCAAGTATGTAAACGGCGAGGAACTTGATCTTCATAATGTCCTGTTTTCTGCAAATATACTATTTTCTTCGTTTTAAATCCAGCGTCGCGCAATATCTTGCATCATCCACTGCCGGATTTACATAATCTTATGAGAATATTCGTAACTTAGCACCTGCCATACGTAAACGCAAAAGAATGAATCCCATATCCTCAAGGCTCCTGAACCAGCAGCTTATCTGCCCGCAGTTCACTTCTCCGCACGACGTCGTGGAGTGGATGGGAGCAATGCAGGCACAGGAATACCGGATGATGCGCTGGGCTGTCGGGATGCGTACGAAGAATCCGTCCCTGCGTGCCTTTGAGCAAGATTACAACAGCGGAAGAATCGTCAGGACGCACCTGTTCCGCACGACCTGGCAGCTCGTGGCCGGAGAGGACTGGCGCTGGATGATGGAGTTATGCCGCGTGAACGCCATGAGGGGCATGGCCGGTTGGATGAAGTCAAACGGCGTCAGCATCCCAGAGGCGGAGCAAGAGGCCATCCGGCAGATCTTCAGCGACTGCCTTGGCAGGAATCGCATCGCCCTCAAGTCCGATTTGGCCTGTGCCGTCAAAGAAAAAGGCATTGACATTGACGACCGCCGGCTTTCCTACCACATCCTGCTGGCCGAGTACGCAGGCATGCTGTGCAGCGGAGACCTTTTACCGGTAAAACACAGCTACGCCCTCGCAGAGGCCAAACTTCCCAAGCAAAGCCCCGTCTCCAGAGATGAAGCCCTTGCCCTGCTGGCAAGGAAATACATCCGAAGCCACGGTCCGGCCACCCTGGAGGACTTCGTATGGTGGACCGGAATGAACATCAGCGACTGCAAGGCAGGGTTGGATGCTATCCGCACGGAACTCATCCAAGAGCGCTGGAAAGGACTCATTTTCTTCCGGCACCAGGACGGCCGCACTCGTGGATTCCGCAGCGGAACGGTCACCCTGCTGCCGTCTTATGACGAATACCTCATCGGATACAAGAGCAGACACGTTGCCCTCCATCCCGACAATGCCCATCGCGCCCACGACAAAAAAGGCACGTTCTGGCCCGTCATCCTCCTGGACGGCGAAGCGGTAGGCAACTGGAGCGTCGCAGGCGGTCGTTTCCAGACCGACTTCTTCAGCCCGGAGACCCCTGTCAGCCAGGATGCATTGAATGAGCCTCTGAAAAAGTATCAGCTCATGCTAAGATAGAGTTCTCATTGCCACCGCCACCTTCTTCAACTTCCCGAGGTCACGAAGAAACAGCAAGTCTGCAACCGTATTTACAGTTTGCAGGTTGTGATTTTTCGTGGTTCACGAGCCCGCGAGACTCCCGCTTTTCTGGAAATCAAAGAAATTCGCTACCTTTGTAAACAAAGCAAGAGCTATTATGGCCGAATCGAATTTCATAGACTACGTAAAGATTTACTGCGCAAGCGGACACGGCGGAGCCGGGTCGATGCACCTGCACAGGGCTAAGTACATTCCCAAGGGAGGGCCCGACGGCGGCGACGGAGGACGCGGAGGACACATCATACTGCGTGCCAACGCCCAGTTCTGGACTCTCATACACCTCAAATACCGCAAGCATATCAAGGCGGACGACGGGGAGAAAGGGGGCGCAGCGCTCTGCAAGGGCAAGAACGGTGCAGACATCATACTGGACGTTCCGGTAGGAACCGTAGCCAAGGATGCAGAGACGGACGAAATACTCTTCGACCTCACAGAAGACGGGCAAGAGAAGATTCTCTGCCGCGGCGGCAAGGGAGGACTTGGCAACAACAACTTCAAGAGCGCTACAAACCAGACCCCGCGATACGCCCAGCCCGGAGAGGACGGAGAGGAAAGGGTCGTGATACTCGAGCTCAAGCTGCTTGCAGACGTAGGTCTGGTAGGATTCCCGAACGCCGGCAAGTCCACCCTGCTGAGCAGCATCACATCCGCCAAGCCCAAGATCGCGTCATACGCTTTCACCACCCTTGAGCCCAACCTCGGAATTGTCCGTTACTACGACGACCGCTCGTTCGTAATGGCCGACATTCCCGGCATTATCGAAGGGGCCCACGAGGGCAAGGGCATAGGTACGCGCTTCCTCAGACACATTGAGCGAAACTCCGTCCTGCTGTTCATGGTAAGTTGCGAGGAAGATGATATCGCTGCCAGCTACAAGACTCTCCTCCAAGAACTTAAGTTATATAACCCGGAGCTCCTCTCCAAGCAGCGGATCCTTGCTGTCACCAAGTGCGACCTCATTGACGCCGACATCGAAAAAGAGCTTGCAAAGCACCTTCCCCGACGCATCCCGCACGTATTCATCTCATCAGCCAGCGGCGAAGGTCTCGACAAACTGAAGGACAAACTATGGGAAGCTTTGCAGCAGTAGCCGAACTGCTCGACCGTGAGCTCACGCTCGGTCTGAACAGCCTGCACTCCCCCGTTTCCGACGCTTTCTGGCAGTTTATGACGGGTCGTCCGGCCACCTTTGTCCTGTTTGCCGTAGTGGCGGTCTTCCTGGTGCTCAGGCTGGGTTGGAAAAGGGGGCTCATAATAATCGCCTCATGCCTGCTTTGCGTAGCTGCATGCGACCAGTTCGCCAACCTCATAAAGGCGGCAACGCACAGGCTGCGCCCCGTCAACGACCCTCAGATGCTTGTCGCAGGCCTCCATGTACTCGAGGAGCCCGGCAGCATGTACGGGTTCTTTTCCGCCCACGCCGCAAACGTACTGGGTGTCGCCCTGTGTTCGCTGTTGGGATTCAAGAACGACAAAAGCCGCAGCTACAGGGGCTACGGCTTGTTCGTAGTGTGCTGGGCCTTGCTTGTAGGCATCAGCCGCGTATTCGTGGGCAAGCATTTCCTGGGAGACGTTCTCGTGGGATTTGCCGTAGGCGCCGCTTTCGCCTGTTTGTGCGCCGCTCTTGGCAGGCTTGCCTTGAGAGCGCTAAAGCTCAGGTAGGACTTTCTCCATCATGAT
Organism: Bacteroidales bacterium UBA4284; assembly: GCA_002395925.1. The sequence continues at coordinate 9,137 of DGVM01000182.1, forward strand.
GCCCCTGGACCCTTTGACAAGTATAGTGCTGCCAGTGGGCTGATTGTCGTGCAGCCAAGATGCCAGAGCATCTGAAGTATCAAACGATGTAAAGTCTGATATCCCCGTCTCCTTCAGGGCTTTGGAGAACTCCTCCCCTACCAGCATGGCAGGTATCTTCTGCTCTCGCAGCATATTCAGGATGCGCACGTGCTCGGCAAGCGACTCGGCTCCGAGTTCGCGCATGTCTCCAAGCAGCGCAAGCTTGACGGGAGCCTGGACCAGGGCAAAGTTTTCCAGCGCCGCCGCCATCGACGACGGATTGGCGTTGTAAGCATCGACGATGAGGGTGTTGCGCTGCGTGACTACCATCTGCGAACGCTGGTTGGAGGGAACGAAAGCCTCTATTGCCGCTACCGCATCTTCGCGCGGGACTCCGAAGTAGTCACCGATCGCCAGCGCTGCAAGCACGTTGGTTGCATTGTAGGCACCTACGAGCTTGGTATTGACCGTATAGCCGCCCACACTCAGGCGCAGGAAAGGATTTTCCGACGTAGCGGGAAGCACAGTCGCACCTTGATACCGAACTCCGTAACCAAAACAGTGGCAAGGTTCACGGGATGCCATTTCGCGAAGGTCCGGATCGTCTTCGTTCAGAAAGATGACCCCGCCCTCGCGCGAGCCGAGCCAACGGTAAAGAGCCCCCTTGGCACGCTTGACGCCTTCAAAACTGCCGAATCCCAGCAGATGGGCCCGCCCTACATTGGTAATCAGACCGTAATCAGGCTGGCTGACGCGGACCAGTTTCTCTATGTCGTCGGGGTGATTCGCCCCCATCTCGATAACGGCGATCTGGGTGTCCGGCCGTATGGACAGCAGACTGAGGGGAACGCCGATGTCGTTGTTGAGGTTGCCCTGGGTGGCTGTGACACGGAACTTGCGGGCCAGCACCGAAGCGATAAGGTTTTTGGTGGTGGTTTTGCCGTTCGTACCCGTGAGGCCGATGACGGGCAGTCTGCCGTCGCAAACATGCCGGCGATGCCATATGGCAAGGTCGCGCAGGGTCTCGTAAGGGTCGGGAACACGTATCAGGCGTGAGTCCGGAGCGATGGGGGCGTCTTCGTTGACTACCGCCCAGACAGCTCCGGCCTGAAGCGCTTTGAGCGCATAATCGTTGCCGTCGAAGTTCTCGCCGCGAAGGGCGAAAAACATCTCTCCGCCCTTGATTGTACGGCTGTCGGTGGTCACCCTGAAGCCGCATTCGCAATATTTGTCGTATAAATCTTTCATTTTGTACCTGTACTACCGAATCCTCCCTCGCCGCGGGCCGTATCAGACAGTTCGGCGGCTTCTTCCCACTCGATGACCTCGTGGCGTGCGAGCACAAGCTGCGCGATGCGTTCTCCGCACTCTATCGTAAATGGCTCGGAGGACAGATTGACCAGGATGACGCACACCTCGCCACGATAGT
>DGVM01000223.1 GCA_002395925.1 Bacteroidales bacterium UBA4284
TTCCAGACCATCGATGTCAAGGCTGTCGGCAAACTCGTGGAGATTGGTATCCAGGGCGGCCGCAGCAAGAGGCCTGAGCTCAAGTGCGGCGTCTGCGGCGAGCATGGCGGCGATCCCGATTCCGTCCACTTTTTCAACAAGATCGGAGTCGATTACGTCAGCTGCTCACCTTTCCGCGTGCCTATCGCCCGCCTTGCAGCAGCCCAGGCAGCCATCAAGCAGAATTAATCAGACTGTCGTTTCGAACGCAGTCGAGAAATCTTTTATTCAGACCGGCCATTGTGCCGGTCTTTTTTTTGTGTTCCGCTGTGTTTCGTTTAAGAAAAACGGGCGTTCGCTGAATCATTTCCGGCACGGAATCCTTTTTGCTCCAGGCCAAGGCAGTATCATATACTTTATACCCGTTATCGGCCTGTTGATTCTCTGGTCATGCCAAAAAGATCAGATTCAGTATGACGAGACTCCGTCTGAGTCCGGAATCAGTGTCCCCGTTTTCTCTGGTTTTGCGGCGGAGGATACGTGTACGGATATGCCGGCGGCAACGATGCCATCGATTCAAACGGCAACATGAAAATCTCCGGCGGCAGCGGAAACGTGATTGCAGCCTTCACGGCTCCTTCTGCATCGGGAGGCAGCAAGGTTACTCTGGGCAAGTACACCCAGCGGAGCGGGCAGGGTGGCAACGGTCACGGCCCCGGTCGTTGATCCTTTTCCGCCGGTCCTGGGATTTCAACTCTCAGGACCAGCGGGTAATGGTCGCTGACTCCGCCGTTGTACCGTGGCCCCACGAAAGTCCTGCGTGGTTTCGTCCCTCCCCAGCTGCGGTCGGCTTCGGTCAGGCAGGCGTCGTCGAACACCGACTCTTTGACAGTGAGGCCTCTGGCAAAATGGCCGTCTATCTTTTCCCAGTCGCCATTGTATTTGATGGTACCGGGCGAGCCGTCTTGCCAGAGGTCGTCATTGAAATCTCCTGTGCAGAGAATTCTGCAGTGCCCTTCGGCGGTAAGTGAATCAACGATGGCGTTCATCCTTGCCATTGCTGTCATCCTGCGTTTTCCCGAGCCGGCTCCGACTTTGGAGGGGTGATGGTTTACGAGAATATCGAGAATGTCGAATTCGCATAGCAGTATGTCCCTTGTGGGCAGCACGGCTCCGCAACTGTCCCGCAAGTGGTGGGGCGACGAGCGCAAGAGGTCAAGGGTGCTCTTCCGATACAGCAGCGCGCAGTCTATACCACGCCTGTCCGGCGATTCGTAATGCACTATACGGTAATCCAGCTTTCGCAGGGCCGTGCTGCGTATCAGCCTGTCCAGGACAAAGCGGTCGCCGACTTCCATAAGCGCTACGGCGTCGGGCAGACGGCCTTCAGCTGACGCTATAAGCAGCAGGGTCTTACAGATTGCGTTGCATTTGGAGTAGAATCGGGAAGATGTGTGCCGGCCAGTGGTGTCGCTGCGGTAATCCAGGAAATTCTCAACGTTCCAGCTGACTACCAGCAGACTGTCGGTGGCGGCGCCTGTGGCATGGCAGGCGAGGGGCAGTAGCCCGAGAAGCATTATCATAGTTCGTTTCATGTGGCAAATATGGCAAAAAAAACTTATTTTTGCGCCTATGCAGCAATGGTATGCAATCAAAGTCTTCTGGAACAGGACAGCAAGGATGCGTGACATCCTTGACGAGCTTGGCATCAGCTATTATGCCCAGAAGGTTTTGCCGTCCTATATGTTCATCCATACCGACAGGCTCACCGCCATACGGCTGCGCGACTCTCAGTTCGGATACATCTATCTGTATTCCGACCGTAAGACCCGTGAGCCGCTGGTCATTCCCGACAGGCAATTTGAAGCATTTCGCATAATGACATCGGCCGGAGCTGCTGCAGAAATCCTTCCCAACGCCCCTGAGTCCTATGCCGTCGGCGACCTTGTGCGGGTAAAGGACGGTCCTTTCAAGGGAAGCGAAGGTTATGTGCGTCGTATCCGCAAAGACCGCAGGCTGGTAATCATCCTTTCCGGCGTCGCGGCCATCGCTACCGTTTACGTACCGGAGCAGCTGCTGGAAAAGGTCCGGAGCTGATGCTTCTGTTTGGATTTTCAGCGTGACCTTAGAGCATAATTCCCAATCCTGCCAGCACCGACAGGACGAAAGTGCTGATGACCAGCATGGGAAGCAGGTGGTCCAGGGCTCTGCCGCTATGTGTCCATACGCCCTTCAGGTGCAATACGTACAGCGGAAGCGTAACAAGGTAAATCCATCGCCATGCTGAAGCCCCTGCGGCGTTGACACGCGAAAAGACGCACATCAGCACCCCTATGCTGAAAATACCTATGGCGCAGGCGGGCAGAGTGCGCAGGCGCATCGAACGAATGCAGGAACTTACTTTCATTTGCTGCCGGTGTACATGCGGCAGAGGCCGAAGGTGAACGCTTTATGTGTGATCCCGCCGTAGCCGCAGGCCTGCATGGTTGCGCACCACTGCGCCGGACCGGGGAATTTGAGCACCGAGGCGGGAAGGTAGCGGTACGCCGACTTGTCACCCGAAACGAGTCCTCCGATTACCGGGAGTATTTTGGTGAAATATACGTTGTACAGGGCTCTCAGGGTCTTGTTCTCCGGTACGCTGAGTTCGAGCACGACAAGGGTCCCGCCCGGCTTCAGGACCCGCAGGAATTCCTTGAGTGCGGCCTCCCTGTGCTCGAAGTTGCGTATGCCGAATGCAATGGTGACACGGTCGAAACTGCAGTCATCGAAAGGCAGTGCCTCGCAATTGCAGCGGATGGTGGAAATCTGCTTCTGGCAGCCGGCGCGGGCAACTTTTCCGCGCATTACTTCCAGCATGCCTTCCGACAGGTCGGCACCCGTTATCCGCGTCTGTGGATGTGACTTGAGTGCAATCGCGATGCTGAAGTCTCCTGTGCCGCAGGCCACGTCGAGTATCCTCTGTGCCTTCGACGGATCGACTATCAGCTTCAGGGCACGCCGCCGCCACAACCTGTCGAGACCCAGCGACAGCATGTGATTGAGCTTGTCGTAATCCGGGGCTATGGAGTCGAACATCCGCTCCATTTTTTCTGGTGATGGTCCGTTCATACTGCTGCAAAGATACTTCGTTATTGCAAAACCAGCAAGTGGGGCTGAATCTTTACGTTTTTTTTACCATAATTCCCTAAAATTGACTAAATTTGCGCGGCAAAAAGCTTAACAACTTAATTTTATCAATAAAAAAATGAGAATCATCGAAGTTACAGGCAGGGAAATCCTCGATTCAAGAGGCAATCCCACAGTCGAGGTTGAGGTTACCCTCGAGTCAGGTGTAAAGGGCGTAGCGGCTGTTCCTTCCGGAGCATCCACCGGCGAAAACGAGGCTCTCGAGCTTCGTGACGGCGACAAGAAGCGCTACCTCGGCAAGGGCGTCCTCAAGGCAGTCGCCAACGTCAACGACGTCATCGCTCCCGCCATCATCGGCATGTCCGCTCTCGAGCAGCGCGCCATCGACAAGACCATGATCGAGCTCGACGGCACTCCTACCAAGAGCAAGCTCGGCGCCAACGCCATCCTGGGTGTCAGCCTCGCAGTCGCACATGCAGCGGCAAATTACCTCGACATCCCCCTGTACCGCTATATCGGCGGCACCAATACCTATGTCCTCCCCGTTCCTATGATGAACATCATCAACGGCGGTGCCCACTCCGACGCCCCCATCGCGTTCCAGGAGTTCATGATTCGTCCCGTAGGAGCCAAGTGCGAGGCCGAGGCCGTCCGCATGGGCGCAGAGGTGTTCCACGCACTCAAGAAGGTCCTCAAGGACCGTGGCTGCAGCACTGCAGTAGGTGACGAGGGTGGTTTCGCTCCCGCACTCAAGGGTATCGACGACGCACTCGACTGCATCATCGAGGCCATCAAGGCTGCAGGCCTGGAGCCCGGCAAGGACATCACCATCGCAATGGACTGCGCTGCTTCCGAGTTCT
>DGVM01000136.1 GCA_002395925.1 Bacteroidales bacterium UBA4284
CGCGCCTTCGCGGGAAGGTGGAATATCCTGCCTCCTTCATGCTGGTGGCCGCTACCAATCCCTGCCCCTGCGGCTACTATGGCGACGGTGACCGCTGCACCTGTACGGTAGGGCAGCGTGTAGGATATCTCAGCCGTCTGTCCGGCCCCCTGCTCGACCGCATCGATCTTCATGTTTGGGTCAATCCCGTCGATACGAGGCGCCTGATCGACAGGCCGAAAGCCGAGAGCAGCGCGGTCGTGGCGGCCAGGGTGGCTGCGGCCAGGCAGGTGCAGGCGGAACGCTTCCGCGCAGAAGGCATCAATACCAATGCGGAGATGAGCAATGCCCAGATGGAGAAATACTGCCCGCTCTCGGATGATTGCAAGACTCTGTTGGAGAACATAATAGAAAGGTTGGGCCTGTCCGCCAGGGCCTACTCGCGCATAGTACGTATCTCCCGCACCCTTGCGGACCTCGCCGGACAGCGCGACATCCTTCCGGTCCACATCTCCGAAGCTGCGGGATACCGTTTCCTGGACAGACGAAATTTCGGGGAATTGTAATTTGGATTTTAGTATTAGTTTTAATATTTTTGCAATGAAATACAGTGAGCTTCGCAGATTGTTGAAAAAGCAGGGATGTGTTCTTGTCCGGCAAGGAGCAAATCACGAGATATGGTACAGTTCCAAGACTGGAAGAAGATTCCCCATAGCAAGGCACGATGCCGCTGAAGTGTATATTAAAACGTTGAAGGATATTGTATTACAATCTGGAATATCGTTATGAAAAAGGTAAATGTTGTCATAGGGCGGGTTAACGAAGGAGATTATGTGTATTCGGCTGTAATGGAAGCGCCGGAAGTCCCTTTCGGACTGAATGGAACCGGCAGGACCGTGGAAGAAGCCAAATTGGATTTTCTTGATGCATACAAGGACATTGTTGAACTGATGGAAGAAGAAGGACAGCACTATGAGGATCTTGAATTCGATTATCATTACGACATACCGTCTTTCCTGCAGTATTATGCATATGCCTTGAGCCTTGCCGGTTTGGAACGGATTTCCGGAATCAATCAGCGTCAACTCAGTCATTATATGAATGGAACCTCAAAACCTGGAAAAGCCACGGTTGAGCGTTTTCGCAATAATTTAAAGGCGTTTGCCGAAGAACTCCAATCAGTGGATCTGATTTGGAGATAAATAACTACATTTGTACCTATGACACGCAAAATCATAGGCATAGGCGAGACGGTGCTGGACATCGTTTTCCGTGAGGGACAGCCGCAGGCGGCGGTGCCCGGTGGTTCGGTTTTCAATTCGATGATTTCGCTGGGGCGCACCGTGGGCCGGCTGTCTCCGGAAATCCGCCTGCTGATGGAGTCGCAGGTGGGGGACGATGCAGTTGCGGACTTGGTTGCGGACTTCATGGAAAAGAACGGGGTGGGGATAGAAGGCATCCGGCGCGCAAAGGGCCAGAGTACGGTTTCCCTTGCGATGCTCGATGCCGCGAACAACGCCCATTACGAGTTCTACCGCGACAAGGACCTGCCTCCGTTCCGCACTCCCGAAACTCCCGTCGCCGAGGGGGATATCGTCATCTTCGGTTCCTTCTTCGCAGTCAGCCCCGTGACCGGAAGGCAGACCAGGGAATTCGTCAGCCGTGCGAAGGATGCCGGCGCAATCGTATACTACGACATCAATTTCAGGAAGAACCACCCGGCGGAGAGGACCCTTTTCGAGGCAAATATCGCCCTTGCGGACATAGTCCGTGGCTCTTCCGAGGATATAGAGTGCCTGTATGGCAGCAGCGATGCGGCCGGGGTGTACAAAGAGTTCATCGCGCCCCTGTGCCCGAACTTTATCTGCACGCGCGGAGGGGAAGATGCCGAAGTGTTCTCGCCGGGAGTTCACGCCGCCTTTCCTACGGCCCCCATAGAGAAAGTTGTGTCCACCATTGGCGCAGGGGACAATTTCAACGCAGGCATCATCTACGGCCTGGTGAGGAATGCTTTCTCCAGGCAGGACGTGAAAGCCCTGCGAAGGGAGGACTGGGAGGTGCTGGTGCCGGTGGCCATGAGATTCTCGGCCAACGTATGCGGCAGTTTGTTCAACTATGTAGATACGGATTTTGCGGATTCTATTTAGCCAGCGAAATCGCCCCGAAGACTCCCAGGGAAGCGATCAGCATGATGAAGCCGGCGAGAAGCACGCCCAGCATTACGTAAAGCACGCTTTTCTTGAAGTCCATGTTCAGGAAACTGGCGGCCAGGGTGCCTGTCCAGGCGCCTGTGCCTGGCAGCGGTATGCCCACGAACAGAAGAAGGGCGACATAAAGCCCCCTGCCGGCCTTCGCCTCCAGTTTGCGGCCTCCTTTCTCGCCTTTCTCCAGGCACCAGCGGAAAAATCCGCCTATGTATTTCTTGTCTTTGCCCCACTCCAGCACCTTGCGGGCGAAAAGGAAGATGAAAGGCACGGGAATCATGTTTCCGATCACTGCCAGGATAAGTGATGGCAGCAGCGGAAGTTCAAAGCCTACGGCATAAGGAATCGCCCCGCGGAGTTCAATCAGCGGAACCATCGAAATCAGGAATACTATAATGTATTTTTTGAGCATCGTCAGATTATTTGAGAGATTCTGCCAGATCCATCATCCTTTCGAACACTTCGGTCTGGGGGAAAGATGTGCCGGCGGGGTCTGATACAACGAGGTCGAAGGGCTCTCCCGGCAACTGGACGCGGCCTATCTTGAACTGGGCCCTGCTGCGGCGGACGGCATATTCCAGACGCCATCCGGCATCCGGAACCAGAGAGAGAAGGACCTGGGTCTCCTTGTGCGCCTTGATGCGCCTCCCGGACAGCACCTTTACCAGCACCAGCTGGATTCCCCTGCCTGCGAAGAAGGCCTTGACTTTTTCTTCCGCCTCGGCGGCGTCCTCAGCCCCGGCATCCAGCAGGACGGTGACCTGCGAGATGTCGGAAAAGCGCATCAGCGAGGTGGGAACCTTGCTTTCCAGCCAGCGCAAGGCTGTATTTATCAGGAGATTAGCCATTAACCTTGTCTATCAGTTTCCGAATCTCCGCCTTGGCATCCCTCCAGCGGGGGACATCTATCTTGGTGCCCACCACTTCCACCACCTTCGCGGCGATGATGGACCCTATCTCTCCGCATTCCTTGAGCGGCATTCCCAGGGAGTGGGCATAGAGGAATCCTGCGGCATAGGTGTCTCCGGCGCCTGTGGCATCCACGGGGGTTGCGGGCCATGCGGGAATATAATACTCTTCTTCGCCCTTCTTCAGCCAGCTGCCGTCCTTGCCGACCTTGACCACCGCAATCTCGCAGTGCCCGGCAAGTTCGCGCAGCGCTTCTTCTGCGCCCTCCAGCTTTGTGAATGCGCGCGCCTCGGTCT
>DGVM01000186.1:0-16946 GCA_002395925.1 Bacteroidales bacterium UBA4284
TAAGGTCTTCGAACTCGTATTCGTTGCCAAGGATGTTGAACAGGCCTTCCCGTGCGAAATCGGTAGTTGGACGGGCCTTGTAGCCCATAGGAGGGAAAATGGTCTTGCCCTTGAGACGTCCGCCGATTATTCTCATATCCTCTCCACAGCTTTGAAATAACGGTACAGAGCCATTTCCTGCTCTGCCGTAAGGGGGTGAGTGAAGCTGATTGTGGTGACTTCCGGATTGAGCTGCAGCGACTTCATGGCAAAGAATATATAGTACTGGGCCGTAGTGAAGTCGGGAGCGGCGAACTCGTTTGCAAGCAGCAGACTCTTGCCCTGGGCTATCGCCATGCTAAGAACTGAATCTTTCCAGCAGCACAGGACTTTGTTGTACTCGCTGCAGCAATGGAGCTTTTCCAGGATGTCAAAAATCCCGGGCGGAGTGTCTTCTCCGCTCGGGATATCGTAAACCAAAACCGCTGAATAGCGGGGTATTTTCTTGTAAGAAACCCTGTCGCTGTCTTTAAGAGCAGCTACCTCTGCGAGCGCCTGAAAGGCCGATGAGGGGCTGAAAAAGTTCTCGGGGACAAGGGTGAACACAGCTGTTACTCCCAGTTACCGGCGTTGTTGTTGGGGGCGGTGATGCTGCCAACCTGGAGGCCTTCGTATCTGTTCTGGTCGCGGCGGTCGGCGTCGAGGTTGATCCTGAGCTGGTTGTCAAGACCCTTGAGGAGGATCTTGTAAGGCATGCGGGCCTCGAAGAGGGGCACGGGAACACCGGAAACCATACGGGTTACGGATTCCATCTGGGTGAGCTCGCCTCCGGAGAAAGGTATGTACTTGAGGGAATCGACGCAGAAATCCTCCCTTCCACGGAAGAGGGTATCCTTGACGGGTATCTGGGTTACGATGGAGAAGACGAGGTTCTTGTCGCCGTTCAGGTACATCTGATAAAGCTGGTCGGGGGTGATCCTGCGGTTGGCCTTCTTGACCTTTTCTGTGTGTGCCCATGCGAGGGAGTCGTCGGCGGAACCGATCTGGAGCACGATGGACATCTTTCCGTTCTCGAAGAAGTTCTTGAGGGAATCGACAGTGGAAGTGAACTTGCCGTTCTCTGTCTTGTATGCCACCTGGAGGGTGCGGATATCCTTGAGGCGCTGGATTGCGACTGCTTCGCGGCGTTCTTTCTGCTTGTTGAAGTTGACAGGCTTCATGATGCTGCTGTAAATGGCGTACACCAAAGCCACGATTCCGATGAGGAGAAGAATCTCGAGGAGGATCTTTAATGTCTTGTTCATTTTATGTGTTTTAATTTGTTTGCAAAGTCGGACAAAGTTATAAAATTGATTTATCAAATGCAATAATTATTGCTAAATTTGCGCCGTGAAAATGGTCGAAAAGGTACAGCTGCTGAGCAAATGGATAGACGAAGCTTCTTTCGTCTGTACCCTCTGTCATACGCACCCCGACGGGGACGCACTTGGCAGCAGCGCAGCCATGTATTCCTACCTTACGGCCTCCCGCGGCAAGCAGGCCATGCTCCTGCTGCCCGACCCCCAGTCTGCCGGGCTCGATTTTCTGCTCGCCGGTACCCAAGCCACTTCCGTGCATTCCGAGGCGGCAGCCGCAATCGCCCGATGTGACCTCCTCATCTGTCTGGATTTCAATACAATCAGCAGGACGGAAACGCTTTCGGAAGAATGTGGATCCTTCCGGGGACGCAAAGTGCTCATCGACCATCATGCCGCTCCCGACCTGGAGGCCTTCGACCTTGCGTTCAGCACCACCGAAGTGTCTTCGGCCTGCGAACTGCTCTTCGAGGTCCTGATGCAGATGCCCGACGTGCGGGGCAATGCCGGCCTCCTTCCGCCACGTTGTGCATACGCCCTGATGGCGGGCATGACCACCGACACCAACAATTTCGCCAATTCCGTCTTCCCGGGAACGCTCCGTATGGCTTCCGCACTGCTTGAGGCCGGGGCCGACCGCGACGACATACTTCTGCGCCTCTATTCCAGCGGCCGCGAGCAGCGTCTGCGTGCCATGGGCGACATACTTCTCAACCGGATGGTCATCACCCCCGAAGGCGCGGCCCTCATCGTCCTCACCGCCGATGTGCTGCAGTCTTACGGCCTTCTCGACGGCGAGTCCGAAGGATTCGTCAACATGCCTCTGGAAATCAAGGACGTACGCCTGAGCATCTTTGCCCGGCAAGAGGAGGACGGACGCTTCCGCGTTTCGCTCCGCTCGAAAAAGGGCACCAGTGCGCGCTCCCTCGCCGCCTCAGTCTTCCATGGCGGCGGACACGAGCAGGCCTCGGGCGGCCGGATACTAATACCCGAAGACATTCCCGACGCTTCTGCGGCGGCCGCTTACGTTGCTGCGGCAACGGCACGGTTCCTGCAGCAGCAAGACGCCATTGAACAATGAAAATGAAGAAATACATCATATTTGCAGCCGCATTCGTATGCGCGCTTGCCTCCTGCGGCCGCACCGTGACCACCAATGTGCACGACGCCGACAAGGTGGGATTCGACGCCTGGGTACACGTCCAGAAAGAAAAACACCCCGAGTACCTCTGGCGGCAGACCGCTCTGGGCTCGTGGATACTCGAAGAAACCGTCGGCACCGGAGAACTGATGGATACCGGTATCGATTCCATGTACGCCCGTGTCAATTTTACTTACCGCAACACCTCGGGTACCATTACCTCCACCAACCTGGAGTCCATGGCCAAGCAGCTTGGAACATACAGTGAGTCATATTATTACGGCCCTTACGTGTGGTATGCCGACGGCATTTATTCCGGAATCGAAGAGATACTTGACGGCATGCGCGACGGCGGACGCCGCAAGGCTGCGGTTCCCGGTTGGCTGCTTACCTACACACGCTACGACTCTCCGGAAAAATATCTCAACGATTCCACTTCGCTCGCGCCGGTAGTCATCGACGTCGAGCTGGTCGATCATTTCATCAATGCCGAGACCTGGGAGCTCGATTCCATCTCCCGCTACCTGGTACGCAATTTCACGGAGAAGTTCGGGACCGATCCCGCCAAGGCCAAGGCTGATTCTTCCGGTGCGCACGGCTTCTACTACATCAGCGGGGAAGTTCCTGCCGGCAGCAAGACTATTTCCGATTCGACGGTGTATATCAACTACACCGGCCGGCTCCTTAACGGCAAGGTGTTCGATACTTCGATACGGGATACCGCTATTTTCCACGGGGTGTTCAACAGCAGCCGCACCTACGGTCCGGTAGTCATACATTTCGGCGACAAGTGGAGCGACATCACGATGGGAACCAGCAAGACCAAAATAGTTGACGGCTTCGCCCGCACGCTGTCCGTCATGAAGGAATTCGAAAAGGGAACCGGCATCTTCTACTCACAACTCGGATACAAGTACTCCGGCTCCGGTTCGTCCGTCCCCGGCTATTCACCCCTGCGTTTCGACATCGAAATCGTCGAGAACAACGAAGACTGACGCATGGCAGCATCTGAAGCCGCACCGCTCGAACTCGGAACGGAAAAAATAGGCACCCTGCTGCGCAGATACGCCGTCCCGGGCATCATCGCCCAGACGGCGGCTTCGTTGTACAACATGGTGGACAGCATCTACATCGGTCATATTCCCGATGTGGGGCCCTATGCAATCTCCGGACTCGCCGTCACCTTCCCGCTGATGAACATCAGCATTGCGCTCGGTACCCTTGTGGGTGTCGGCGCCATGACGCTGATCTCCATCATGCTTGGACAGAAAAACTACCAGACGGCTGCCCGTGTGCTCTCGAATGCCCTGAGCCTCAATACAATAATCGGAATTGTATTCACCGTCGTAACCCTTGCTTTCCTCGATCCCATCCTGTATTTCTTCGGAGCGAGCGAGCGTACGCTGCCGTTTGCCCGGGACTACATGACCATAATCCTGCTGGGCAATACCTTCGCCCATCTGATGCATGGCTTCAACGGCATCATCCGTTGCTCGGGGCATCCCAAGACCGCGATGGGGCTCACCCTTTTCACCGTCATATCCAATGCCATCCTCGATCCCATATTCATCTTCGGACTGGGCATGGGCATACGCGGTGCGGCTCTTGCGACCGTTGCCTGCCAGATACTTGCGCTCATCTATACGTTCAAGTTCCTGGCCGACAAAAAGCACTTCCTGCATTTCACCAAGCCTCTGTTCCGCATCGACTGGCCGGTCGCAAAGCGCTCCATAGCCATCGGCGCCGGTCCTTTCCTGATGAACTGTGCCGCAAGCCTGGTGGCCCTCTTCGTCAATCAGCAGCTGCGCAAGTACGGCGGGGACCTGGCAATCGGGGCCTATGGCATCGTGAATCGCTTCACCATGCTTTTCGCCATGATCTGCATGGGCTTCAACCAGGGTCTGCAGCCTATCGCCGGCTACAATTACGGTGCGCGCCTTTATCACAGGGTAAAGGAGGTATTCATACTCGCCGCCAAATGGGAAGTGCTGGTTACAGCTTTGTGCTGCGCCATCTCGTTGTTCTTCCCAAGGGCCGCCTGTTCGCTCTTCACCAACGATCCTCAGCTTCTCGACCTGTCTTCGAGGGGCCTTCGCCTTATGAACTGCGGTTTCGCGCTGGTGGGCTTCGGTATGGCCTCTTCCAATCTTTTCCAGAGTCTGGGCATGGTGGGCCGTGCCATATTCCTGTCGCTCAGCCGTCAGCTTATTTTCCTGCTGCCGCTGGTCTATGGCCTGCCTCTTCTGTTCAAGGAAGAAGGTGTATGGCTGAGTTTCCCGATATCGGATATACTCAACATCATAGTTTCGGCGATTCTCGTCGCGCATCTTTTCCGCCGCTTCAATAAACTGCGCGACGGACAAGAGGCAATCAAGCTGTAATTCAGTATTTTACGTCTGTAAGAAACAGCGCGTGACCGGGTACGGACTCTCCGGCCTCGCTGCGCCGTGACGCTCCTCTCCCGGTGCCCTCGGGCAGTATGAGCGAAGCGAAATCCTCCTGGCTGCGGCGTCCGCGTCCCACTTCCAGCAGCGTGCCTACGACCGCCCGTACCATGTTGCGGAGGAATCTGTCTGCGGAAATGTCGAAACGCCAGCACGACCCCTCACCGGGCTCCAGTGGTGAATCATACCGCACCCACACGGCCTGCGAGACGGTGCATACGGAGGTCTTGTTGTCGCCGCCGCTCTTTTCGAAGCAGGAGAAATCGTGACGGCCGAGTAACAACCGGGCGCAGCTGTTCATGAGTTCGAAATCGATTCCTGGGTAGCCGTACCAGTAAGACCTGTCGTCCAAAAAGGGATTCTTGACCCGGTGCAGGAAGTAGGAATAACTGCGCTGCACGGCGCTGAACCTTGCGTGGAAATCGGGCTCGGCAGGGGATATGCCCAGTATGCTTACCGCCTTGGGAAGTATGGCGTTGAGCCTGTAGCGAAGCTGCTGGCAGTCAACGGACCCGTCGAAGTCGAAGTGCGCCGTATAGCGGAGGGCGTGTACGCCGGTGTCGGTGCGTCCGGCTCCGGTGACGGCCGTTCTGCAGTGGAGCAGGGTCCCGAGGGCGTCTTCCATCGCACCCTGTACCGTCGGCACTCCCGGCTGTATCTGCCAGCCGCAGAAAGGCGCCCCGTTGTACGACATGTCTATTCTGTATCTCACAACTGCGAAATTAGCAATATTTTTTGATAGGAATGATAAAAAAATCAGCTGCTTTCTGTTAATGAAAGATTTTTGGATGGATTTGGATTTTGGAAAAAGGAGTGTAGTGGGACTACACGACTGATGACAAAACTCAAAGACAACAAAAAGATTCATAAAAATGATGCAGGTATTTTTTTTGAATGACTATCTTTGTAACGATATGAAACGTTCGATTTTTGCTGCGGCGGCGGCCGCAACCGCACTGCTGCTTCTTTCCGGGCCTGTCATGGCCCAGCGTACAGTCATCAAGTCCGTTACCGTAGGTACACCCGGCGGGCCGCAGCTCAGCTGCTCCGACATCAACAGCCGCAAGACCTATCCGGACTACAAATATTTCGCCTGGACTCCCGATTCCAGGCTTACCGGCGAACTGCCCTCCGCCAGAAGGTCACCGAGGCGCGCCACGGTGCTTCCTGCCTCCGACGGCCCCGCTGTAACCTACGGAAAGGTGCCTTCCCGCAACGAATTCGGCATCAACCGTGGCTGGTTTCCCTCGCCGGACGGCACCCGCCTGGCAGTTTACCGTGTCGATGAGAGTGCCGTAAGCGAATTCCCCCTGCTGGACATCACTACCCGCACGGGCAGCCTGCACAACGTACGCTACCCTATGAACGGAATGCCTTCGGAGAAGGTGAGCCTGTGCGTGTGCGATACCCTCGGAAACGTGCTCAATACGCTGGACGTCACCGACTTTACGCCGGAACGGTACCTTGCCGGCGTCACCTGGACTCCCGATTCCCGCAAGCTTCTGGTCCAGGTTATCGACCGCAGCCAGCACCATCTCAACTTCAACGTTTACAACGCTTCCGACGGCTCCTTCGAGAAGACTCTTTTCAGCGAGAACGACTCTACCTGGGTGGAGCCGCGCGAAGGTGTCTTCTTCGTCAAGGGGACCGACTTCTTCGTGTATCGTACCGATGTGCGCGACGCTTACCGCCAGCTCTATCTATGCGACATGCAGGGAGGCGTACGCCGCCTGACGTCCTGTAGCGCCGATGTGGAGTATGCCGGCAACGACGGAGAATATATCTATTATACTTCCGCGGAAGTGTCTCCGGTGGAGAACCATCTTTTCCGCATCCGCCTCTCCAAGCTCAAAAAGGGCCGCAAGCCTCAGTCACTTGACAGGATAAAGCTCGGACGTCCGGAGCGCCTTACGCCCGAAAGCGGCTTCCACAACATTCAGCTCAGCCCCGACTGCAAACAGTTCATCGACCGCTGGAGCGCCGTGGACGTGCCCGGCAAGACGGTCCTGCGGCGTGCTGACGGCAAACTGATTGAAGATCTGCACAGTTCGCACGACCCCATTTCGCCCTATGCTCCCGTTACCGTGGAGATGGGTACCGTCCCTGGCGCCGATTCCGGGTTCGAGAACTACTACCGCCTCGTAAAGCCCGCCGGTTTCGATGCCTCCCGCAAATATCCCCTTATAGTGTATGTTTATGGAGGCCCTCACAGTCAGATGGTTACAGACAGCTGGCTGGGCAGCATACGCAATTGGGAGCTGCTGATGGCCCAGAAGGGCTACGTAATGTATATCCAGGACAACCGCGGCACCGACAATCGCGGCTACGATTTCGCCCGTGCCATCAACCGCCGCTGCGGCGTCTGCGAGACCGCCGATCAGGTGCGCGGCATCCGGGAACTCATTTCTGAAGGCTGGGTTGACGAGAGCCGTATCGGAGTGGTCGGATGGAGCTACGGAGGATTCATGACCATCACACTTATGACATCCCATCCGGAGCTTTTCAAAGCCGGGGCGGCCGGAGGCCCTGTCATCGACTGGCAGTGGTACGAAGTCATGTACGGCGAGCGCTACATGGATACACCCCAGACCAATCCCGAGGGCTTTGCCCTCACCCGCCTGGAAGACAAGACCGGCAGCCTCAAGGGGCGTCTGCTCATCTGCCAGGGCATGGAAGACGCTACTGTGCTGCCAATCAACTCTCTGAGTTTCATGCAGTCCTGCGTGGAGAACAATGTCATCCCCGACTATTATCCTTATCCCCGCAGCGAGCATAACGTCACCGGGCCGTGGCGTGAGCAGCTCTACCTCAAGCTTACCGATTTCTTCGAACGTTTCCTGTAACAAATGACTTACGACCAGCGTATAGAACAGTTGTTCTCCCTGCACCGCAGCGTGCAGTCATCCGGATTCTCCGCCGACGCCTACAAACCCGGGCTGCAGGGGATGATGCGTCTGGATGAGGCTCTCGGACACCCGCACAGGCGTTTCCCTTCGGTCCATGTGGCCGGAACCAACGGCAAAGGCTCCGTATGTTCGATGATAGCAGCGGCTCTGGCGGCAGAAGGCTTGAGGGTCGGACTCTACACTTCGCCGCATCTTCTCGATTTCCGCGAACGCATCAAGATCGTGTCCTCCGGCGGTTTCGAGATGATTCCGCGCGAGGACGTGATGCGCTTCCTCGATGAGTATGAAGAGGCCTCCGGCGGCCTGACCTTCTTCGAGATTACCACCGGGATGGCCTTCTGGTGGTTCGCGCAGCAGGGGGTCGATTACGCCGTGATCGAGACCGGCCTTGGCGGCCGCCTCGACAGCACCAACATCATCACGCCACGGCTTTGCGTCATAACGTCGATAGGACTCGACCATTGTGAACTTCTCGGTCCCGACCGCAGGTCCATCGCATTCGAGAAAGCCGGCATCTTCAAGCAGGGTGTCCCCGCCCTCGTATGGGGACGCGACCCCGAGACCTCCCCGGTGTTCGAACAGAGGAGCGGCGATGTCGGCTGCCCGTTGCATTATGCCGACGATTACCCCGTTTCTGCCACTTCTGCTGAAGAAGCTCATACGGCAATCAATTACCGTACAGCGGCGGTAGCGGCCCGTCTGCTCGGGCTGAATCCCGCCCCCGGGGTCCTTGAGAATGCGGCAAAGAGCACCGGGCTGCGTGCCCGCTGGGAGATAATCCAAAGCAATCCTCTGACAATCTGCGATATAGGTCATAATCCGCCCGCCATCCGTTATAATATGCAGCGGCTTCAGGAGCTTCGTGGAGAGCCTCGCCGGCCTTTGCTCATCGTTTACGGTGCAATGGCCGACAAGGACGTAGATTCCATCGCCGGACTGCTCCCAGCCGACGCCCGGTATTTCCTGGCGGCTCCCGCAACGCCCAGGGCGATGGCCGCTCCCGCTCTGGCACTGAAATTGAAACACTTTCGCTGCAACGTCGCACAGAGCGTAGCGGCTGCAGTGAGCGCTGCCATGACGGAGGCGCAAGACCTGGATAATCCCGTTATTTATATAGGCGGCAGTACATACGTTGCTTGCGAAGCAATTTCATATTTGGAAAGCTTATGAAACGAATCACACTGACCCTGGCACTAATCCTGACCACCATTATGTCATTCGCACAGACCAAAGATTCAGAAGGCCACGTGCTCTCCGGCCTCTGGAAAGAGTATTACAAGGCCCGCAAGGCCGACAAACCCAAGGACCAGTGCACCGCGCTGGAAGCTATCAAGAAGGAGGCTGCAGAAAAGCGGCTGGCATGGGACTTTTATGACGCTGCCGACAAGTATGTCAGCGTGCGGTCGGAAATCAACTGGAAAGACAGACAATCCCTCCAGGAGGCCTTCCAAAAGGAAGTTGAACAGATGGGAGAGCCCGTGGCTGTGTTTTTTATGCTTCATTACGGCTGGAGCAAGGAAGCCTGCGAGAAGTACGTCACCATGCACAAGGACGAACTCCTGAAGTCTTCCAATCCTGAGTTTTACAAACGCGACGGCAAGTTTACCCGTTTCGGCTTTTATCAGGTGCTTTCCAAACTGGTCAAGAACGATTACGAATATGCAATCTGGAGCATCCTGGGAGCCAATCAGACCCGGCTCGTAGCTGATTATTACGGCGATACATACCCGCAGGCGGCCCTTGCGGAATATTGGGGATATGTATCTACAGGTTACGAATACGGCATTTACGACAAATTGGGAGCCTACGCCAACAAATACGCCGGCAAGGCGGCTGCACTGCTCGCCATCGACTGGCGCCTCTCATACGACTGGCGTGCCCTGGACCGCAATAAAACATCGACGTCGCGCGATTTCGAAGACATGCGCGACCGCTGCAAGGCGTTTATCAAGGACCGTTCGTCTTTCACCGGACTCGAGAAGCAGATTGCCGACTGCTGTACCCGGGTTGACGGAGTTCTGAATACGCTTGAATCCAAAAACATTGAGACAGACATTGACTCCGACCGTGCACAGCTTGGCTTGCGCAATATCAAGTCATTGGATTTCAGTATATTATCAGGAGATAAAAAAGTCTGGAGCACCCAACTTGTTAACCAGAAGGCAAGTTATTATAAAGTAGATACGCTGAGCGTAAACCTCCCCGACCTTCCCGACGGCAAATACGAAGTGCTTTGCACCGCCCCCGGCTGCGTTGAAAAAACCGGCTATTCAAAACACAGCCTTTCTATGGCCGTGCGACGGATAGACAAGGGTTACGGTGCGTTCGTCGCAGAATACATAAGCGGCAAGCCGGTGCAGAAATGCATCTTCGAAGTCCTCGATGCCGACGACAATGTCATCCTCACCACTCCCGAGCTTGATATGGAGGGCTTTACCCAGCTCCCGGACGACGTGCAGAAGCAGCTTCGACGCGACGATGAACGCAAACTCCGGGCAAGGTGCACGGATTCCAAGGGCTTGAAGCGTATGTCGGAATCGTTGTACATCTACAGCTACAATTGGACGGCATCTCCGGAGGATAATAAAAGCATCGGCAATATCCTGGTGCTGACCGACCGTGGTGCTTACAATCCCGGAGAGACGATCCATTTCAAGGCTATACTCTACCAGGGCCGTTATTCCTACGAACTTGTGCCCGCAGGCACTTCCGTTACGGTCGAGCTTATCGACCCCGAGAACAATACGGTCGCTACACAGAATCTGACCACCAATGACTTCGGCTCGGTAAGCGGCAGTTTCCCTCTCACCGGCACCTCACGTGGCGGAATGTTCCGCCTTAGGGTCATGAAGGGCAGCACCGCGTCGGCGACCAGGAGCGTGCGGGTAGATGAATTCGTCCTGCCCACCTTCGAACTGGAATGGGACAGGGACGATATGCTGTACCTCAGAGGCGACGAAGTGCGCGTGAGCGGCAGGGTAGTGTCCTATTCGGGTCACAAGCTTGGCGAGGTGCGTGCCAGGTACAGTATCCCGGGTCACAAAGACATACCGGTTGAGCTCAGACCCGATGGCACTTTCGAGTTCTTCATCGATTCCGAAAAGGTTTACGACCGCTACGGGTTCCCCGTCACCGTCACCGTTGCCGACTCCACCGGCGAAACGCTAGATTTCCAGACTTACAAGCACGTCAACTACCGCATCCCCTTGTCTGCAACCGTCAAGAACGAAGTGCCGGGACGCTATACCCTTAGCTCCGGCAGCAATGGCGGCGGCTGGATAATCCGCGACAGTTTTGCCCGTGTGCTCTTCAGTACAGGCGGTTACCTGCGCAAGGGCATGGAGATTTACTATGAAGTCCAGAACGAATCCGGGAAGAAAGTGCTGAGCGGCACTGCCGACCCCGGCGCCACGCTCGACCTCGATCTTTCCGGAAAGACTTCGGGACTCTATAAACTGATTGTCAAGACCAGTGCCCGCAGGGTTGACGGCGAGATGGAAACGGCCGATGCGAGCTATACTTTCATAAAGGCAGAAGATACCGACACCGCTCTCGACATGAACGTCACCTCCTTCTTCAAGGAACTTGGGGGCGAAGATATCGCATTGCAGTTCGGCTCTACCGACGGCCCCGTATGGGCAGTGGTTGAACTTGTCTGCAGCGGCAACGTATTGCTTGAACATCAGATGATTACCTTGAAAGGCGAACGTGGCCGCAAGGGCTCCCTCGTAACGGTGTCCTACCCCCGCAAGGAACACTATCCCGAGTCGCTCACCCTTTCTGTGCTCTACTTCCACAAGGGAATGGTCCATACCTATTCCCGTACCATAGAACTGCCGGTCATCACCAGGCAGCTCCCCCTGTCGTTCACCCGTTTCACCGACCTTGTCCGTCCCGGACAGAAGTGCTCGCTGCTCATCGCTACCGAGCCCGGAGTGGAGTGCGCCGCTACCCTTTTCGACAAGGCGACCGAAGAGATTGAGCCCAACGCCTGGCGTAAAGTCCTTCCTGCACGCCGTCCCGTTCCCGTAGTACGATACAGGAGCGTATGCGGTTCTTGCGGCATGTATTACTTATATGATGACATGGTGTATGGCGCTGATGCTGCCGGCGCGATGCTGATGAAGACCGCATCGCGTTCCCATGTAATGGCTGAAGCTGCCGACATGGAAGAGGCATCCGAGCCCAACTCTGCCGGGAACTCCGCTCCCGACGTGCACATACGCGATAATTTCGGCGCCACGATGGCGTGGGAGTCTCATCTGCGCTCCGACGACAACGGACAGATCGAGCTCGGCTTTACCGGTGCCGACAGGCTCTCTACATATTATGTGCAGCTGTTCGCACACGACAAGGATATGACCAATGCCGTCCTCAGGCAGGAACTCAAAGTCTCCATCCCCGTCAAACTGTCCTTCGTCCAGCCACTGTTCCTGTATGCTGGAGATGAATATGTGGCTCGGGCTACGGTTTCCAGCACTCAGGACGTAGCTGTAAGCGGCAAGGCCGAAGTGCGCATATTCGGCGGTTCCGATTACAAGACCGCCCCCCAGCTGCTCTGCAAGTCGCAGACGCTTACGATTCCTGCCGGAGGGAGCGTTCCCTTCAGCGCCGCATTCGATATCCCCGCCGATGAGCCGGTGCTTGGCGTGCTCGTTACTTTCACCTGCGACGACAAGACCCTCGGCTCCGACGCCATGTTTGTCAGCATCCCTGTAAAAGGTGCCGTGCAGACGCTTACGGAGGCACATTCCGCCGTATTCCTCGCCGGTGCGGACAAGGATAAGCTGATTGCTGACCTCCGCTCCCGTTTTGTAAACGCCGACGCTTCTTCCATCGTCCCCGTCGAAAGGGACATCCTCGCAATGATCCGTGAGGCGATTCCCGACAGCATCGAGCCCAAGGGCAGCGATGTCCTTTCGCTCACCGAAGCCTATTATTCCAACGTCCTGGCCCGCAGGGTCGGAGCTCCCGGAGTCCCCGAAGCGGAGCTCGCGGAGATCATGAAAAAAATAGCTTCCTGCCAGAACACCGGAGGAGGCATAGCATGGTTCGAGGGAATGCGGTCTTCGCCCGTCATAACGGCAGCCGTCTTGCAGCGTATCGCCTCCATGCCCGAGGCCGAATCTTCGCCGCTCAATGTCGAGGCCGCAGTCAAGTACCTGGACAGCAGCTATTTCACCCAGGAAGACAGACCCTGGTGGTGTGGCACGCTGAGCATGGAGAACTACCTGCTCACGCGCTCTCTCTATCCGGGTGTCAGCTTCGAAAAACCTGCTTCCAAGCAGTATCGTCAGTTCAAAAAAAGCGTCCGCTCATACCTCACGCCTTCCGTCAGCAGAGGACTCAATGCCAACATTCTTGGCAAGGCACGCCGGCTGCGCACCCTGCAGTCGCTCCTTACCCTCGACGAGGGCAAGACGCTCGCCAAGGCCTGGGGGCTCAATCTGTGCCGCAGGGTGTCCCGTTCCTACCTTGCCGACGTAGAGTCGCTTCTGCAGTATTCTGTCTCTCACAAGAGCGGCGGGTGCTATTATCCCAATGCCGTCATGCCTTGGAGGGGCCTTCTCGAGAGCGAACTGTACGCCCACGCGCTGCTGTGCGACCTTTTCACTGCCGCTTCCAGCTCTCTGGACGTTAAGGGGGACAGCCGCAAATCGGCTTCTGCCGCCTCTTGCCGGGAAGTCGCCGAGGGCATAAGGCTCTGGATAATGATACAGAAGGAGACCCAGCAGTGGGAGAAGGACGCCGCGTACATCGAAGCCATCGCATCCGTGCTCCGCGGCACTCCAGAGACGCTGCAGACCAAAGTGATAGTACTCAGCACCACGTTCACCAAGCCGTTCGCCTCGGTAAAGGCCTCCGGAAACGGTTTTACAGTGGAACGCAAGTTCAGCCTGAACGGAAAAGAACTTTCAGAGGGCGATAAGGTCAGGGTTGGCGACCGCATACTCGCCAGCTACAAGATATGGAGCGAGGAAAACCGCAGTTTCGTGCGCCTCACCGCTCCCCGTCCCGCTTCGATGCGCCCCGTGAACCAGCTTTCCGGACATATAGGATGGATGTTCCGCCCCATGAGTTACGGTGCATGGTCATTCAGCCCTCAGGGATACCGCAACGTGCTTTCCGACAAGACCGAGTACTGGTTCGACAGTTATCCCGAGGAGCATACCACGCTGACAGAGGAATTCTTTGTGACTCAGGAAGGCAGCTTCCAGATGCCTGCCGTAGAAATAGAGTCGCTGTATGCTCCCCACTACAGGGCCAACGACTCGGGCCGCGGCGCACTTGTGTCCGAATGATGGACGGCAGTGTCTGAAGTGACAAAAAATTTTTATATTTGTAGTCGATGCAGGCACTCTTCAGCAAATACGTAATCGACGGAATCCCGCAGGAATTGACCCCTGCCGGGATTTTGTCGTCTGTTATGGAAAAGCCCCTGGAGACGCAGGAGGCTCCCGGTACGATTGTGGACGAGACCTTCGACCCGGCTCCCAGCGCCATCAACCTCGACGCCGGACGTATAGCTGAATACCTGCAGACCGTCAAGGCCCAGGGCAGGCACAGCCCTGTGCCGTTTGCAGCCCAGTGCACCCGTGGCCGCGTCGCTGCGGCGCTCATCGATACCCTCTGGCGCAGCGGAAACTTCCGCCTGGACGATCTTCCGCTTACCGTCAAATGGTCTTTTAACCCGGTATGGGTGGGCGACATGGCTGCTTTCTACGCTTCCGTCGAGGCGCTTGCCGACTATATAGACCCGCTTCACCTCATGGTCCACCGCGTGGCCTGCGAGCATGGACAGTTCGATGTCCGTTTCTCCACTCCATTCTCGGGCGCGCCCCGGCTGGTGGACGACATGCTGCATCCCGATTCCCAGAGCTGGATCGCCTATGTGCCTTTCGATACCTCCGACTACCGTCTGGGAGGCTCCCAGCTGGCCTGCGGACTTGGATTCGGCGGCGGTATATGCCCCCAGATCGACGATCCCGATTATTTCATGGACTGCTTCGAGGTGGTGCGCGAGCTTGCAGAAGACGGAGTCCTTCTGTCGGCGGCAACCGTATCGTCCGGTGGTCTGGTTGCGGCACTCGACTCCATGAGGGCTCCGGAAGCAGGAGCCACCGCCGACATTTCCGGCATCATGGAAGCCAGCGGGGAGTCCGACCCTGTACGCATCCTTTTCTCTGAAGTTCCGGGAGCCATTATCCAGATACGCGATTCCGATTTTGACTACGCCGATGCCGAATTCCTTCTCCAGGACGTAGCATGGTTTCCGCTTGGCCATCCTGCCACCGACGGGCAGCTCCATCTCGATACCACAGCCAAATCAGGCATACAAACAATCTTAGAATCACTGATACAAAATGCGGAAGGCGAAGACTGATTCAACTCATGCCAAACCGAAAATCTTTGTGCTCGACACAAATGTAATCCTGCACGATCACTTGGCAATCAGGCATTTCCGGGATAATGACCTGATAATTCCCACAGCCGTAATAGAAGAAGCCGACAAATTCAAGAAAGGCAACGACACCTTGTCCTACCATGCCCGGGGGTTCATGCGCGACCTGGACAAAATCAGCGACGGCAAATCCTTCGGTAAAGATGGCATACTGATAGACAAAGGCCTCGGTCACATCAAGGTGGAGCCAAATCATCCCTTCCCGCCGGAGTTTGCGGAGCTCTTCCGCGACGACACGCAGGACCACCGCATCCTTTCCACGGCTATGTGGGTGCGCGACAACAACCCCGACCGCTTTGTGGCCCTTGTCACCAAAGACGTCAACCTGCGCCTCAAGGCCAAGGCCGCTGGAATGGCCGTCCAGGACTATCTCTCCGACAAGGTGGAAAACGAAAAAGTTGAGGACTATCAGCGCGAAGTGACCGAAATGGAGGTGGCTCCCGCCCTTATGCAGTCGCTCTGCTACGGTCCCGAAAACTCCATTCCCTGGGAATCGATACTCGACAACCGCCCCTATCCCAACCAGCTTTTCAAACTCCGCTGGCAGGGAGGAGCCGGCGAACCTGCCTGTGCCCGTTTCAATACGGATACGGGAGCCCTCATGCTCATACGTTCCCGCGAGGCCTTCGGCATACGTCCGCGCAACGATGAGCAGAAAATGGCCTTGGATGCCTGCCTGAACCCCAAAATCGACCTCGTGGCCCTTACGGGCGGCGCCGGCACTGGCAAAACCCTCATAGCTCTGGCATCCGCACTCGCCCAGGAGCGCGATTACGAGCAGATAATACTTTCCCGGCCCACCGTCATCCTCGGCAATCAGGACATAGGATTTCTGCCCGGCGACCAGAAGAGCAAGATGGGCCCCTTCCTGCAGCCGCTCATGGACAATCTGGCGGTAATCAAGGACCAGTTCCGTCCCGGCTCCCGCGAGGCCCAGAGGATAGATGCCATGATATCCATGGAAAAGCTTATAATAGAGCCGCTTGCCTATATCCGCGGACGTTCGCTCGGCCGTTGCTTCTTCATCATCGACGAAGCCCAGAACCTCACGCCCCACGAAGTCAAGACCATCATCACACGTGCCGGAGAAGGCACCAAGATGGTCTTTACGGGCGACATCTTCCAGATAGACCAGCCCTATCTCGACGAATGGTCCAACGGTCTTACGCATCTTGGAGAGAAACTGAGCGGCCAGAAAATATTCGAGCATGTCTTCCTGCGCAAGGGAGAACGCAGTGCGCTCAGCGAGCTTGCAAGCAAGTTGCTATAAACATTTTTTTTTAGTAAATTCGCAGCCTGAAATTTCTGATAACCCGTTAATAATATGTTTGAAAACAAGAAGAGAGTATATCGCTTTGGCGGCAAGACCGCAGAAGGCGATGGTACCATGCGTGAACTCCTCGGCGGCAAAGGTGCAAACCTCGCCGAGATGAGCAAGCTCGGAATGCCCGTGCCTGCTGGATTCACAATCACAACCGAATGCTGTGCAGAGTATTATGAACTCGGCGGCGGATACACCGACGCCCTCAAGAAAGAGGTCGCAGCAGCCCTCGAGGCCACTGAGAAGCTCATGGGCAAAAAATTCGGCGATCCCGAAGATCCCCTTCTCGTCAGCTGCCGTTCCGGAGCCCGCAGCTCCATGCCCGGCATGATGGACAC
>DGVM01000186.1:16993-19046 GCA_002395925.1 Bacteroidales bacterium UBA4284
GGCATGATGGACACCATCCTCAATATCGGACTTTGCTCCGCTACCCTTCCCGGCATGATAAAGAAGACCGGCAACCCCCGCTTCGTTTACGATGCATACCGCCGCCTTATCATGATGTACTCCGACGTCGTCATGGAGAAGGCCGAAGGCATTGAGCCCGAGGATGGCCAGGGTATCCGTCAGCAGCTCGACCGCATGATGGAGGAACTCAAGGAGAAGCGCGGCTACAAGAACGACACCGAGATTACCGCAGAAGAGCTCAGCGACCTGTGCGAGAAGTTCAAGGTCCGCGTCAAGGAAGTCCTCGGCGTAGAGTTCCCCGATACGGCCCACGACCAGCTCTGGGGCTCCATCGGCGGCGTATTCAAGTCCTGGAACGGCAAGAGGGCCATCGCCTACCGCCGTATAGAGAAGATACCCGATGACTGGGGCACTGCCGTAAACGTCCAGTCCATGGTCTTCGGCAACATGGGAGAGACTTCCGCCACCGGCGTTGCATTCTCCCGCAACCCGGCAACCGGCGACAATAAGTTCTACGGCGAGTGGCTCATCAACGCCCAGGGCGAAGACGTGGTCGCAGGTATCCGTACCCCGAACCCTCTCAACGAGGCCACCAAGACAGAGCACAACAAGCATCTGCAGTCCCTTGAGGCCGCAATGCCCGAGGTCTATGCAGAGCTCGACGGCATCCGCAAGCGTCTCGAGGAGCACTTCCACGATATGCAGGACATCGAGTTCACCATCCAGGAAGGTCACCTCTGGATGCTCCAGTGCCGTATCGGCAAGCGTACCGGCATCGCCGCCCTTCAGATGGCGATGGATATGCTCGACGAGGGCATGATCAGCGAGAAAGAGGCCGTCATGCGCGTCTCTCCCGCCCAGCTCGACGAAATCCTGCATCCTATCCTCGACCCCGCCTCCGAGAAGAAGGCACAGGTCGTGGCAAAGGGTCTGCCCGCATCTCCGGGCGGAGCCGTAGGAACCCTGGTATTCACCTCCGAGGCCGCAATGGAGGCCGCTGCAGCAGGCAAGAAAGTCATCCTCGTACGTGAGGAGACTTCTCCCGAGGACATCGAGGGTATGCGTGCTTCTTCCGGTATCCTCACCACCCGCGGCGGTATGACTTCTCACGCAGCCCTCGTGGCCCGCGGCTGGGGCAAGTGCTGCATCGTAGGATGCGACGTCATGAAGATCAACCTCTCCGCCAAGAGCGTAAGCTTCGGCGGCAAGGAGTACAAAGAAGGCGACTGGTTCTCCCTCAACGGCTCCAAGGGTTATGTATATGACACCAAGATCGACACCATGGACGCCAGCGAGAACCCCCTGTTCGTCCGCTTCATGTCCATAGTCGACAAATTCCGCCGTCTCGGCATCCGCACCAACGCCGACACTCCCGAGGACGCAGCACGCGCCCTTGCATTCGGCGCCGAGGGCATCGGCCTCTTCCGTATCGAGCATATGTTCTACGGCAAGAATTCCGAGACCCCTCTTTCCAAGCTCCGCAAGATGATTCTCTCCGATACCGACGAGGAGCGCAAGGCCGCCCTTGCCGAACTCGAGCCCTTCATCAAGGCTTCCGTCAAGAGCACCCTCAAGATAATGGACGGAAAACCCGTCGTGTTCCGTCTGCTCGACCCTCCTCTCCACGAATTCGTCCCCAAGGGCATAGAAAAGGAGAAAGAGCTTGCAGATGAACTCAAGATCAGCGTCAAAGAAGTCGAGAAGCGTGGCGAAAACCTCCATGAGGTCAACCCTATGATGGGTCACCGCGGCGTACGTCTGCACGTTACCTACCCTCTGATTGCAGAGACCCAGTACCGTGCCATCTTCACCGCACAGGCCGAGCTCCAGAAGGAAGGTCTGCACCCCATGCCCGAGATCATGATCCCCGTTACCGTCTCCGAGCGTGAGCTCCGTTTCCAGAAAGCCATCTGCGAGCGCATCCGCGAGCAGGTCGAGCATGTTTCCGGCGAGGCTCTCGTTTATAAGTTCGGTACTATGATCGAAATCCCCCGTGCCGCCCTTACGGCAGACCGCATGGCCCGTACCGCAG
>DGVM01000056.1 GCA_002395925.1 Bacteroidales bacterium UBA4284
ACAAGATGGCCCCGCCTTTCAAGAAGGCCGAATTCGACATCGTTTACGGCGAAGGCATCAGCCACGTAGCCGAGATTGCAGACCTTGCAATCGAATTCGATATCATCCACAAGAGCGGCTCCTGGTTCAGCTACAACGGCGAAAAGCTCGCCCAGGGCCTTGCCAGCGTAAAGCAGCTCCTCAAGGACAATCCCGAGCTGTGCGATGAGATCGAGGCAAAGGTACGCGAGCAGCTCGCTTCCGTAAAAGACTGACGCCCTTCTTTAATCCGAGTTTTTATCATCCCGTATGCAACGTTTCTGCAAACGGGATGATTTTTTGTCTCTGTTATCCAACAGAAGGGCTATGCCGGACGGCGCGGAATATCAAAGGAAAGGGCTTATCAGCCCGAAGAAAAAGCGTTGGAACGCCGTATCTCCGAACTCATCCATAAAACCGGCGTCGGCAATAGTGGCGCCATCCTGCGCCTGAAGGAGATACTCCTTCTGGGCTGCTGCGACAGAAGCGTCGTAGATATATGTATTGACCTCATAGTTGCGCCGCATGCTTATCTTGTCGAGGTTGGTCGTTCCTATGCAAACCAGGTAGTCGTCAACAAGAAAAGTCTTGCTGTGGTTGAACGGCGGCTTACGGTATATCATTTTCACTCCCGCCTGAATACACTCCTTGAAGTATGTGCGGAATGCCGGTGCGAGCGATGGCAGGTCCTGCTCTATGGGCACGATGACACGGACATCAACCCCCCGGCCGGCACATCTCTTTATCGCGTCCACTACGGGGCGCGGCGGATAGAAATAAGGAGTCTCAAGCCACACGTAGTCCCGGGCATTGTCAAGAGCCCAAATCAGCGCGTCCTCCGCCATGTGGCCCGGCATGTCGGCACCATCGGGAACGATCTGCATAATTGTCCCCTGCCGCTCCGGAGCGCCTTCGGCACGCAAGACGAGGCGGCGATGGTCCGGGCGGCGGGCGCTTTTGTTCCAGTTGCGCAGGAAAGTCCCGCGAAGGCTTCCGACGGCGGGTCCGGTAATCCGCAAGTGACAGTCGCCCCAGCCGGAGATGCTGCCCTCGGATATGTTCATGCCGCCCGTGTATGCTACGGTGCGGTCTATGACGGTGATTTTACGGTGATTGCGTTCACCCGGATACATGAATGTAGGATACAGTTTGTAAAGAGGCGCAAACTCTACGAGGTTGATACCGCCGCGAACCATTTCATTAGCGAAACCGCTGAAAACGGGACGGCCGTCAAACAGGCTGTCGAAGAAATTGCCGAAGTTGTCGTGGATGTAGTCAACTTGCACGCCATCCTTCACCTTGCCGAAGAGAATGTCGCGGGCCTCGTAGCCGTCGGTATCGTTGCAGAACAAAAACAGTTCCATCTCTATGGTCCGGGAGGCGTCTCGGAAATCGCTGTAAAGCAGGTCGCCGAATTCGCGCCCCGAGCGGATTATCCGCATATCGTTGCCCGACGTGGGGATGCACTCAGGAGCAACGGAAAGGCCCCTTGCAAGCGGACGGAATCTCTCCTCAATAAGCGGCGTGGCGTCGCGGACCGTAACGGTGTCGGCCGGAATATTCGCAGCGGCCATCACAGAGGCCGACAGTAACAGCAACAGTTTCATAATCAGTCAAACAGTCAAAGTTAAAAATCTTTCAGCAACTTTAATTATGGAATGGTAAAATAATTAGCCGCTTTATGTTAAGACAGATGACAAAACTCAAAGACAACAAAAAGATTCATAAAAATGATGCAGGTAATTTTTTTTGAATGACTATATTTGTAGTGTTATGTCAGAAAAAATCCTGAGGCCGCTGTTCGAGAAATATACCGGGCAGCAACTGTCCGATTCGCGCGAACTTCCTTCTTCCGGAAGCCATCGCAGGTATTTCCGTCTGGTCGGTGACAACATTTCCCTCATGGGAGTGATAGGCACCAGCCTGCAGGAAAACAATGCGTTCATAAGTTTCTCATCGCACTTCCGCAGCAAAGGGATCAACGTCCCCGCGGTACTATGTGTCAGCGACGACGGTTATGCATACATCCAGGAAGACCTCGGCGACGACATACTTTTCAACCTGGTCTCCCACGGAAGGGAAAGCGGCGTTTACAGCACATACGAGACTTCGCTGCTGCGGAGCGCCATCGAGCAGCTTCCGCGCCTGCAGTTCTCCGGCGCAGAAGACCTTGACTGGAACGACTGCTATCCGCACCACTGCTTCGACGGGCGTCTGGTCGATTTCGACCTCAACTACTTCAAATACTGTTTCCTGAAGGCCAGCGGGCTCGATTTCAACGAGGTGCAGCTGCAGGACGACTTCGAGAGGCTGCGCGAAGACCTCCTCGGCGAAGACGGCAACACCTTCATGCACCGCGACTTCCAGGCCCGCAACATAATGGTCCACGACGGGCGTCCGTGGATCATCGACTTTCAGGGCGGCCTGCGGGGTCCCATCTACTACGACGTCGCATCCTTCATCTGGCAGGCCCGTTCCCGTTTCCCCGAAGACCTCAAGCAGGAGCTGATACGCACCTACCTGCGGGCCCTTCGCAGTTACCGTGAGGTTGATGAAGAGCAATTCCGCAGCCGGCTTCGCATATTCGTACTCTTCCGCACCCTGCAAGTGCTTGGAGCTTACGGATTCCGGGGCTACTTCGAGAAGAAGCCCCACTTCATAGCAAGCGTCCCCTACGCCATGAGCAACCTCAGGCAGTTGCTCCAGACGCCGTTCAGCCGCTATCCCTACCTCAATTCCATCCTGGAGCAGCTTGCAGCCATGCCGCAGTTCAACGAGATGCCGCAGGACAAACCTCTGGAGGTGCATATCTACAGTTTCGCATACAAGAAAGGCATACCGGCCGACGGCACCGGAAACGGAGGCGGATATGTATTCGACTGCCGCTCAATCAATAACCCCGGCAAATACGAGCACTACCGCCAGTTCAACGGCACCGACCCCGAAGTAATAAAATTCCTGGAGGACGACGGCGAAGCGACCGTCTTCCTCGAAAGCGTGTACAAGCTCGTCGATGCCCATGTAGAAAGATTCATGGAGCGCAAGTTCACCCACCTGCAAGTGTGCTTCGGATGCACCGGAGGCCAGCACCGCAGCGTGTACTGCGCCGAGCATCTGGCAAGCCACCTGGCAAGGAAATACGATGTAAAACTGCGCCTTACGCACAGGGAACTCAATACCGAAAAGATGCTGTAACATGAAGGCGATGATTTTTGCCGCCGGCCTGGGCACGAGGCTCAAGCCACTGACCGACAGCATGCCAAAGGCCCTGGTGAGCGTATGCGGCCACCCGCTGCTCTACCACACGGTCTGTAAGCTCAAGGACGCCGGCTACGACGACATTGTAGTGAACGTACATCACTTTCCCCAGCAGATACGGGACTACCTGTCGCAGAACGATTTCGGCGTACGAATATCCATTTCCGACGAAAGCGACCGCCTGCTGGAAACCGGCGGCGCCATACTCCATGCAAGCAAGCTGCTGCTCCCCTGCGACGGGCCGTTCCTGGTACACAATGTAGATATAGTCTCCGACCTCGACCTTGGCTGGTTCCGCAGCCAGTCGCGTCGTGAGGCCCTTTCGACCCTGCTGGTAAGCGAACGCAAGACTCAACGCTATCTGCTTTTCGATGACGATATGCGGCTTGTCGGCTGGACGAATCTCGCCACCGGCGAAGTCCGCTCGCCATATCCCGGACTGGACCCTTCGAAGTGCCGCCGCTATGCCTTTGCCGGCATCCACAACATCTCCCCCGGCATTTTCGACGCCTTCGCAGCCCAGGGAGTCCCGGATCGCTTCCCCATCATGGACTTCTACCTGAGCGCCTGCGCCGACTACCCCATTTACGGCGTCGTAGCAGACGGCCTCACCCTTGTCGATGTAGGAAAAATCGACACCCTTCCCGAAGCCGAACGCATCTGCAGCAGGATTCTCTGAGGCCAGCGCCCCCCTACCTCTCCCTATTTCTGGATCACTTCGGCACCTCGGTGATCCGGAACGGATGCCTCTTTACCCCGACGGGATCATTCTAAGGCTAAAGTGATCCCGGATAAGCGCATTACTACCCCTTCGGGATCATTCTAAGGCCAAAGTGATCCCGAAGGGGATACAAAAAAAGGGAGACCCCGAAGGGATCTCCCCAAAAAACAAGGCTCCGACAGACTAGCTGAGGTCGGCGCGAGCCATAGCGTCCTTGTAGTATTTCTGATTGACGAAGACGTCTTCCTTGTAAGGATTGATGTGACGCTTCTTGCTCTGGGCGATGATGTAGCAGATTGCTGCACAGTTGGTAATCAGGGCCAGTGCGCTGATGACAATCATCGCTGTAGGGTTGGCGGCAACTACGGAAGGATCCACGGTGGTTCCGACCACTGCAGCCTCACCGCCGGCAGCCTCATAGAGCTTGGCGATAGTATCTACGCCCTCGGGATAGAGCACGGGGAGAGTTGCCCAGCTGAACCACTGCTGACCATTCTTGAAGGTCTCCTGGAACAGAGGGAACACCTGTGCGAACATGCACCAGATAGCCAGGGTGTTGGCACGGTTCTGGATCCAGCCGCCACGGTTCCAGCAAAGAGCTGCGATGGTAGGGGCGAGGAGCAGTGCGATACCGCAGTACCAGCTGTGGGTAGGCAGGCAATTGTAGGTGTATGCGAAGTTCCAGATATCGTAAACAACGATGTAAACCCAGGTCATGTCGGCCCAGATCATGTCTTTCTTGTCCTTGGAAGGATAGACGTTCCACCATGCGGTCATACACATGATGTTGATGAGACCGGCGACACCGTTCATAACATTGTGCCAGCCGCCGTACTGCCATACGCCTTCGGAGGTAAGCCACCACTTGTTCCAGCCCATGATAGCGGACTCAAAGTCGGATACGCACGCGATGAGGATGTTGATACCTACGATGACGAAGGGGAAAGGCTTGAACCAGTGCTTGGCACCGA
>DGVM01000195.1 GCA_002395925.1 Bacteroidales bacterium UBA4284
GGCTTGAACCAGTGCTTGGCACCGATGCCCCATTTGTACTTTATCATCATGAAGCCGATACATCCTGCGGTCGCAGCATACAGCTTCGCATAATGGAACCATCCCTGCATGTAAACATGGGTCTGATTCTCAAGAGCCCACTGTGCTCCGGACTTTACGCCCAGCCAGATGGCCACGAAGTAAGCGGTAAGGGCCAGAGGGATTGCGAGGAACATGATGCAACCGCCAAGCTTGGTGCGGCGGGCAAATTCGTTGAGAAGGATGAGGCCTGCGAGGACTACAAGAAGCATTCCCCACTGGGCCAGGGCGTTAGCCCCATAAACTTGGAATAACATAGGTAATTGTTTTAGTTATTTGATAATGGTTAAAAAAGTCAGGCCCTCACTGTGCGGCGCTCCTTTGCAAAGCACCACGCCGCCCAGACGAAAGTAACGGCAATGGAAATCGGAAGCCCTACGGTGAGCATCTCGTGAAGCATCACCGAGGCTCCGCCCTCAACCCCCAATGCGGTAAAGAACGGGAATTTCCAGCTGAGTTCTCCGTTGATGATATGATCCACTATAAGCATTATGCTTCCGCCCCAGAGCATCTTCTCCAGGGTAGCGAGGTTGCGGCCGACGAAGCCGCTGCCGCGCTTTGAGAATTTACGATAAACGGTGGTGGCGACAGCCTGCACCAGGGGTACTACAAAACAAGCCATAATTAAACTTCTATTTCTTTGATTTCTACTTCATTGCCTCGCAGCAACCAGGTATTGCCGCTGCCGCAGTACGGACAGGTCTTGCCATTCTCAACGGTCCCGAAGTCCTTCCCGCAGTCGTCGCAATGGGAGACTGCGGGAATAATGTTGACTTTGAGTTCCGCTCCGCGAAGCAGGTCCTCCTTGTCGGCGGCCCATCGCCAGCAGTCGGTAAGGTATTCGGGGACGATGGTGGACACCTCGCCGATGTTCATCACAACGGCGCCGACGTGTTCCACACCATTCTCCTGCGCAGCCTTCTTGACGTCGCGGATAATGTAAAAGACTATACCCAGTTCGTGCATGAGGACTTATTTCTTCCCGAAAAGTATCTTGCCTTCGCGCTTGATAAGATAAGGCAGGATGCCTCCGAACTTGCCCTCGGACGTGCGCATGTGGCTGGCCTCGGGATTCTCCCGGTACAGGTGGATGGCGTCGAAACCGCACTTGGTGGTGCAGATGCCGCAGCCGATACACTTGTTGGGATCGACAACCGACGCTCCGCAGCCGAGGCAGCGCGCAGTCTCCTTGCGGACCTGTTCCTCGGTGAGCGTGAGGTGGTAATCCTGGAAAGGATTGGCCTTGGGCTCCACTCCGGGATCCTGACGGTAGGAATTGTCGTAGGACTCGACTACAATGTCTTTCTTATTGAGCTCGATGAAATCGCGCCTGTTGCGGCCAATGGTCATGTGACCATGCTGCACGAAGCGGTGCAGGGACTCTGCAGCCTCCTTGCCGGCTGCGATGGCGTCGATGGCGAACTTGGGGCCGGTGAAGACGTCTCCTCCGACGAAAATGTCGGGTTCGGCTGTCTGATAGGTAAGCTTGTCGGCGACAGGATAGACTCCGCGGAAGAATTCGACCTTGGTATCCTTGAAGAGGTCCTTCAGGATTACGGTCTGGCCGATGGCGAAGATTACCATGTCGGCGTCGAGGGTGCAGAGCTCGTTCTCATCGTATTCGGGAGCGAACTTATGATCGGCGTTGAACACGGAGGTGCACTTCTTGAACACGATTCCGCTTACCTTGCCGTCTCCGAGAACTTCCTTGGGACCCCAGCCGGGATTGATTACGACACCGTCCTCGCGGGCTTCGCGGCGCTCCTCGAGGGAGGCGGGCATGATGTCTTCGGTTTCGAGCGAAAGCATTGTGACCGAGGAAGCCCCGCTGCGGAGGGCGACGCGGGCGGCGTCTATCGCAACGTTGCCGCCGCCTACGACTACGACCTTGCCGCTGACCTTGACGGCGCCGCAGTTGGCGTCGTGCAGGAAGTCGATTGCAGTGGTGGTGCCGGGAAGGGTTTCGCCGGGAATGCCTGGCAGGCGTCCGCCCTGGCAGCCGATGGCGACATAGAAGCCCTTGTAACCCTGCTCGCGCAGCTGGGCGATGGTGACGTCCTTGCCGACTTCGACGCCGGTCTTGATATCTACGCCGATTTCGCGCATGATGTCAATCTCTGCGGCGATGACGTCTTTCTCGAGCTTGTAGGAAGGGATGCCGTAACGGAGCATGCCGCCGGGCTCCTCATTCTTCTCGAAAACGGTGGGCTTGTAACCCATTGTCGCAAGGTAATATGCGCAGCTGAGACCGGCAGGGCCGCCGCCTATGACCGCGATCTTTTCGTCCCAACGTTCCTGTACGCTGGAGGCTATGTTGATCTGGGGTACGAAGCGGGTTTTGGCATCGAGGTCCTGCTGGGCGATGAACTTCTTGACGGCGTCGATAGCCACCGGCTGATCGATGGTACCACGGGTGCAGGCGTCCTCGCAGCGGCGGTTGCAGATGCGTCCGCACACAGCGGGGAAAGGATTCTCGCGCTTGATGAGTTCGAGAGCCTCCTTGTACTTGCCCTCCGCCGCCTTCTTGAGGTATCCCTGAACAGCGATGTGAGCGGGACAGGCCGTCTTGCAGGGGCTCGTACCGGTTGGATAACAGTTGATGCGGTTGCGGTCACGATAGTCCTCGGTCCACTTCTCGGGGCCCCATTTTACGGCGTCGGGAAGCTCCTGGCGGGGATATTCGATGGCACCCTTGCCCGTGCAGAGCTTCTGTCCGAGCTTGACGGCGCCGGCGGGACAATACTCCACGCAGCGGCCGCAGGCGACGCA
>DGVM01000084.1 GCA_002395925.1 Bacteroidales bacterium UBA4284
GTGGTGCAGGAAGCGTTGGAGATGATGTCCTGGCCTGCGTAGGTCTCGTGGTTGACACCATAGACGAACATAGGGGTAGCGTCTTTGGAAGGAGCGGACATGATGACCTTCTTTGCGCCGGCCTCGATGTGCTTGCGTGCCTTCTCGTCGGTAAGGAAGAGACCTGTGGACTCGACTACGACCTCTGCGCCGACCTCGTCCCACTTAAGGTTTGCGGGATCCATTTCTGCGGTGAGGCGGATTCTCTTGCCGCCGACGATGAGGTAATTGCCCTCTACTGCAACGTCGTAGTTGAATTTGCCGTGTACGGAGTCGTACTTGAGCATGTATGCGAGATAATCAGGATCGAGAAGATCGTTGATACCTACAACTTCGATGTCATTGGGGAAATTCTCAACAGCTGCGCGGAAAACCATACGGCCGATGCGGCCGAATCCGTTAATACCAAGTTTAACCATTTTTTTGTGTATAAAAGTTTAACAATAACATTTGCTTCAAAGGCGGCGCAAATTTACAAAAATTTGCTTAAAATCAATTATATTTGCACAAATAATTTAAGACTTGACAATGAGAATTCTCGTAACGAACGATGACGGCTACCAGGCTCGCGGCCTGAGAAGCCTGGTGTGGGCACTGCGGCCCTTCGGAGACCTTACCATCATTTCGCCCAAGACTGCACAGAGCGGTATGTCGATGGCTGTGAGCATGGGGTTCAGGCCCATAGCCGTAAAGCACATACAGACTCTCCCGGGGGAGGATTGGTG
The DNA here is from genome assembly GCA_002395925.1 of Bacteroidales bacterium UBA4284. The sequence goes on from DGVM01000084.1 coordinate 765, forward strand.
GTATCTGGACGGCACTCCGGCCAGCTGCGTCAAGTTCGGAATCGACAACATTTTCTTCCCCGAAAAGCCAGACCTGGTGGTCTCCGGAATCAACCACGGCAACAACGCCGCTACAGCGACTCTGTATTCCGGGACCATAGGTGCCACAATGGAAGGAACCCTTAACGGAATCCCTTCGGTTGGCGTGAGCCTGGATACATTTGCCGAGGACGCCGATTTTTCGGCAGTAGAGAAACTTTTCCCCGACATCCTGCGCAAGCTTCTCGCCAACTTCAATACCAGAAAGGGTTCCTTCTATAATGTGAACTTCCCCAATCTTCCCGCCGACGAAATCAAGGGCATCAAGCCCGCCAGGGTGGGATACGCACACTGGGAGAGGGAATACGTCCCCTACGAGGCGGAGTTCCTGGCATCCCGCGGCCTGGGGCAGTCTTTTGCAGCAAGGGCCTACGCCGACACCAAACAGCCCGATGAAGAACTGTATGTGATGGCCGGCGACTTCGTAAGCGAACCCGACAACCTCCCCGACGCAGACCATCTGCTTATGGGACAGGGCTATATAACGATTACTCCCCAGAATATCTACAACACCGATCTTCCGGAACTGGAGCGCTTATGCGATATTATCTGATAGCAGGAGAGGCTTCAGGCGACCTGCACGGCGGCAATCTTATCCGGGGCCTCAGAAAGGCCGACCCGGAAGCCGTCTTCCGTTTCTTCGGAGGCGACTGCATGTCTGCAGCCTCGCAGGTCCCGCCTGTCGTCCATTATCGCGACGGCGCCGTAATGGGACCGACCGACATTCTCGCCAAGGCCGGCAAATTGCTTCAGAACCTTTCCCTCTGCAAGAAAGACATCGTCTCATGGGCTCCCGATGCGGTCATCCTAATCGACTATCCCGGCTTCAACCTCAAGATAGCGCGTTTCTGCCATTCGAGGGGGTTGCGGGTATTCTATTACATAGCTCCCAAGACCTGGGCGTCACGGGAGAACCGCAACGCGGCCCTCAAGGCCTGGGTGGACCGGCTCTTCATAGTCTTTCCTTTTGAAGTACCGTATTTCACCAAGGCGGGTGTGCCTTTCGTTTACAAGGGCAATCCGCTCGTTGACGCAATAGATTCCCACGTATTCCGCCGTCCGTTCGACGGCCGTTACATAGCGGTGCTGCCCGGTTCCCGCAAGGGCGAGATAAGCCGGACCATGCCCGTATGCATGGAGGTGGCCGACCGCCTTGGGGTGGACGTACTCGTAGCGGGCGCGCCTTCCAGGACAGAGGCCGACTACGACATCGATTCGCATTCCAACGTGCACCTGATGTTTGACAGGACCTACGATATACTCAGGTATGCCGACGCCGCCATAATCAATTCCGGTACAGCATCTTTGGAGGCGGCACTTATAGGAACGCCTCAGGTGGTTTGCTGGAATGCTTCGGCATTTGCATGGTGGTATGCGAACAAAATCCTAAAAGTTGCGGACCATATCCCTTTCATCTCCCTCGGCAACCTGTGCCTTGGGCGCGAAGCCTTCCGCGAACTGCTTCAGGACCAGTTTACTCCGGAGGCGGTGCTGGAGGAAACCAGACGCCTGACAACCGACCTTGCATATCGCAAAAGAATGCTTGCGGACTATGCCGAAATCCGGGAATGCCTCGGTGACGGGGGAGCATCCGAGGCCGTAGCGCATGCCATGATAGAAGAAATCAATAACACCAGAATATGAAAAGACTGATAATCATCCTCACTGCAGCCAGCCTGCTTTGCAGCTGTTCCATCCTTTCGGGAATCAACTGGAGTGCCGAAGGCCTGGCCTCTGCAGCCGGCAAGGCCATGACAGCAGCCAACATCACGGACGAAATGGTAGTCGAGCTCAGCCGGCAGACCATCGCCCAGCTGGATGCCCAGAACACCATCGACAACGGCTCCTACAAGCGCAGGCTTGAAAGGGTCATGGCGGGTGTGGACAATATCGACGGCATCCCCATCAACATGAAAGTCTACAAGACAGACGAAATCAACGCATTCGCCTGCGGAGACGGCTCCATAAGGGTATATACCGGCCTGATGGACGTCATGGACGACGACGAACTGGTGGCGATCATAGGCCACGAGCTCGGCCATGTCCACAATCAGGATACCAAACGCTCCATCAAGAGTGCCTACCTTGCCTCCGCCGCCCGCGACGTGGTGGCGTCGGCAGGCAATTACGGCGCCCTGGCGGCATATCTTCTGGGTGACGTAGGGGAGGCTTTTGTAAGCGCCCAGTATTCCCAGCAGCATGAGTACCGCGCCGACCAGCACGGTTGCCAGTTTGCCATCGACCGCGGCAGAAGCCCCTACAGTATGTACAATGCCCTGCAAAAGCTTATGCAGCTCTCACAGGACAACAGTACTTCCATTATTGCGCACATGTTCGCCGACCATCCCAAAACGGAGCTCCGTGCCCAGAGAATGAAAAAGATGGCCGACGAGTACGTGTCTAAATCTTCAAAATAGCGTATATCAAATTCTTGACTACATAGAGCGTCAAGGTCAACAGGACGACGAGCGACCAGTTGAGAGAGCATACGACGCATACAAGGATGGCTGCAAGCACCAGTAACGCTAAGGCCATCCTTTTTATTTTGAGTGGCTTGGGGTCATCGGAGTGGAACTTGAGCGAAAACATGGGAATCTCGCTTACGAGCAGCCCGGAAAGGCAGACGCTGAGAAGGGGAATGAAGACCGGGCCGGCGCACCATTCTGCAAGGAAGCTTGAAGGGTCGGACGCTACGTAATAGCATAGGGAACCGACAAGAAGGGCGCATGCCGGAGTGGGAAGTCCGAGAAAGCTGCTCGTCTGGCGTGTATCGACATTGAACTTGGCGAGCCTGAGTCCGCTGGCAAGCGTGATTATCAGGGGAATCCAGCATATCCAGCTCTCCGAGAACATGCACACCTTGGAGAGGTTGTAGAGCATGACGGAGGGAAGGACTCCGAAGGAAACCAGGTCGGACAGGGAGTCGAGTTCCTTGCCCAGGTCGGAATATGCATTGAGCGCACGTGCGGCCAATCCGTCGAGGAAATCGGCCACTGAGGCTCCGAGCATGAGCAGGAAAGCGATATCGATCCTGCCCTTGAAAGCGAAAACAACCCCGATGATCCCACAGAGGAGATTCATCGAGGTTATACAGTCGGGGATATACTTTTTCATCAGTAACTATTTGATACCGAGCTTTGCCTTGAGATCCTTGGGAAGAGCGTCCTTGTGGATCATGTAGTCGAGGCTCTGGCCTTTGACGAAGGCTTCGGTAGCATACCAGATGCCTTTGTACTTGCCGCTCTCGCCCCAGGAATTCTTGACCATGTAGTACTTCTTGCCGTCCTGGTCTTTGGCAATGCCGTAAATGTGCATGCCGTGGTCGTCGGTCATGGTCTTGTTGTCGAATTCGGACTGGCGGACCTCCTGGGTCGCCTCCCTTTCGACTACCGATACGGGAGCGGGCTTGCCTTCTTCCTTGCCTACCCAGTGCTCGCGGTCGGAACCTGCCGAATTGCTTGCGGCGAGGTCAACGTAAATCGCAAGGCCGTCGCGGGTGAAGCCGGGAGTGCTGACGTCTGCGCCCCATGCTACGGTGTAACCGTTGTTGATGGCATTGTCGAGGACCGACATGAACTCGTCGATGGGGACATTGTATGCCTCGTCCCAGCGCCAGTTGTCGCATACCTCGATGGCGAACTTGGTGTAGAACGGATGGTGGGTGAAGCTGGTGAGAGTCACGTAGTCGGAGGGGTTGATCTTGAGGGCGTCGCGGTACGAGGCGGGAGAGTACTGCTTGCCGTCGACGGTGAAGCTCTCGGGGTATTTGCCGAGATACTCGTCAAGTACGGCCTGTACGGCACGCTGCCAGGCTGTGGAGAGCTTGCGGTTGGGGTTCTTGACGACTGCCTCCACAATGTTCTTGAGAACGGCGTCGAGCTCGCCCTGAACGGGAAGGGGAGTACCGTAGTTCATTCCGGTCATGGCTTCGTTGGGGACGATGCCGTAGTCGTTGATGACGTGCAGCACGTCGTCGGCCTCGGAGCCTGCGCCGAAGGTGAGGTTGCCGTCGAGGCGGACGTATTTGACGGCCCTGTCGTAGTAGGAATGGCTCACGACAAAGAATTCCGAGAAGTCGGGATACTTGAGAGTATCGGTGATCTTGCCAAGCCTGATGGCCTCGGACTCAAAGAACGAGATGGCAGAAAAGGCCCAGCAGGTTCCGCTGTTGAACTGGTTTTTGACAGATGTGACCGGATTGGCCTTTACAGTGGTAAACTGATACTCCGGGAACTTTACGGCCTGACGAGGCTGAGCCGCAGCGGATGCGGACACGACAGCCAGAGAGAGGATAAACAAGAACTTCTTCATATCGCGTGATTCTTAACAGAGACAAATATAAGGAAAAACAGAAAAAAATGGCTACTTTTGTAAAATAATTGATTGCCTTTATGCGAAGAATCCTATTGCCAATGCTTGCAGTGCTGCTTGCCGCCGTCTCCTGCGGCCCCAGGCAGCGGTCCGGTCGCGAGGCCATTTCCCTGGTGTACGACATAGTTACGGGCTCCGACGCCCGGGGCTCCAGGATCATGTCCGAATTCGGCAATCCCGCCTCGGGCGGAGAAATCTACATAGCGGGTTCGCCCATATTCACCCGTCCGCTGGCAGCCCGCTTCCTGGAGTGCGACATTGCCGACAATGTGCGTGGACGCAAATGGTCCGACGGGCTCAAGGATTTCGCAGGGGAGACTTTCTGCTGCATGATAGACGAGGCCTTCCCGCCTTATTCCAGATTCGCCTCCACTCCGGATTCCCTGCGGGAACTTGCGGTCCGTTACTTGCTTGCCGCACTGGATACGCGCTGCAACGTGAGCATTTACGACCTCGACGGCAATGCGGAAAAGTCCTCGGCGAAGATAATGGTCCTGTCCGACCCCTGGCTCCTGCGCTATGGCAAGTTCGACATAGATACCCTTCAGACGCTTACGGGAGGTACCGTACCGGTGATTTCGCCGCAGGCGCTGATGCTTGAGGCCGTCCTGGCCGCCGATACCAAATCGTTCAATGTCGGAATTATATGCGATTCGTCATGCGTCAGTAGCGGTATTTATCCCGAACTGTTCAGGCATGCCTGCTCAAAATACGATGTGGTGGGTGCAAAGTGCACGGTAGGCTCCGGGAGCCTTTACGACTTTCTTGATTCCTATCTTCTCGGCGGAAACGCCAGGCCGCTCGACGCGATTCTCTTGGACGACCCCGCAGCCGACATGGATGCCTTCGAGGAACAGCTCAAGGCAATCCGCGACTTCAGCCGCGAAGAGTACATGAAATATGGACGCTGCGTCTCGCAATCCCTGAGGCTTGTCAGTTCCAGCGCCCTAACGATGGAGGAATGCTATCGGATCCTGAGGTCCAGGAGCCTCTTCACCCATAAGATAGCGCAGCCTGTGTTAAAGAATTATACTGTGAAGCTGCACCCTTGGGGCGCCGACATGCAGTTCCTCCTCATACCCGAATAGAATGTTCAAAATAAGCATAGCTCCTGAAGAAATAGACTCTCTGCCGCTCGGAGCCTTCCCGGGCGAAATCAAGGTCATAGACAAGCCTGGCCTCGAGTACGAAAAGGCAATATTCTACCTTCGCCGGCAGAAGGTCCTCGGGTTCGATACCGAGAGCCGCCCCGTCTTCAGCCCCGGTCATCACAACAACGGTGTCGCGCTGCTGCAGCTGTCCGGCCCCAAGCGGGCTTATCTTTTCAGGGTACAGACCCTCGGGATGCGGCGCTCGCTCTGCTCCATACTGGCCAGTGAAAAGATAACCAAAGTCGGAGCCGCAGCCCTGGATGACATACGCGGCCTGCAGAGGCTGCATGGTTTTACGGCCGCCGGCTTCGTAGACCTGCAGAAGATAGCCTGGGAGTGGGGCATACGCGACAAGAGCGTCAAGAAGCTCGCTGCGAACATACTCGGCTGCAGGATATCCAAGGCCCAGCAGCTCAGCAACTGGGAAGCCACTTCACTCACCGAGGCCCAGTGCCGTTATGCGGCAACCGACGCCTGGGTCTGCAGGGAGATGTATCTGAAGCTTCTGGGCTCCGAGCGCCATCCGCTGACCCCCGAGGAATTGCTGCCTCCGCAGGACCAGCAGGCCCATCAGCAGGCGCAGGCCCGCAAGGAGGCTGCCCAGAAGAAGCAGGAAGAAGAACAGAAAGCGGCCCGCGCACGTCGGGCACGCCGCAGGAAAAAGAAGAAATCCCATGATAAAACTGATACTGAAAAAGGGCAGGGATGAGTCCCTGCGGCGCTTCCATCCCTGGGTCTTCTCCGGCGCGATAGCCCAGATACAGGGCTCGCCCAGGGAAGGGGACCTTGTTGCCGTACACGACTGCGAGGGCAATTATCTTGCATGCGGTCATTATCAGGTGGGCTCGATAGCGGTGCGCATACTCAGCTTCACCGCAGATCCCAAGTCCCCGTCGTTCTGGAAAGACGCCATCGCCAGGGCTTTTGCCGAGCGGCAGGCCCTCGGGCTTCCGTCTCCGCAGACCAATTGCTTCCGCCTGGTACATGGCGAGGGCGACGGCCTTCCCGGTCTTATCATCGACTGGTACGACGGTGTATGCGTCATGCAGGCTCACAGCGTAGGAATGTTCCGTGCCAAGTCCCGCATCTGCGAGGCTCTGCAGGAAGTTTTCGGCGATTCGCTCAAGGCTGTGTACGACAAAAGTTCCGGTACCGCGCCCTTCAAGGCCGGCCTGGAACTGATAGACGGATTCCTTTACAGGGCACCGGGCTTCGCTTCCAACGAGCTCACGGTCCTGGAAAACGGACACAGTTTTATCGTTAACTGGGTGGAAGGACAGAAAACCGGATTCTTCCTCGACCAGCGGGAGAACCGGGCCCTTGTAGGGCGTTATGCCTCTTCGCGCAGCGTCCTGAACCTCTTTTGCTATACCGGAGGATTCAGCATATACGCACTTGCGGCAGGAGCCCGCTGCGTTGACAGCGTAGATTCATCGGCACGCGCCATGGCCCTGGTGGACCGCAACGTGGAAGCCAACGGATTCAGCGATCGCCACAAGAGTCTCTGTTGCGATGCGATCGACTATCTTTCGAGTGTTCCCGAGGGCAAGTACGACCTCATAATCGTTGATCCTCCGGCATTTGCCAAGCACAGGGGAGTGCTCAAGAACGCGCTCCGCGCATACCAGAGGCTCAATGCCGCAGCAATATCGAAGGTCGCTCCGGGAGGACTGGTCTTTACCTTCAGCTGTTCGCAGGTGGTGGACAAGACGGCATTTGCCGAGCTTGTGTTCAGCGCCGCCGCCCAGACCGGAAGGAGCGTGAGGATACTCGACCGCCTGTGCCAGGGCGGCGACCACCCCGTCAGCATCTATCATCCCGAGGGAGAATACCTCAAGGGACTCTTACTGTACGTCGAGTGATATAAGCTCCAGCAGCTTGTCGATGGCCTCGTAATCGGGTATGTGCCTGAGTACGGGCTGCCCCTTACGGTATATCGACACTCGTCCTCCGCCTTCTCCGACATAACCCCAGTCGGCGTCCGCCATTTCGCCCGGGCCGTTCACAATGCAGCCCATGACGGCGATTACCATGCCCTTGAGGTGGGCTGTGCGCCGCTTGACCTGTTCAAAAGTCTCTTCGAGATTGTACATCGTACGTCCGCAGCCGGGGCAGGCTATGTACTCGGGGCGGTAGAAGCGCCGGCGTGCGGCTTGCATGATCTCGTCTTCGAGGTGGGAATCTATCCCGGCAGCAGGAGGAATCGCATCGATTTCGCGGTCCAGCAGGCGCGGCCCCCATTCTATGGCAGCATCGAGCACGGGATCGTGCCGTGACACTCCGCCGGGGCTGAAACTGTCTGCAAGATAAGAAGCTACCGGCAGTTCATTGACCGGAGGCTCGGTTAGCGACACCCTTATGGTATCGCCTATGCCTTCCCTGAGAAGCGAGGCTATGCCGACGCAGGATTTTATGCGGCCGGCCTCGCCGTTGCCGGCTTCCGTTACGCCCAGATGCATGGGGAATACGACACCGTATTCTTTCATCATGCGTGCGAGCTCCCTGTAAGCCTGCACCATCACCACGGTGTTCGAAGCCTTGAGTGACACGACTACATTGAAGAAGGACGCATCGATGCACATCTGCAGCCACTCCATTGCGGCTTTTGCCATGGCCTGCGGCGTATTGCCGTACAACTCGGTTATATACTTGCCAAGTGAGCCGTGATTGAGCCCTACGCGGACAGCCGTTCCGTGGGTGCGGCAGACTTCCAGGAATTCGGCGAACTTGCGGCGCGCGACCATGTGGTCCGGATGAAAATTGCCGGGGTTTATCCTGACTTTTTCCACTATACGGGCGCATGCGATCGCAGTGTCTGACGAAAAATGGATGTCGGCTACCAGAGGCACCATGCACCCGGCTTCGCGGAGGCGCGAATGGATCTCTTCAAGCGCGGGGACGTCCTGCAGTCCAGGCACCGTCACCCTTATCATTTCGGCTCCCGCGGCGGCAAGCTGGCGACATTGCGCCAGCGTCGCGTCTACGTCGCCAGTGTGGGTGTTGCACATGGTCTGCACGACGATGGGATGGCCACCGCCGATGACGAGCCTGTCACCGACCCGTACCTCAATTGTCTTGATTCTCTCCATAGACTATGGCTCTTGCTTCCTGCCGCAACTGTCTGTTCGTGCGGCCGGTACGTTTGGTAAGCTGGAAATATACTCCAAAAGTAACGGAAATGTCGATAGGATTGGCGAAGCGGTAATAGTAGGTGTTGTACGGGTGGAATACGGAGTTCTCGTAATCGGGCTCGTAGAGGTTCTGCAGGCTCCATCGGCCGAGAACATTGAGATGCAGCTCGACCGGGTCGAACATGTATCCCAGGCCCACACCTCCTATGATTCCGTAATCGAAGCGCCTTTCGTAGTCGCGGAACTTGTTCTGGAATTCCTCGTCGAGATAAATGCCGCTTCTGGTTACTGACAGCCTGTATCCCACATATCCTCCCAGGTTCGCAAGGACCTTGAAGGGATACGAATCCACATGGATCTGCATCATCGCCGGCATCTCCACGGTTTCCATCGACTGGTAAGTGGCTCCGTCAATGTAGCCCTGGGGCAGGCCGGTCTCGGGATTGTCCTTGAACCTGGCTCCGGAATGCGAGTACGACAGTCCGATGGTAAGCCCGAAATAGGGGATATAGTTGAACATCTTTTCGTGATGCGTGTACATCACGGAAAAGTATGTGGGATTGAAGATGAAGTCGGTGCCCATCTTGTAGGGATTGAAGAAGATGGTGGAGAAAGTCGCGCCGTAATTGACTCCGATGAGGGAATAATCGTTGATCGCGCCCCGGGTAAGCTGGTTGTAGTCCAGCGAGTCGAGGTACTCCGTGGAATACTCCAGGGTGTCGGTCTGCGCACCAAGGCGCGTCAAGGCCGCACACAGCAACAAGGTTATAGTGAGGAACTTTCTCATAGGACTTCGAGAAGGCGTTGGATGTCAATGGGCTGTTCTATTTCCGCTCCCTCGGGGATGTCCAGGAAGTCTTCTTCGCCGAAGGTCGCATATATGACCGCCTCGGGCTGACGGCGTTCCAGCAGGGAACCTGTATCTACTATGGAGTTCCGGTTGCCGTCGTCGGTAATCCTGATGGAGTACTTGCCTGCCTTGAGATAGGGGAAAACCAGGGTGGTGTCGGAATTGATGATGTAGGAACGGAGCACGTCCTGACGTTTTTCGTCCTGTAGATCGACTATTATCTTGCGGTCCACTCCCGAGAAGGGTATGGAAAGGGTGCTGAGCTTGTCGTCGGACGGAAGCATGACCTTGACGCGCGTACTGTCGGAATAGAAGCCGCCGATGTCGCGGAATGCCCTGTGCGGTATCCTGAGCGTGTATTCATATCCGGGCAGCATCTTTTCTGCAGGCCGTATGATGTACTGCCTGATGTTCATGCTGTCCCGCTCCACCGTGACCTTGCCCTTGAATTCCTTCTGCTTGGGATTGAGGTAGCGGAAGTCCAGGGAATCGAAATTCTCGTAGATGATGGGATTGGAGAATTCCAGCAGGAAGCCGTTCTGCTCCACCGTCTCGGGGGTGGCGGTAAGCTTGAAGACGCAGGTAGTGTCTTCGTGCTTGATATCCTTGCGGCGCATGCGCTTGAGGACTTTCTTGCCCTCTGGCATGGGAAGCTTGAGATGCTCCAGGCTCGGCGTGAACTTGCCGGTGGAATCGGTCATCCTGTAATTTACAAAGAGATGCAGTGTGTCGGGGGCGGGTTTACGGTTGTTTATCCAAATCTCGAGACTGTCCTGCAGGATGTTGAACTGCGAGATGATCTCGCCCGATTTGTAGCCGCGTACCCACAGGGAGTCAATCCAAACGTATGGGGCGTGGAATGTGATGTATGCCGACCTGTCGGCGGTACGTACCCGGTTCACGAGGTATTGCCTGGAAGGCTTCTCCCGGAAGAGGCGCATTTTGTAATCTACCCGGCGTGCCTCGCACATGAGGGTGTCGAGCATATCGTACTTGAGCATCTCGGGAAGGGTGTCGGCTACGTGTACGACGGGGCGCACCAGCGAATCCACGAATGCGACCAGGTCGTTCTCGGGATCGTAGATGTTGTCGCCGGCCTGGTCCTTGATGGCATACAGCCTGTATGTCGTGTCCTGCAGGTAGGGAAGACAGAAATAGCCCCAGTCGTCGGTCTTTACAGCGGCTACAGGCCTCTTGAGGAAGAGTGCCGAATCGGAGTGGTCCTTATACAGCATCGCCGTCACTCCCTTGACAGGTTTGAGCGTGTTGCAGTCGAGGATCTTGCCGGTCAGCAGCAGCGAGTCTATGGAATTCCCGGTAGAGAATACATAGGTGTATCCGGGGAACATGTTGCCCTCGTTGTTGTCGGCAATGGCGTCGGAAAGGTTTATCGTGTATGTCGTGTTGGAATCCAGCGGCTCTTCGAACTGCACGATGAGGGATTTCCCCCTGATTCTCGCCTTGGGAGACTTCTCCTGCGGCGGGGACAGGAAGATGTTCTTCATGTTCTTTATCGTGACATATTCGTCGAACACGAATTCTATCTTGGTCTTTTCTCGGGGCACGTTGACTGTCCCGGGGAAGGGCTTGATGTCCACGATGAGAGGGGGGAGCGTATCCTTGTCGCCGCCGGTGGGAGACTGCGTGGTGTTCGCGCATGAATGCACGAATAACATAGGCAGGAATATCGCGGCTGCGACAATCTCTGGTATGTATCTCTTCATCATAATTCGCTGATCACTACATCATCTATGCCGTCAATCTGACGGAGTGCGTTTTCTATGTCTTCCAGAAGGCCCGGCCGGTTGGAGCCTTGGAGCGAGACCCGCAGGGTAATGTCGCTCTTGCGGCTGTCTTCCATGTCTTTGAGGAAAGCCTCGCCGCGGTTGAACTGTTCGTCGCCGGCGGATTTGAGGAACTCGAGGACCTTCCGCCTTGCGTGGCGCGTCTGCAGGAAAGAAAGCCATTCCGGCTTGGGGCTCGAGCGGCGCGCTGTAAGTATTTCGACCAGGTCCCCGTTCCGCAGTTTGCGCGAAAGGGGAACCAGCTTCATGTTGACCTTCGCGGCGATTGCCTGGTTGCCGATTCCGGTATGCACGGTGTATGCAAAATCCAGCACCGTGGAGCCCTTGGGGATGCTGCGCTGCTCTCCGGCAGGAGTGAATACCACGATGCTCTTTGTGGAGAGTTCGTCCTGGATTATGTCGAGCAGGTCGAGGGAATCGACGTCGTCGCTGCTTATTATCTCCTGGACCTTCTTGAGCCAGCGGTCAACCTGGGTGTCGTTCTCCGAGAGGTAGCCGTCCTGCTTGTAGCTCCAATGGGCTGCGATACCTTTTTCTGCGATGTCGTCCATCCTGCGGGAACGTATCTGGACTTCCACCCAGATTCCGGCCTTGCTCATTACGGTGCAGTGCAGGGCCTCGTAACCGTTGGGCTTGGGCTGGCGTATCCAGTTCCTGAGCCGGTTGGGCTTGTCGGGGTACATGGAGATAATGGTCTGGTATATTTCGAAGGCGGTGCGCCGTTCGGCGTCCGGGTCCCGCTGCCCAAGGTCGAAAATGATGCGGACGGCGTACAGGTCGTAAATCTGCTCGAAGCTGACGTGCTTGGTGAGCATCTTGTGCCAGATGGAGTACGGCGTCTTGATGCGCTTCTTTATTTCGAAGGAGAGCCCGGATGCGGTAAGCGCCTCGCTCACCGGTTCGATGAATTCGTCTATGTCTCTCGACCTCTGGGCGACGTCCCTGTCGATGCGTCTTTCGATCTCCTGGTATTCCTCGGGGTGCTTGTAGCGCAGCCAGATGTTTTCCAGCTCCGATTTGACGGTGTACAGACCGAGCCTGTGCGCAAGCGGGATGAAGATCCCTTTTATTTCGTCCAGATATTTGTGGGCCTTGGCGGCGGTGTAAACGTCGATGTGGCGGCATTTGTCGAGCCTGTCGGCAAGTTTGATGAGCACCACCCTTACGTCGTCTCCCATGGTCAGGAGAACCCTCTTGAAATTCTCCGCCTGCAAGTCCTCGCCGGACTCTTCCTCCTTGGGCGTCTCGGACGTGTCGAGGATTTTCCTCATCTGGGCGAGGCCGTCAACCAGTTGGGCTACCTTGTTGCCGAACAGGTTGCGTATGGCGTCGGGGGCGTTGTCCACAAAAGCCGGAACGTCGATAAGCAGGGAAGCGCAGATTGACTTGTATCCGAGTCCTATTGCCGAAACTACGATGGTCGCGATGCGTATGGGATGCAGGATGTACGTTTCTCCGTTGCCGAGTGCAGAGTCCTTATATGCTTCGCAGGCGTAATCGTACGCCTTGCGTATCATGGCGATTTCGTCTTCCCCTTTGCATCGCGTGGCGGCAATGGAAAGGAGATTCTCGTATTCCTTTTTTACTGTTCTTTCGTCGCTCATTTCTTGATTCTCCGTTTTCTTGCAGGCTCATCCGGAAGGGTGAGGCCATAGCTTCGGACATTCTGGAAACTGTATGTCAGTTCCGCCCCGTAGATGATTATCTGCCAGCTGAAGTTGAGCCAGATAAGGAAGAGCGGCACTGCAGCCAGGACTCCGTAAACAGCGTTGAGCCTGGCAACGAATACCTGGGTTTCGAGGTAGAGGTACTGGAAAACGACGAAGACGATTCCGGCTATCAGCGCCGAGCGCAGCGCATGTCGGTATTGCACCTGCGTGGCCGGAATGAACTTGTACATGGCCGACAGCGTAAACACAGTCACGATGTAGAAACCTATGTAACCCAGCAGTTTGGTGATGAACCTGAGGTCGGAAACGTCGAGACCCAGATATTTGGTGGCATTGGTGTAATATGCGATTCCGGCACCGAACAGCACCACTATGAAAGGGGTCAGCAGCAAGATGAGGAAGTAGAAGCCGAAGCGTTTGTAAATCTTGCGGGGAATCTTGCGTATGCCCCAGACGTTGTTGAAAACCCTTTCTACCTGGAACAGCATCCACAATATGGTCCAGAGGAACATGAGCGCCGAAACCAGTCCCACGCCGCCGCTCTGGGCTACCTTGAGGATGTTGACGGCCTTTTCTTCGATGATGTTCAGGAGGGCAGGGTCAACCTGGGTGTTGAATGACTGCAGGAACGCCATGAAATATTCGTCGAGCCCCAGACCGCCTGTAACCGCGAAGGCGAAAGCCATGAGCGGGATGATGGCGAGGGCCACGAAGTAGCTGAGCGCCACGCACTGGAAGCCCATGCGGTTTTCGGCGAAAGTGTTGACGGTTATGCGGATTATCTTTACAAGGCTCACGGCACGCCTGTACCACTTCGACGTTTTGCCGGTGTCGATTGTCCAGAGTCGGTCGGAGAAGAGGTCTGCGAGTTTTCCCATCAGAATAAAGTCAATTGGTTATCTTCCTCACCCGGCAGGGCGCCGTCGGGCAGCATGCTGCGGAATTCTTCCTCGCTGACGACAGGAATGCCCAGCTTGGAACACTTGGCAAGTTTCTCGGGACCGCTCTTGCTGCCGGCGAGCAGGAAACTGGTCTTGCCGGTGACGCCGGAAGTGCACTTGCCGCCGTGCGAGGCGATGAGTTCTTTCATGGCGTCACGCGAAATGGAAAAATTGCCCGAAATCACGATGGTCTTGCCTTCCAGGGCGTTGGATACCGCTTGAGCGGGAGCCTCCGTGCTGAAGCGCAGGCCGGCGGCGCGCAGGCGGGCAATCTCTTCGAGGTGCACGGGGGTGCGGAGGTATTCCCAGACGCTGCGGGCTATGACCTCGCCTACGTCGCCGACTTCCAGCAGCTGCTGCTCGTCGGCAGCGCATACCGCATCTATGTCACCGAAATGCCGGGCGACGTCGCGGGCGGTCTTTTCTCCGACGTATCTTATCCCGAGTGCGAACAGCACGCGTTCGAAGGGAACGTTGCGGGACTCTGCAAGGCTGTCAAGGAAGCGCTGCGCAGATTTGTCCTGCCAGCCCTCGAGGCTGAGAAGCTGATATTTGTTTATCGAATACAGGTCTGCCGGCGTACGGACAAGACCGGCAGAATAGAACTGCTCGACAGTAGATTCACCGGCGAGGATGTTCATGGCGCGGCGCCCCATGAAATGCAGGATGCGGGTCTTGATCTGCGTAGGACATCCGTCGGCGTTGGGGCAGAACCATTTGGCCTCTCCCTCGGCGCGGAGCAGGGGGGTGCCGCAGTCGGGGCATACCCTGGGAAAGACGGGCTTGGGGATGCCGGAAGGCCTGAGGGCGAGATTGACGCCGGTAATCTTGGGGATGATCTCTCCTCCCTTCTCGACATACACGAAGTCGCCGACCCTTATGTCGAGCGCTTCCATCTGGTCGGCATTGACGAGGGTGGCGCGTTTTACCGTGGTGCCTCCGAGCTGTACGGGACTGAGGTTTGCCACAGGGGTCACTGCGCCTGTCCTGCCCACCTGATAGTCTATGCTGAGCAGCTCCGTGCAGGCCTGTTCGGCCTTGAATTTATACGCTACCGCCCAGCGGGGCGATTTTGCGGTGTATCCCAGCAGGCGCTGCGCCTGTAGTTCGTTGATTTTGATGACTATGCCGTCGGTGGCATAAGGAAGGTCGTGGCGTGCGCCGTCCCAGTAGTCTATGAATTCGCGTATCTGGGCGATGTCGCGGCAGAGCCTGCGGTGCTCCGATACCGGCAGCCCCCAGGACGCCGCCTTGGACAGTGCGTCGTAATGGGTCTCGAAGGGTACGCTCTGGGCCGGAATATGGTACAGGGTGCACCAGAGACCGCGTCGCGCCACTTCGTCGGGGTCTCCGAGCTTGAGCGAACCCGAGGCCGCGTTGCGTGGGTTGGCGAACGGAGCATCCCCTTCGTCCTCCCTTTCTTTGTTGAGTGCCTCGAAAGAGGCGTACGGCATGAGGACCTCGCCCCGTATCTCGAATTCGGAAGGGTAATCTCCGTGCAGGACATGCGGAATGTTGGAGATGCGGCGGGCGTTTGCAGTGACGTCGTCGCCCTGGATGCCGTCTCCGCGGGTGAGGGCCTGCACCAGGCGGCCGTCACGGTACGTAAGGCAGATTGCCGTACCGTCGAACTTGAGCTCGCAGCAGTAGGTAAACGCTTCCTGGAGGTTCTTGTCGGCCCGGGCGGCAAACTCTTCCACTTCTGAGATGCTGTAAGTGTTTGCCAGAGAGAGCATGGGATAGCGGTGCGGGCGCTTTACGAAGTCGGCTCCTGCGGCGCTTTCGGCATTTTCGCCGAAGGGGGAGTCGAGGTCGCTGCCGACCGTGCGGGAAGGGGAGTCGGGCGCTGCGAATTCGGGGTATTCCGCCTCGAGGGCCTCGAGCTCGTGCATCAGGAAGTCGTATTCCTGGTCGGACATGGTCGGGGCGTTGTCAACGTAGTATTTCCGGCTGTTCTCGCGGAGTATTTCCGTGAGCTCCGATATCCTTTTGCGGGCTTCTTCTCGGGTTTTCATATAGCTTACAAAGATAACTAAAATCCTCCAATTTTGTAAGGCTCGAAGTTTTTTATTAAATTCGCGGGCTTTTTGGCAATTAACTTTTTTACAATATGAAAGATTCCATCATCATCCTTTGCGGCGGCGGCCCCGCACCGGGCATGAACACCGTCGTCTTCTCAGTAGCCAAGACATTCATTTCCGGCGGATACCGCGTCATCGGTCTTCACGGCGGCTACAGCGGCCTGTTCAATGAGAATCCCCGCATCGAGGATATCGA
>DGVM01000169.1 GCA_002395925.1 Bacteroidales bacterium UBA4284
CCCCAGAGCGGGCACTCAACCTCGGGGTATATGCAGATACTTGGCAAGGAAGAAAGGCAGAAGGCTTTGCAGGGAGATCTTACCGCCGGCTGGAACAGCGGCCTGTTTCTCTCGCACTGGTCGGCGGACATCGCGCTTAAGGGGTCCTGGTATCTTTCCCCCGAAAGAGAGTCATTCCTGAGCCTCTCCCCTGCCGTCAGCATCAGCTACGACATGTTCAGAGCGGGGTGTCTGGAACTGAAGGCCGGCACAGCCACGCAGAACATCTTCAACACCGGAGTCACCAGCCTCGGATTTCCTATAGAATTCAACATCCTGGCAGGCAGATACGGCAAACCTCAGACATCGGTCTATGGGGCATTTTCGTATAATCTCCGATTCCTGCACGACGCCTATTCCCTCTCCGCCGACCTGTACGGCAGGAGACTCGGGAACCAGTTGGAGTACTGCGGGACCATTCTCGACTTCCTGCGCAACGCCCAGGATCTGAACAGCGTGCTCATCAGGGCCGACGGGTGGAATTACGGGCTGAACCTCATCCTTCACAAGCAGGCGGGGAAACTCACCGGATGGATCAGCTACTCCCTGGGAAGGTCGCTGCGCAGATCTGACGACGGAGACGTCTTCCCTTCCAACTTCGAACGCATACACGAACTCGACGCCGCACTCACCTACAGTGCCCGCAAATGGGACGCCGGCGGCACCTTCATCGCCGCTTCAGGCACTCCGTTCACCGTGCCGGAAGCCATGTATATCAGCTCCGGCCAGATTCTCAGCAGATATGGCAGGCACAATGGAGCGCGGCTCGCCCCATACATCAGGCTGGACCTCAACTTCAACTGGTATTTCCGAAATGACGGGCAGGTCTCGCACGGGATCAATGCCTCGCTGTACAACGCCCTGGCAAGGGACAACCAGTTGGCATACAAATACAAGTTCCACGACGGAGCCTTCGCCTACAGGCCATTCTGCTTCGCGCTCAAGCTCATGCCGGGCATCGGCTGGTTCTATAAATTCTGACGATGAAAAGACTGCTGCTGATATCGATGATTGCTTTGATCTGTTCCTGCTCCGCCGACAGGGACTGGGAGCATACGGAGCCCGAACTTGTAGTTGAAGGATGGATAGAAGCCGGTAGGGCGCCGGTAGTGATGGTCACCACCAGCGTGTCTCCGAGCCGGGAGTTCAGGACAGTCGGGCAACTGCAGGACCACATTGTAAAATGGGGCAAGGTCAGCATCAGCAGTCCGGACACCACCGTAATCCTTTTCGGCAGGACGGACAAGGATTACTATCCCCCCTACATCTTCACCACAGGATGGATCATCGGCAAAGCCGGAGAGACATACACCCTCAACGTGGAATACGAAGGGATGCACGCTTCGGCCACCACTACGGTTACGGCACCGGAGCCGTTGGAGGGGCTCTCCGCTGTGAAAGTCGAAGGTTCCGACAGCCTGTTCACCCTGGTAGCACGGCTGAACAACAGAAGTTCGGATAAGAAATACTATCAGATCTTTACCAAGGTCGAAGGGAAAGACAGTTTCTTTGTCCCCGCCTTCCCCGGGGCTATAGACGGCTCCGGCATTGCTGACAATGCCGAAATCATCATCACGCAAGGGCGCAGCATAGAGCGGCGCAACTTTTCTTCAAATTTCGTAAAGGGAGATCTGGTGCACGTCAGATTCTGCACGATGGATGAGCAATCATGGCGAATCTGGGCAGATTTCGACGCCCAGACATCCTTGGGAGACTCCCCCATCTTCCCTCTCTACAGGAACCCCGCCACAAATATAAACGGCGGCCTTGGTTACTGGGCGGGATATGGTTCAACCTATTACTCCATTGAAATCGAATGATCAGGCATCTGCAAAGACTCTGCCGTCTTCCAGAGTCACCTGAAGCTTGGAATATTCGCTGTGGAAATCGTTCTTGAGCCTGTGAAGATAACGGGCACATTCCCATTTGCACATAGGCAGATCGTGCAGGAGATAATTCCCGCAGGTTTCAGGAGTTGTTGCAGGCACTTCTGTCTGGTTCAGTATCCACTCCAGGCACTCCATGGTGAGAGCACGCATCTCCTCGACGGAATAGTCGCCGGTCATGATTACATACATACCCGTCAGGCAGCCCATAGGACCTACATAAACCACATCTTCCCTGACCCTGGAATTACGGAACCAGGTAGCCATCAGATGTTCGATGCTGTGGATGGCGGCGGGTGCAACGGCCGGTTCCCTGTTCGGTTCGGTTATACGGAGATCGTAGGTGGTAAAACCTTTGTCCACGCGGGACACATATATTCCCGGCTTCAGTCGGGTATGATCGATAGTGAAACTTTGAATGACTTCCATGGTTCCGTGTAAATAATGTATATTACGCCAAACTGTCAATGAGGTCGCCGAGAGTCGCAACCACCCCGTCAAACAACTTGTACATCAGCTCCGGCTCCTGCTTTTCCGGCATATAGACTATGGTCTTGAGGCCCTTGCCGGCAAACCATCCGGCCTCGGTGTGAGCGCTGCGCCCGCACGGAAGGACCAGGACACAGACATCTGCCCAAAGCATGGCGTCAAAGTCGGCCTTGAAGCCCTTTTCGGCCACCGGATGGGTGAGATTGCGGATATATTCTTCCGGCTGCCAGTCCTGCCAGTTTTCATCCACATCGGCCCAGTGGAAACCTCCCGGGTTGTCTTCGGGATTGCGGAAGTCATAAACTCCGTGGCCTGCTTTCCGCAGAGCGGCCACCACTTCGGGCTGGTATTTGTTCCTCCAGCTGGAGGCGACGTAGATTCTTGACATCCGGCTTGGTTAATTTGATGCAAAGTTAATGAAAAATGGTGTTTTCAGGCCGGTTTTTATGTACATTTGCATTATATGAGCCACATAACTTCCATAATAAGCGGCCGTGAGTGCTTTATTTGGGACAGTGCCAAACCAAGGTATTTCCTCATTCAAACGCTGGGGAACCATGAACGCGGAATCTTCGACCGCACCGCAGAACTGATTTCCGAAGCATACGGCGCACCGTTCGTGCTGGCGGCGTTCCAGGTTTTTGACTGGGACCTGGACCTTACGCCTTGGCACGACGACGCCATCAACCGCA
>DGVM01000207.1:0-32271 GCA_002395925.1 Bacteroidales bacterium UBA4284
ATGTAGAACATGGCGCGCATGGCGTGTGCGATACCTGCGCCGGCGATGTGATCCTCATCGGGCTCTTCACCTGCGGAAGCAAGGACTACGTTGCAGTTCTTGATCCAGCTGTAGTAATATGTCCAGGGAAGCTGGCAGACAGCGTAGCCGGGTCCGAGGGCGGGGCCGCACTGATACCATGTGCTGTACCACTCGGAACTGCCGGTCTCGACTGCAATGTCGTTGCCCATTACATCTCTCTGAAGGAAGAATGAAGGATAGCCGAAATCCCAGGCATAGGTTTTGTCATTTCCTCCATAGAAGAACTGACCGCAGAGCGAACTGGTGATGGCATCAACAAAGTTCTGATATGCTCCGGGGGCAGATGCGGCCTGGTCGGCAGTGATGGTATTGGACTGCGGGAAGGCTTCCTTGATGCAGGAAGTGAGAGTTACCGCGGCCGCAAGAGAAATTATAGCAAATATCTTTTTCATATACTCTTATTTTTAGAAGGTTACCTGGACACCGCCGGAAATTGTGCGGACAGGGGAGTAAACACTCATGGATGCGGTTCCCGTGTAAGAGTAGCGAGGGTCAAGACCCTGCCTTGCAGACCAGAACCAGAGGTTCTCGCCGGCAGCGTAGATACGCAGCTTGGAGATGCCCTTGATGAACTGAGGAAGGGTATATCCTACGGTGAAGGACTGGAAGTTCAGGTAGCTTGCGTTGGTGAGGAAGCGGTCGGATGCCGAGGTGCTGTAACGGTCGGTGTACTGCCAGCGGGGGATGTTGCTGGAGCTGTTGTTGGGGCTCCATGCCTTGACCCAGTCTTTGTGGAAGGTGGAACCGGCGTCGCCGTCGTTGACACAGGGGCTCATGTAGCCGGCGTAACGGGAATCGTAGAGCATGCCGCCCAGCTGATAGTCGAAGCTGACGGAAAGGTCGAATCCGCCGATGCGCAGTGAAGTTCCGAATCCGCCGAATGCGTCGGGCAGTGCGTTGCCTACGTTGTAGTAGGAAGCGTCGGACCAGATGGTGGTGGTGTAGGATTTCTTGCTGCCGGGCTGCTTGTCGTCGTTGAGGATGTCCTCATCTACCCAGTACAGAGCCTCACCGTTCTCGTTGACGCCTGCATAGGACTTGCGGAAGAGCGCATACATTGAACCGCCCTCTTCGAGCCAGCGCTGGCTTTCGGTGAATCCGCGGACTTTTTCGGGATCGACCATCTTGCTTTCGGGCAGAGAGAGAATCTTGTCGGCGTTGCTGGCTATGTTGAAGTTGACGTTCCAAGTGACGTTGTGGGTGCGCACTATGTCGGCATTGAGGTTGAACTCTATACCGTTGTTGCGGATCTTGCCCATGTTGCCATAGTAGCCGCGGGATCCGATGGATTCTGCGACGGAGAGCCAGAAGAGCTGGCCGTCGGAGATCTTGGAATAGAGGTCGAGACCTCCGTTCAAGCGTCCCTTGAACATACTGAATTCAAGACCGATATTGGTATTGGTAGTGGTTTCCCAGGTGATGTCGGGGTTGCCGATGCTGGCGAATACCGGGCTCATCGTGTATTCTCCCGAGGGGGAGATGGAATAGAGGTCGGTGTAACGGTAGGCGGGGATGCCGTCGTTACCCTGCTGTCCGATGGATGCCTTGAACTTGAGGAGGTCGATAGCCTCGGCGTTTGCCATGAAGCCTTCCTTGCTGATGATCCAGGCGCCGCCGACAGACCAGAAGTTACCCCAGCGGTGTGCAGGAGCGAAGTAAGAGGTTGCGTCGCGACGGAATGAGGCGGACAGGTAGTATTTCTGGTCGATGTTGTACTGGGCGCTGAGGAAGTAACCCTCGACGTTATAGAAAGTAGAAGTGGAGTTGGAGGTCACTTTCTTTGCGAAGGCTGCAATCTCGAGGATGCTGGGATTGTATGCACCCTGTGCGGTAGCGCTCAGGTTATAGGTGTTGGCCGTATAGTATTCGTGGCCGGCCATGATGTTGAGGCTGTGAATACCGAAGTCCTTGTGGAAGGTGAGGGTCTGGAGGTTGTTGGTCCTGACTCCGAGGCTGGAAGCCTTGTAGAGTTCTCCGTGGACGCCAACCTTGGGACCGTAAAGGGCGGTGTCGTAGAGGGTCTGGTTGCTGAGGCCGACCGTGACCGTGCTGGTTGCGTTAAAGCGCAGCCAAGGAGCGATGTCTATGTCGGTGAAGAAGCTGCCGTTGACCTGGTTGCCGTAGATGGTGGATACGTTGTAGTGGTTGGATCCCAGAGGGTTACCTGTCTGCAGGAATGCACGGGCTACAGGGTAGTCAAGTCCGGGACGGCCGTAGTCGTACTGGGGGTTGCCGTTCTCGTCGGTACGGATGACGGGATTGCCCTTGGCATCGAGCACGCGCACGTAGATAGGATATATAGGTGCGATGCTGGATGTGTAGTACATGAGGTTGGTACTGCCGAGTTGGTCGGAACTCATGTTGGGGTTGGACTTCTGGGTGGAAGTGACGAAGCCGATGTTTCCACCGACCTTGAGCCACTTCTTTGCCTGATAGTCGGCCTTGAGGCGGGCGCTGATACGCTCGTATCCGGAGAACTCGATGATACCGTCTTCGTTGAGGTAACCTACGCTGGCGTAGAAGTTGGAGCGCTCGTTGCCGCCGGTTACGCTGACGTTATATTCCTGGCGGATAGCGTTCTTGTATGCCTCCTTGGTCCAGTTGTCGGGCTGCAGCCAATAGGTCTCGAGCACGTTTCCTGCGTCGTCGAGGAGAGGCATCGCATAGCCGAGGGTGGCTTTGGGGTTGAGCTTGCCGTTCATTCCTATGAGCTGCTCGCCCTCGGGAACGGTGTAGGTCTGGTAACCGAGGTGTGTAAGCATGGTTTCGTTGGCCCATGCGTTTGCAGCGGCGACCTCCTGGTTCTGCTTGTAGAATGCGTAGTTGTAAAGCTGTGAATAGTAGGCCTCGTAGTATTCAGCCGGATCGGTGATTACGTCGTAGTCCTGGATTGCGCGGGAGTTGACACCGTACTTGGCGTCGAGGCTGACAACGGCTTCGCCGCTGCGGCCGCGCTTGGTGGTGATGATTATGACGCCGGAAGCACCACGGGCACCGTAGAGGGCTGCAGAAGCAGCGTCCTTGAGGACGGTGACGGACTCGATGTCACTCTGAGGAATGTTGGAGAGGCTGGCCGTGTAAGGCGCACCGTCAACGATTACCAGAGGGTTCGTGTCGGCGTAGAGGGAGGAAATACCACGGATGTTCATGGAACCTGCACCTGCACCCGGAGCGCCGGACTGGCCTCTCATCTGAAGGCCGGGGACGTTACCTACGAGGGCGTTGGCCACGTTGGTGGTCTGGCGCTTTGCGAGGTCATCGGACTTGACCACGGATGCGGAGCCCGTGAAGGCCTCTTTGGTGGTGGTTCCGAAGGCTACGACGATGGTTTCGTCGAGGAGCTGGGAATCCTGGGCGAGGACAACGTTGATTACCTGCCGTCCTGCTACGGGGATTTCCTGGCTGACATAACCCAGGCAGTCAACGATGATGGTGCCGTTGGCGGGCACGCTCAGCGAGAAGGCGCCGGAGTTGTCGGTCAAGGTATAGACGCTGTTGCTGCCTTTGAGGAGGATGCTTGCCCCGATTACGGGTTCACCTTCCTCGTCGGAAACCTTACCCTGCACGGCGCTTTGAGCCTGTGCGGTAATGGCGGCGAACGTCAATACCAGTGCTGTCAAAAAAAACTTAAGTTTTTTCATAAGCGTGTTTTTTTTAATAAGGTAAAACTATATAATAACTGTAACTGTTTCTTGCTCTAATAAACGAGCGTTTTTCGCATATAGCAAAAATAATATGCGCAAGGTATTAATTTAATTTTAAAAATGCAAATTTTTTCAATCGCCTTTTTAGGGGGTTGAAAGGCGCTTTTTAGAATTTTCGCCAAATAATTGTAACTAAAACGACCAAAAATAATTACAGAATGAAATAAAATACACGCAAAAAGTTATATATATTTATTAAAAAAATTATAAACTAACAACCGCTCTGCAGGTGGCGGACCAAAGTGTTCCGGTGAATCCCGTATTCCTTGGCTATTTGCGTCATCGTGTCGCCGGCCCCGACCTGGTCGAATTGCTCGGATTCGGAGGAGAGTAATACTCACTCATAAACCTATGATTTTAAAGAACCCGCCCTTTGTCGGCGGATTCTTTTTTTTGCAAGACGATATTTTTTTTCTACCTTTACCAGCTAAACCCCTTGGTTTGAGGGTCCGGGCACGGGCCCTGTTTTATGTAAATTGTTGGTAGAATGGTAATTAAGTGTATTATATGAAAAGAACTATCATCCGATTAGCTCTCGCGCTAGCCTTACTGGAGCTTCCGCTCCTGCTGGCGGCTCGGGACATCTCTCTTGGCGGCCAGCCTTCCGCGGCCGCTCCTGACGACGGAAAATCATTGACTGTTACCGGCCGCGTCCTCGACGAATCCGGCCTGCCCGTACCTGGGGCATCAGTATTCATTCCCGGTACGACCAAAGGCGTAATTTCCGATGACAATGGTAATTTCACCTTCTCCGTCCCCGCCGGAACGGCATCTATCAAGGTATCCTGCATAGGCTACGATGACGTTGATGTCAATCTGGCTGCAGGAACTAAAGGTATTACCGTAACCCTCAAGGAATCGACCACCTTCCTCGAGAGTGCCGTGGCTATCGGCTACGGTTCGCCCAAGAAGGTCGAGTCCCTTGTGGGCAGCGTTACGACCGTCAATTCTGAGAGTATCCGCACCGCTCCTTCATCCTCGGCGCTCGATGCCCTGCAGGGCCAGGTCGCAGGTCTCGCGGTCCTTACTTCCGGCGGTGTGGCCGGCGACAACTCCGTATCCATGAAGCTTCACGGTACTGGTTCCCTTACTTCGTCTTCTGCACCTTTATATATTATAGACGGTGTGCCTTCCAGCGCGCGCTCCATCATGTCGCTCAACCCCAATGATATAGAGTCCATCTCCATCCTCAAGGACGCATCCGCCACCTCCATCTACGGCGCCCGTGCGGCCAACGGTGTCGTCTATATCATCACCAAGAGCGGCTCCTACGACAACAAGGCCACCATCAGCGTGCGTTCCCAGTACGGTATCTCCACCATCACCGACAAGTCTCTCTACGAGAACATGATGAACGCTGCCGAGCTGGCCCGCTTCTGGAACATCGCCGGCGTGCACTCGGAGCAGTATGTCAAGGAGACTTACTACGACAACGGCTACAACGCCGACACCCGCTGGTACAACTACGTGCAGCAGTTCAACAACCCTCAGTACCAGAACGACATCTCCATCGAGGGCGGCGGTCAGAGGGTCGCTTACCTCATAGGCGCCTCCCAGTTCCATCAGAGAGGCTCCGCCATCGGCAACGTTTACGACCGCTTCACCCTGCGTTCCAACGTGCAGGGCCGTCCCAAGGACTGGCTCAAGGTCGGTATGAACATGAGCGCCACCTACGACAAGACCATCCAGAACCCCAACTGGTCCAACTCCTCCGAGAACCGCAACTACACTTCCGGAGCCCTGTCATACCTCACCGTTCCGTTCTATCCCGCCATCGATCCCGAGACGGGCGAGGAATACGTCAACGAGTATCCCGGCGGCATGATCAACCACCATACCTACATGGCCAACCGCATCACTCCCACCGAGCGCCTCGGACTCATGGGAACCGCGTTCGTCACCATCGACTTCACCCCCGAGCTGACCTTCTCCTCCAGGGCCGGTATCGACGGCTACATTTCCCGTTACACCGGACTCATGAAGCCCGACTACTACCTGATGGGCGGAAGCGGCTGGAGAAGCCGCAGCACTGCTTACAGCTACAGTTCTTCGCTCACCAATACCCTCGAGTATAACTTCGACCGCCGCGAGGACTTCAAGTTCAGCTTGCTCGCAGGCCACGAGGAACTGTTCAACGACTATGACTACTGGTCCGGTTCGATCGACAAAATCATCAACCCTCGAATCACCCTCATAGGCTCCGGCGACCCGACCACCCGCGAAATCAGCGAGTCCCAGGTCCAGAGCGGCTTCCGTTCCTTCTTCGGACACGGTGACTTCACCCTCTTCAACCGCTACATCCTGGACGCCACCGTGCGTGCCGACGCCTCTTCGAGATTCGGTTCGTCCAACCGCTGGGGAGTTTTCTGGTCTGCCGGTGCCCTCTGGAAAATCAAGCGCGAAAACTTCCTCAAGAGCGCCGCATGGATCAACGACCTCAACTTCAAGGTCAGCTACGGCACCTCCGGTAATGCCAATATTGCTGATTATCAAGCACTGAGCCTTCTTGGTGAGGGCGGAATATACAACGGCACCACCGGCCTTTATTTCGCTCAGCCCGAGAATCCCGACCTATCCTGGGAAAAGCAGGCCCTGCTCACCCTCGCCCTTACCGGTAAGGTGTTCGGCAGGCTTGATTTCGACATCGAGTGGTACAACCGTAAGACCACCGACATGCTCATGAGCGTCCCCATTCCTTCCACCGTTGGCTTCAGCTCCCAGTACAGGAACGTCGGCGCCCTGCAGAACCGCGGCGTTGACGTGACCCTCGGATACGATTTCATACGCACCCGCGACGCTTTCCTGCGCGCTCAGGCCACCTTCAACTACAACGCCGAGAAGGTCCTCGAGCTCTTTGACGGGCGCGAGCGCTGGGAAATCGCCAATACCGGTGTTGCATTCGTCGTTGGTCATCCCGTCATGTACTACAGCCCTATCTACGCAGGCGTGGACCGCGAGACCGGCAAGCCTACATGGTACGTACCAAACGCCGACGACATCGACACTCCTACGATGGACGAAGTTACCGACGTCTTCTCCGAGGAGGCCCTCACGCAGAACACCGGCCTTGTGCGCCATGCGCCCATCTACGGCGGTTTCAGCTTCTCCGGCGGCTGGAAAGGTCTTTCCTTCCTCATGGACTTCTCTTACGTGGGAGGCAAGTACATGCTCAACAACGACGCATATTTCTACGCCAACCCCAACAACTTCTCCGACAACAACCAGCATAAGGAAATTTCCGACTTCTGGACGGAGACCAACAAGGATGCCAAATGGCCTGACTGGCGCCAGGGCGTCATCATGCAGTTCGACTCCCATCTTCTTGAGGACGCTTCGTTCCTGAGGCTCAAGAACCTCCAGATCGGATACTCCCTCCCCAAGGGCGTCATGTCCCACATCCCCTTCATGCAGGACATCAGGTTTACCTTCACCGGACGCAATCTGCTGACACTCACCAAGTACAGCGGTATTGACCCCGAGGACGACACCAACGTCTCCCTCGGTCTCCCCGCAAACTCCAAGCAGATGCTCCTCGGTCTGGAACTCACCTTCTAATCTTTGCAAGCCATGAACAACAAGATAAAATTCGTTTTCTTCGCAGCGGCCCTTGCAGCCGTTTCTTCCTGCGATCTGGACCTGACCCCCACCGACGCCATAGTGTATGAACCCGGCGGGCAGGTAATTGCCACCCAGGAGGATCTCACTCAGTTCGAAGCGCGCATCATGTCCGACTACCGTGCAATCCACGGCGGCATGTACAACATACTGGAAGACGTGATGACCGACGGTTTCAATGCGTCCGCCGGCTTTGGCAACAATTACGGAGGCGTGCACCGCACCGACGACAGCTTCACGTCATCCGACAGCTACATCAGTTCGTACTGGAGCAATCATTACATCGTTATCAAGGACTACAACGTCCTGATTGACGCCTTCAGCGACGAAGTAAACATCCCTGCAGGTGCAGCCGGAATGGCAGGCATCGTGAAAGGCGAGGCATACATGATGCGCGCCGAGGCCTACATGAACCTGGTCCGCCACTTCGCAAAGCAGTATGATCCTGCCGACACGGAAGCGCTCGGCGTTCCCGTAGTGCTTCACTTCGACATCAACGCCCGTCCTTCGAGGGATAAGGTGCACAAAGTTTACGAGCAGATAAAGAGCGACCTCGACTCCGCGGCCGTGTATCTGGCGGAAGTCCCCGGAGAACTCCAGGCCGACTATCCCACAATCGATGCCGTAAACGCCCTTTATGCGCGTTACTTCCTCGACGTAAAGGATTACAAGAATGCCGCCGACTATGCCGCCAAGGTAATCGATACCGGCAAGTACACCCTTTCCAACACCGCCGAGAAGCTTCGCAACGAGTTTGTGGACGATGCCGGAACCGAGGCTATCATGCAGCTTTTCGGCTCCCAGCAGGAGTCTCCCAACTCCACGAGCGTTTATACTTCGATGTTCTCGTCCCAGAGCCTCGGAACATGTTTCCGCCCGCTGTTCTTCCCTTCCAAGAAGCTTGTTGACAGCTACAGCGGTACGGATATCCGCAAGTCCGTGTGGTTAACTACGACCGCATACTATGCCGAAGTCAACGGTTCATACTACCGCGGCGACTTCTACACCTTCGTCAAGTACATCGGCAATCCCACCCTCTATTCCGGCGAAGTGCCCAACGGTGTTAACATGTGCAAGCCTTTCATGATCAGCGAGATGTATCTTATCAAGGCAGAGGCCGAGGCTTTGCAGGACAATATTCCTGCCGCCAAGAAGACCATCAATGCCCTCCAGACTGCGCGCGGCGCTGTCAGGAGCGGCGGCCAGCTCAAGGACATCCAGGATGAGTGGTTCCGCGAAACCGTCGGCGAAGGCAAGCGCTGGACCTGCCTCAAGCGCTGGGGACTCGGATTCTCGGGCCGCGCCGCACAGAGCGGCACGCTCAGCAAGAATGCGGTCATGACGGGCGAGTATTACGACGCCCGCACCCTATCTGCTGACGACAGGGCGTTCGTCTGGCCCATCCCCGCCGATGAAATCAAGCTCAACCCCAATCTCCAACCTCAGAACCCCGGCTACGGTTCCAATTAATCAACAGAAGTATGAGACATTATTTATATAAATCAACAGCAGCCGTCTGCATAGCAGCTTTCGCACTCCTGTGCAGCTCCTGCAGCCGCAAGGCGGACTATACTTCGATTCCTTTCGCTTATTTCCCTTCGACCAGCATTTCCGTTTATGAAGATGCAGGCGAGGTCGAGATTCCCGTCAAGGCTATGGCCGACATGGCTTTCACCCTTACTTTCGAAACCGTGGACGGTACCAAGGAAGACAGCTCGACAGGGCTCATCGTCCCCAACGGAAAGAGGGGAGAGGACTACGATATAGTCGATAACGACGCAGCCCTCATACGTTTCAATGCCGGTGAGGAGCAGAAGTCAATCAAAGTCAAGATAGTCAATTTCCCCGGAGCGCTTACAGGCAACAAGGATTTCACTATCCGCATGACCGGTGCCGGCAACGAGGTGACCCTCGGCGGAAATTCTTACTGCAAGGTCACCATCATCGACAACGACCATCCGCTCAAGTCCATCTTCGGTGAATACACCGCAACCGATGCAGATGGCAACAGCTGGACGATGACGTTTGCCGCCGATCCCGACAACTGGTACACCACCTTCATCGACGGTATCGTCCCCGCTTTTGCCGGCAGTTACGTAGGTCAGGGCCACAGGCATTACGTGCCCGCTACCGTAGCAGAAGACCTGTCGCGTGTATCCGTCACCCTCGGCTACAAGCTCGCGGAAGCCTATAACGACCACGACATCAACATCTGGGGGTACGACGGGCAGTACATCTACAATTCCGGAACCCTTGCCTTCACCAAGACCGACGACGGCTATATCCTCGAGGGCAACCGAGGTTTCGCAGCCATCTATGAGTCCGGCGGCTCCTATTATCTTGCCGCATCCAACGGAATTGCAATGGCGCCTATCAAACTGGTCAAAAAGTAGTTTTTAAAATCATACGGTTATGAAGAGATTTATCAAATCAGCCATCCTCGTCCTCGGGGCAGCCATTATGGTAACGTCCTGCTTTGGCGAGAAAGAAAAAGTCAACGTCAGCCTCAAGTCTTCTTCGACTTCGTTTACCGACGGCAAGGCCGAACTCGAGGTAGTTCTCTCCGCAGCGTCCACTTCCGCAGTGAGCGCGACTATCGTCACAGAAGGTTCCATCCCTGCATCAGCCATTACCATCGGCGACAAAGTCGTCATAGGTGCAGGCGAAACCTCCGCCAAGATTCCCGTATCCGTCTCTCTCGAGAGCCTCGCTTCTGGAAGCTACGAGCAGACCTTTACCCTCTCTTCTGCAGAAGGCGCCCAGATCGACGCCTCGGCGAGCAGCGTCAAGCTTTCCCTTGTCAAGGAAGAGGAGAAGCCCGTAGTCGTACCGTCAGTGGTATCCATTACTTCTTATGACGAGAGCTTCGTGGAAGGCGCAGCCAAGATCACTCTCGGACTCGACAAAGCCAGCGATACCGATATCACCGTCACGCTTGAGGTCCAGGATTACGAGGGCTATACCACCATTCCCGCCGAAGCCCTCAGCTTCGAGAACCCTGTGGTCATTCCTGCCGGAACCCTCACCTATTCCGTTCCCGTAAGCGTCGATCTGACGGCAATCGATAAGGGTGTGGAGAGCTATGCGGTCATCGCAGTCGCATCCGTAAGCGAGAATGCAACTGTGGCAGCCAGCGGCACCCGTGCCTTCATACTTGCGTTCACTGAGCTTTCCGCAAGCCAGCGCAGCGACTGGACAGTGAGCTTCGTTCCCGGCATTGAATACGAAGGCAGCGTTTACGACGGTATCCAGGTCGCCGGTGCAGGCAACAGCTCCTATTATCTGTTCGTCTATCAGAAAGGTGTCGTAAACGATACTTTCGGAGGCGATATTACCAAGTATGTCCAGACAATGGAAGGAATTGTGACCGAAGCTATGGGAACCGAAAATGCCTATCGCATCAAGACCGGTGACGAGACCTGGCTCTATCAGAAATTCCCTGTCCGTACCTACGAAATCTGGATGCTCGGCTGCTCTGAGGCCGGTCACCTTACCGGTGAGTATGCTACCGGCGAGTTTACCGTAGAAGCGTCTGCTGAAGTTGTTGAAGCATATAACAAGTGGCTTGGCGAGTGGAACGTGACACGCGGATCCCTTACCGACACATGGGTCATCACTGAAGACGTGCCCGGTTCGAGTTTCAACATCCGTGGAATCGACGGAGATTCAAGCGTTATTTCCGACATTCTCGTAAAGGCCGATTACGATGCCGAAAGCGACCAGGTCGTGATTTATGAGCAGGAAGACCTCAAAGTCTGGACTTACCAGGGTACAGATTACAATATTTCCCTTCTCGGCATGTACAACAACAGCCAGAACATTGTCTCCGGTGATTTCGATATCTGCGTGATATCAAAGTCCGGCGAGAATACTGCGACCATTACTTCGGCCGGCGAAGTAACAATGGATGATGGCAACCACGAGATAACCGGTATGACATTCTTTGCTTCCCCCACCGGTGCGAGCAACGGATATGTTTTCAACGGCCAGGTATTCTACAAGTGGCCCGAGACCATGACCAAACTTGTCGAAAACAACGATGATCCCGTCTTCAATTCCTACCTTGGCAACTGGACCGTCACACGTCAGGATTCCGAATGGGATTCTGCAGCAAGTGCCTATGTTGACAAGGGAGAGGTTACCGATGTCCTGAGCATCTCCGCAAAAGTCCCCGGACGTTCGTTCAATATCACCGGCATTGAGGGCTACTCCGATGTAACCGTCGAAGCTGGATATAATGCTACAACAGGTCATATGACTCTCAAGGAGCAGGAAATAACCATTGGAGATATGACTCTTCTTCTCGTCGGTTTGTTCGACTATGCCGGCGATGCCAACAATCCTGCCGGCAGCTATATCTGGGACAACGGCGCCACGCTGTTCGAGGCGGCCATAAGTGGCGATACAATCAACCTCGCAGCCGGAAATGCAGGCTCTTATGGACCTTTCACCAGCATGCAGCTCTACCAGTACTCCGAGCAGAGTTATTACAGCTTCCACGATGTCGGATACGCACTTCCCAACGTTCTGACGCGTGCCGCTGCTTCTTCCGGCAAGCCTTCATGGGCGGCAAATGCAAAAACCGGTGCAACCAAGTTCAGGATTACACGCGGCAGCGCACCTGTCCGTGCAGCTGCATCACCTGTACGCGGCCGTTATACCGTAGGTGATAAGTTCATGCGCAATCTGCCTCTTAAGTAGTGAAACGCTTGCTTATCCTGTCTTTCGTCCTGGCCTTCATGGTTCCTGCCGCAGCGCAGAACTACGACTACAGGCCGCGCGAAACATGGCCTTATCTGCTTGAGGAATTCACCTCCGGAGGCGTACATACCTCCGGAGGCGGAAACCTCAACGAGGGCTGGTATAACATATGCGTTGCGGACGGCTCTCTGCAGTATATCAAAGACGGCCGCATCATGCAGGCCGACATGCGTCAGATCCAGTATGTCCGTATCGGAGAGTCGCTGTATGTCAACCGCTTCGGACGTATGGAAGAAGTGGTCGGGTCGGAAGACTCTTATATGCTTCTGCGCGCTGTGAGCGTGGATATGGACCGTCTTGCGAAGTCCGAAATCGGATATGGCGTGAGCTCTGCCACCGCATCGACCCAGAACCTCAACAACCTTGGGCTTGCAGGCGGTACCGTGAGCATGGAACTTGAGGCCGCCATTGCATCTGCTAAGACCGGCAAGGTGCTGCCTCTGCGCACCGCTTACGCGTTCCTGCTTGGAGCCAGGCAGATAGATGCCACCCGGGCCGACGTGCTCGATCTTCCCGGAATAGACAAGAAGGCCGCAAAGGACTTTTTCCGGAAAGAAAAGATTAACTGGTACAAGGAAGAGTCCCTTCTTAAGGTGCTCAAATACTTGTCCGACAATAAACTACAGTAGTTTTAATGAGAAGATTTCCGCTGTTGGCCGCAATGTCGGTCCTCCTGCTGTGCGCTTGTGCCAAAGAGTCCGGCCCCGTTCCTGCGGCCGGCCCTGCCGCGCCTGCAGCCGCCTCCGATCAGTCCCTGTCCGTTTTTCTTCCCGGACAGGTTAACGTATATTTCGATGACGAACTTCTTTCCCTCGTTGAGGCTGAACCCGGCCGTCAGGCTGCGGCACCTGCTTCTGCGGGTCTGCAAACGGCTTTCGAAGAGCTGGGCGTGGTGTCCATGGAAAGGCTTTTCCCCTACGATGAGGAATTCGAAGAGCGTCACCGTGAATTCGGGCTGCACCGCTGGTACAAGGTGCGCTTCGAGGGCGGAACTCCGGCCCCTGCAGCGGTCGAGCGTTTCAAACTTGTGCCCGGTGTAAGCACGGCCAGGCCTGTGTACAAGGCCAAGATTGCGGCGACGGAGACCTTCTTCAACGATCCCATGGAGAACCGCCAGTGGCATTACCACAACGGTTCCGTCTCGTGGGCGGACGTAAACGTGCTCCCGGTGTGGAAGAATTACACCAGGGGCAATTCCAATGTCATCGTTTCCGTCGTTGACGGCGGCATCGACCTTCAGCACGAAGACCTCGCCGACGCCGTAGTGCCTCCGGGCGACAACGGCAGCCGTTCCTTCATGGAAAGCGGAAGCGCTTACCGTATAACCGGTCATTCCCACGGTACGCACGTGGGAGGCACCATCGGTGCAATAAACAACAATGGCAAAGGAGTTGTCGGCCTTGCAGGAGGCGATGCCCAGAAAGGCGAAAAGGGTGTGCGGCTCATGTCGTGCCAGGTTTTCGCTGAGGGCGGCGGCGGAGCCAGTTTCGAGAATGCGCTCATCTGGGGCGCCGATCACGGAGCTGTAATCAGCAACAACAGCTGGGGCTACGATTTTGCCGCTACCGGCACCTACAACAAGGAGGCTGCAGAGGCCAGCCACAAGTTCTTCCTCCAGCCCAACTCGGGTGCCTACCGCGACCCCCTCAAGGATGCGGTGGACTATTTCTCCAAGTACGGAGGCATGTCGAAGAGCGGTCAGCAGACCGGGCCCATGGCCGGCGGTCTGGTAATCTTTGCCGCCGGTAACGAAGGCCGTCCCTACGGGGCTCCCGCCTGCTATCCCGGGTGCCTTGCCGTAGGTGCCATAACCAGCTACGGCGGACGTTCCAACTTCTCCAACTACGGAGAATGGGTTGACATCTGCGCCCCCGGCGTGGATATCGTGAGTACCATCCCCGGCAATGCTTACGCCGAATTCAGCGGCACGTCCATGGCCTGTCCTCACGTCTCCGGCGTCGCCGCCCTCGTAGTTTCGTACTGCGGCGGTTCGGGATTCACTGCCCAGCAGCTGCGTGACAAACTCGTGGGGGGCGCCAACAGCGCCGACGTGCCCTCATCCTTCAGGATAGGACCTCTCGTAGATGCACTTGGTGCCATAACCTACGGCACCGGCGAGCCTCCGGCACCGGTAGAAGAATACAGCGTTACCGGAGTCCTGTCCAACAACGTATCCCTTTCCATCCGCGTCCCTTCGGACCGTGACGGACAGCCTGCCTACGGCTTCCGGGTGTTTGCGTCGGAGAAC
This sequence comes from Bacteroidales bacterium UBA4284, assembly GCA_002395925.1. The sequence goes on from DGVM01000207.1 coordinate 14,410, forward strand.
CTTTCCGACCTGCAGGGCTGCGATCCTCGCAGTCCCGGCGCCTCTGTAATATACGGCGACATAGTCAACAGGGAAACGCCTGTCGGCGGCGATGTGGAGGGCGAGATCGGCGATCTTGGCTTCAATAAGACCTATTACATCGCTGTCTCCGCTTTCGATTACGGACGCAATTTCTCCGAACTCTCTTCTGTAAAGACCGTCGAGACCGGTAGCAACCACAAGCCTGTCATCACTACGTCTTACGACGGAGATTTCCGTTTCCATGTGCATGATTCATTCACGATTCCGTTTGCCATAAGCGACGAGGACCATCATGTGCTCAACGTGACTTTTGAGCGCGACGCGGCCGACAATGGCGTGCTCACACTTCTCGAAAGCACAAAGAGCGGGGAATATGTACTGCAGGTGCTCGGATTCGCTTCGCCTGCCGGGAAATACAGGGCAGTGCTGCAGGCAGCCGACAATTACGGAGCCTCGGCCGAATACGTCATCGACTACGTGGTCCTTCCCAACCAGAAACCGGTAGTGCTCAAAGAGATGGACAACATCCTCATCAACAACCCCGGCGACGCTGTGAAGATCAATATGGAAGACTACATCTCCGACCCTGACGGAGAGGTGCTGTCTTACAATATCAACATCTCCGACCGGTCGGTGGTGCAGGTGACGCAAAGCGGTTCGCAGCTCAACATCATAGCAATTGCCGATGCCGGCCTTGCTACGGTGAGCCTCAGTGCCGTAGATGCCGGCGGCGAGAAGGTTCAGGCTTCTTTCAAGGTGCTCGTACGCTCCGCCGGTCAGCAGATGCAGGCATATCCCAACCCGGTCGTTGACATCCTTTATGTAGGAAGCGGAGAAGAGAAGGAGAGTACCGATATAGCGGTTTACAATGTCAACGGCGTGAAGGTCTTTGAAAGGAATTTCCTGTGCAGTGCCTTCGACCCCGCTCAGATAGACATGACAAAGGCCGGCGCCGGTACCTATACCATCGAGGTCTCTTATGGTGGCAATGTGTATAAGGGTATAATAATCAAGAAGTAGGCTTATGAAAAGATTTGCAGTTGCAGTACTGCTCGCATGCTTGACAGCGAGCTATTCCCATGCACAGGGAACCGCCATGGACTTTATCCGTGCCGACCGCAACCCGGTGACGCTTGCCGCGGCTGGCGCAGGATATGCGTCTGCTTTCGGCGGAACGGCCCTGTCTGCGCTTTCGGCTCCGGCCGTCATAGCTTTGGGCGGCAATACGGTGGAAGCTGCGGGAGTCTTTTCCATGCTGCCCTCCAGTGATGGAAGGACTATGAGTTACGGAGGGGGCGCATCGGCCCGCTTCGGATCTTTCGGCATAGGCGCGGCCTACATCGGCAGTTCTTATCCCGTAGTGCCCCTGTACAGCGAGGGCGGCGGAACTTCCGGCAAATTCACGCCTTCTGACGTGACGGTGACCCTCGGCCTTTCTTTCGCAATGGGGGAACACTTCTCGCTTGGACTTGCCGGACGCTATGCCGGCAATACACTCGATACCAAAACGGCCCTGAGTTCTCTCAGCGCAGATGTGATGGCCCTTTACCGCAACGGCGCGCTTTCCGTAGCTGCCGGCGCGGCAGGGCTCGGTCCCAAAGTTTCTTCAATAGGCAACAAGAGTTATCCGCTTCCCGCATCGGCTCGCCTTGGGGCTTCGTACGGGCTTGAGTTCGGAGACTTCGGGCTCGATCTGGCCGTCGATGGAGATTACTACTTCAGCGGCAACTTCTCGGCCGCAGCAGGTCTTCAGGCGGGATTCCGCGACATGGTCTTCCTGCGTACGGGATACCGCTACTCATCTGTGAAGGAGGACTTTGTAGCCGCTCCAGTGCCGTCGTTCTTCTCTGCCGGCCTCGGGGTAAAGTTCTTCGGAGTGTCGCTTGACGTGGCATACCTTCCCCTCCAGGGCACCCTGGCGGCTTCTCTGGGATATCGTTTCTAAGTTAGGACGGCCGTCTAGTCCAGCGTTCCCTGCTTGATGGCTTCTATGTAATTATTGATGCGCTCCAGTTCCCGCGGTATGCGTATATGCTGTGGGCAGTGCGGGGCGCAGTGGCCGCAGGCTATGCAGTGGTCGGCCTGCCGCAGGCTTTCCACCGCCTTGTCGTACTGGGCGAGGTATCTGCGGCGGGCGCGGGCGAAGTCTTTCTGCTCGCTGCTGCGTACGTAGGTCTCGTCTATGACGCTCTTGTCGTAGAAGCGGAAAACACCAGGAATGTTGATGCCATAGGGGCAGGGCATGCAGTACTGGCATCCGGTGCAGCCCACCAGCGGGAAGTTGGCCTGCTCGTCGGCAATCTGCTCAAGCAGTTCGAATTCGGCCTGGTTGAGGGGTTTGAAGTGCAGGAAGGTCTTGAGGTTGTCGTCCAGATGTTCCTTGTATGTCATTCCGCTCAGTGCGCACATGACCTTGGGGAAGCTGCCGCAGAAGCGGAATGCCCAGGAGGCTACGCTCGCATCGGGCTCGATTGCCTTGAGCTTGGCTGTCTGGCTGCTGGTAAGGGACGACAGGCCGCCGCCTCTCAGCGGCTCCATTATCACCACGGGAATATCCCTTTTGGCTAGTTCCTCATAGAGGTATTTTGCGTTGGTGTTTCGGCCTCCGGCATGTGTCCAGTCGAGATAATTCATCTGTATCTGCACGAAGTCCCAGTGGTATTTGGGATGCAGTTCCATCATTGAGTCGAATCCCGGCTGCTGGCTGTGGATTGAAAATCCCAGATTTCGAATTGCCCCCTTCTCCCTTTCCTTGAGCAGGAAGTCCAGTATGCCTGTGTCTTCGAAGCGGCGCTTGAAATCTTCTGCGCTGCCGACCGCATGCAGCAGATAGTAGTCGATGTGGTCGGTCTTGAAAATCTTCAGCGAGCGCCTGTACATGAGTACGGAATTGTCGTAGCTTGCGTCGGAGAAGTTGGAGAGCTTGGTGGCAAGGAGCCAGCTCTCGCGGGGATGCCTGTTGAGGGCTTCCGCAGTAGCGCGCTCGGAGTCGCCGCGCAGATAGACAGGGGAGGTGTCGAAGTAGTTGACTCCGTTCTCAAGCGCCTGATCCACAAGGGCGTTGACCTTCTGCTGGTCGATGTGCTCTTCTCCGTTGGCATCCTTTATCATGGGCCAGCGCATGCATCCGTAACCGAGCACGCCGATTCCGGGGTAGTTCTGAAGCATCTGCCCGTCCGTGGCGAGCGGCCGGTCTTCTTGTTGAGGTTCTGCCGCAGGAGACTTGGGCGCGCATGCCGCCAGTCCTGCCGCCGCGGCGAGGGTGCCGCCCGTGCGTATGAATTCTCTTCTGTCCATTGTGCTAACTGATGTGATTCTGGAGACCCTTTACTTTTATTGCGCTCACCGGCCTGGAAGGGCACAGGTACTCGCATTTGCCGCATCCTATGCACTGCTGCTCGGCGACCGTGGGACGAGGGCCGTCGGGGCCGTCCGTCATGGTGATGGCTCCCATGGGGCAGTGGCGGGCGCAGGCTCCGCATTTGTCGGCTCCGGTTGCGGAGATGCAAAGCGAGGCGTCAACCACCGCGATACCAATGTGTATAAGCGTTTTTTCGTCTTTCTGAATCGGAAGGATTGCGCCTGCGGGGCAGATGTCGCTGCAGACGGTGCACTCCGGCCGGCAGAAACCGTTCTCGTAGCCCATCTGGGGCTGCAGGAAATGCTCGAGGTCGGTGGACGGGCGCAGGACGGCGTTCGGACAGTTGGCTACGCACAGCTGGCAGGCCGTGCATTTGTCGTAGAAATTGTCCGTTGAAACGGCTCCCGGAGGAACGATGCGGGGCTCCCGCGTTACCGGCGACTTGGGTACTATCGGAGCGAGACCTCCGTCAACCTTCATGTTCTGGGCGCTGGCCGCGACGGCACTTCCCAGCATCAGGGCGCCGGTCGCCAGGAACGCCCTGCGGCCGTTGCCGTCCGCTGCTTCGGAACCGTCGGTATGCTTCGGAGCCGCTTCGGCTTTGGCCCCGGCCCTGGCAGCTTTGATGCGGCCGAAGGAAATGGCTCCCTGCTTGCAGGAACCTATGCAGTCGAAGCAGTCCACGCAGCGGCTGCGGTCGATGGCAAGCGTGCCGTCCTGTATGCAGGATGCCTTGCAGATGCGTGTGCATGCACCACATTTGATGCATTTGTCGTGATCGACCCTTACTCCGAAAAACTGGAACTTGCTGACGCAGCCGAGAACGGTGCCGACAGGGCACACGGTGTTGCAGTATGCGCGCCCCCATACCCAGGCGCAAAGGGCTATGGCAACGAAAGTTACCGCGGCTGCGATGAGCAGGGTAACCGGGCCCGTACCGACGACAGCGTGTATCATTCGGCCGTAGGCGCTGTAGGGACCGAGAAGGGCCACCACAAGCTGAATGTTGAAGATGATGCTTGCTATCATAAGGGCTGCAACGGGATATCTGACCCATCTGCGTTCCTTGTTGAACCGGAATCTCTTTCGGAGCGCCTTGGATTTGGGGAACAGCCGCGAAAGGGTGCGCCTGCACCAAAGGACAATGTCCTGAAACACTCCGAGAGGGCATATTACGGAACAGTAGATGCGCCCGGCCAGGAGAGTTGCGAGCAGGATTCCAAGTACTACGGCGACGTTGCCGAGGGTGGCGCCTCCTATCAGGCGCGTGGTTGCAGGCAGCAGTTGAAGTTTGGGCATCCAGCCCCACCAGTCGTGGCCGATGCCCGCGAAAAGCAGGGTCAGACCTACGAAAAAGATTGCTGCAAAGGTTATTCGGATTTTACGAAGCATAATGGTGCAAAGATAAAAAAAATTGTTATCTTTGCCCTGTAGTTAGAGTTCTGTCAAAAGGCAGGACTCCTTTTTAATTCACTTTTTTATGGCAGACTTACACTATATGAGCCAGGAAGGGCTCGACCAACTCAAGAAAGACCTTGCAGAGGCGCTTGCCCAGCGCCCTGTCATCTCGGCGGCCATAGCTGAGGCCCGCGAAAAGGGCGACCTGAGCGAAAACGCCGAATACGAATCCGCCCGCGAGGCGCAGGGCCTGCTCGAACTCAAGATTGCAAATCTCCAGAACACTATCGCAAACGCCAAGGTAATCGATTCATCCCTGCTCAGCGCAGACAAAGTCCAAATGCTCACGACAGTCAAGGTAAAGAACCTCGGCAACGGAGCGGAGATGACTTTCACCATAGTAGGCCAGAACGAGGCCGATTTCTCAAAAGGCAAGCTGGCGGCCACCACGCCAATCGCAAAGGCCCTCATCGGCCATGGCAAAGGCGAGACGGTTGAGGCGCAGGTGCCCTCCGGAGTCATGAAGTTCAAGATTCTCGATATCAGTCTATGACAATTTTCACCCGTATAGCAAAAGGGGAGATCCCTTCTTGGAAAGTGGCGGAGAACGACAGGTTCTACGCCTTTTTGGACATTAACCCCCTGTCTGCCGGCCATACCTTGGTCATCCCCAAGGATGTAGAAGACGATTATATCTTCCACCTCGATCCGCAGACATATCAGGATTTATGGGCATTCGCCCGCAAGGTCGCCATCGCCATAAAGGCCGCCGTTCCCTGCCAGCGCGTAGGAGTGGCCGTTCTCGGCATGGAAGTGCCTCATACCCATATACATCTGGTCCCGCTCCAGACCGAGGGCGATCTGGATTTCCGCAAGGAGCGTCCAGTCATCAGCCCCGAGCGCCAGGCGGCCATAGCAGCCTCCATTCTTGCCGAGTATGAGAAACTTTAGCCTTGCCTGTCTCACGGCCTCGCTGCTGCTTGCCTCCTGTACCACAGGAGCACGTATCGATGTCACCGTGCCCCAGGCCCCCGGCGCCATGCTGCAGGTAAGGCAGTTGGACCTTAATTCCTACAAGCTGCTGGACTCCGTACGCACCGACGCTGCCGGCCGGGCTTCTTATTCGGTCAAACTTTTACAGGGACAGCCCGAATTCGTATATCTGTTCTATAAGGATACCAAGATAGCCTCCCTGCTGCTGCAGGAGGGCGAAAAGGCCGTCGTAAGCGCCGATACCCTCGGCCATTATCAGGTTAGCGGCTCTCCCGAGTCCGAGGCCCTTGCCGGGGTTGAGGCGGCTGCAGCCCGCTTCGGAGCAGCCATGACTGCCGCTACCGAGCCTGCGGAGATTGCCCGAATCTTCATCGACCATTACCGCGAGAGCGTCAAATACGTCATGACCAACAAGGGCTCGCTTACCGTCATTCCGGTACTGTTCGAGCAGGTAGATGCCATCAATCCGCTGTTTAACCAATATACCGACGCCATCATCTTCCGTCAGGCGGCCGACACCCTTGCGAAGCTTTATCCGGAGTCGCGTTACGTAAAGGCCCTCGAGAAGGAAACCGTACGCCGCGAAAACGCACTCAAGCTCAAGGGATTGGTTGGAAGCGCCCGGCAGCTTGGCTATCCCGACATAACCCTTCCTGGCATCGACGGACAGAAGGTAAGTCTCTCGGAGGTAGAGACCAAGGCTGTACTTGTGCATTTCTGGGATTCTTCCGACGCCGCCCAGAAGATGTTCAACCTCGACGTGCTTCTCCCTCTCTGGAACAAGTGGCACGACAGGGGACTGTCCATCTATGCAATCGACGTCAACCCCGACAAGACCACTTGGGGCAGCGTAGTGAGTGCACAGCAGCTTCCCTGGACCAACGTAAACGGCGGACGTGCAAACGCCCAGGCCATTGCGCTCTATAACGTGAACTCTGTCCCCGCAACGTTCCTGCTTGCGGGCGGAACCCTCAGCACGAGCGTGCTCGGCGGCTCCGCCTCCCTGGATAAGGAACTTGCCAGGATCCTTTAGAAAAGCCGTTTGCCCACAGTGGCGACGAAATCCTTGAGATAGAAAGGCTCGAAGTAAGCCGTATCCCTGAAGGCGCCGGCTGCGAATTCCCGCAGTGCAGGCGCCTTCATTGCGTCTGCCCTGGGACATTCCTGCCGGAAGAACCTGCCGGGCCCGGAGAGTATGCTCTCGCACTTGGCGACTCCGTCGCCTATGAACAGGATGGCTTCCTGATTATCGCTTTCTTCGGCAGGAGCTCCGGAGAGCAGTGCTGCTTCGGAGCTCCTGTTCGTAAGGGCCAAAGTCGCCCCGAAACAGCACTGCTCTCCGGAACTCCTGTTCGTAAGGGCCAAAGTCGCCCCGGAACAGCACTGCTCTCCGGGTATGCTCCTGCCTGTAAGAGTCAAATCACCGAATATCGAATCGATGCCTTCAACGACGCGGGGCGATATTTCGCTAAGCCTTGTGCCGTCTGCGGAATAGACCGCGGTATATACTTCCATGCGGCGGGCGTCTATCATGGGGACGATGTGCCTGCAGCCTTGGGGAAGTCCTTCTTCTATAGCCTGGGCGACAAGGACGTCCAACGTGCTGACTGCAAGAAGAGGAATGCCGGCCCCGAAACAAAGTCCCTTGGCGGAGGAAGAACCTACGCGCAGGCCGGTGTAAGAACCGGGACCCATGCTGAGGCAAACGGCGCTGCAGTCCCTTACGCGCAGGCCCCTCTCGTCCAGGACTTCCTGTACGAACGGAGCTGTAAGCGATGCGTGCGAGCGGGGAGTGTCGCTTGTGCGGACCGCAGTTATCTTGTCATCCTCCAGCAGTGCTACGGAGCAGAGGGAGGTGGATGTTTCCAGGAGTATTATACGGACACCCATTGCTGAAAGAAGATTTTTGCCTGCGGGAGTACGGCCGATGAGAAGTCACGCAGCGCAGGATAGACCTTGCAGGCCTCGAGCTTCTCCGGGGATACAATCTCCCAGCTGGCGTTCAGCCCCTCGAATGCGGAAATGAGAAGGCCGAGCAGAAGAGCCGTGGTGAAGATGGAAAACACCGCACCGAGCAGGCGTATCAGCCACCCGAGGGTAGCTATCTTGAATAATTTCGTAATAAGTTTTCCGACCAGAGCCATGACCAGCGCCACGGCAAGGAATATGACCAGAAAGCAGATGATGTATGTCGCCCTTTCTCCGCTACCGAGCTGGAGCATGGCCACCTGGGTGAGGTCGGGAGCGAACCTTCCGGCCACGAAAGCGCCCATGAATATGGACAGAAGCGATACTATCTGCATTATAAGACCTTTCACCAAGCCGATTACCAGACCCGGTATGAAGAGGGCCAACAAGATGATATCCAGAACTTCCATTATCGGCGAAAATTGTTATATTTGCAGGTTAATTGTAACGACGTTGCAAAAGTAACAAATTATTATGACATTCAAAGAATATAAAGGCCTTGATTTGGTAGCCGCCGGCAGTGAAATACTGGACAGATGGCGCTCGACAGATGCATTCGGCAAATCCCTTTCACTCCGTGAGGGAGCTCCCGAATTCATATTCTTCGAGGGCCCTCCCAGCGCCAACGGCATGCCTGGCATCCACCATGTCATGGCCCGCAGCATAAAAGATGCAGTCTGCCGCTACAAAACCCAGAGCGGCTTCAAGGTCCGCCGCCGCGCCGGCTGGGACACCCACGGCCTGCCGGTGGAACTGGGAGTCGAAAAGAAACTCGGCATCACCAAGGAAGACATAGGCTCCAAAATCAGCGTCGCCGACTACAACCGCGCCTGCCGTGAGGAAGTCATGAAATACACTGCCGAGTGGCGTTCCCTGACGGAGCGCATCGGCTATTGGGTCGATATGGACGATCCGTACATCACCTACGACAACCGCTACATCGAGACCCTGTGGTACCTGCTCAAGGATATCTATGGCAAGGGACTGCTTTATAAGGGCAAGTCCATCCAGCCCTACAGCCCCGCCGCCGGTACGGGCCTCAGCACCCATGAGCTCAACCAGCCCGGATGCTACCGCGACGTAAAGGACACCACCGTCTGCGCGCAGTTCAAGGCTAAGGGCGAGGACGACCTCTACTTCCTGGCCTGGACCACGACTCCCTGGACCCTCCCGTCCAATACAGCGCTCTGCGTCGGCCCCGACATCGACTACGTAAAGGTGCGCAGCACCAATCCCTATACCGGCACCCCTGCTACATACATCCTCGCAAAAGACCTCGTATCCGCCTGGTTCAGCGACAAGATCGCCTATGAAGTCCTTCCCGGCACCATCAAGGGCCGCGAGCTTGTGGGCATGGAGTATGAGCAGCTCATCCCCTGGTTCAAGCCGGGCGCCGGTGCGTTCCGGGTCATCCCCGGCGATTACGTAACCACCGAGGACGGTACCGGCATCGTTCACATCGCGCCTACCTTCGGTGCCGACGACGCCCGTGTCGCCCGTGCCGCAGGAGTCCCTGCCATGCAGGTCATCGACATCAATGGAGACCCTCAGGCGCAGGTTGACCTCAAGGGCCGTTTCTGCCGGCTGGAGGACCTCGATCCCGGGTATGCCGCCGAGTGCGTCAGCCCCGAATATTCCCAGTGGGCCGGACGTTACGTCAAGAACGCATACGACGACTCCCTGCCCGCCGACGCTCCCACGCTCGACGTGGACATCTGTGTAATGCTCAAGGCTGCCGGCAAGGCATTCCGCATCGAGAAGCACGTCCACTCATATCCGCATTGCTGGCGTACCGACAAGCCTGTCCTTTATTATCCGCTCGACAGCTGGTTCATCCGCGCCAGCGCCGTACGCGAGCAGATGATGGCTCTCAACGATTCCATCACCTGGAAACCCGAGTCCACCGGTAGCGGACGCTTCGGCAAGTGGCTCGAAAATATTCAGGACTGGAACCTCAGCCGCAGCCGTTACTGGGGCACGCCCCTTCCCATCTGGCGCACCGAAGACGGCAAGGAAGAAGTGTGCATCGGCAGCGTGCGCGAACTCTGGGACGCGATACAGAAGAGCGTAGAGGCCGGTTTCATGAAGTCCAACCCCCTCGCGGATGCAGGCTTCGACCCCTCCGACATGAGCAAGGAGAATTACGACCGTATCGACCTTCACCGTCCTTACGTCGATGACATCATCCTCGTATCTCCCAAGGGCCGTCCCATGCAGCGCGAGAAGGACCTCATCGACGTCTGGTTCGACTCCGGCGCCATGCCCTATGCCCAGACCGGGCTCCGTGGCATGGGGACTCCCGATTTCGGCGCCACGGCCGACTTTATAGCTGAGGGCGTCGATCAGACCCGCGGCTGGTTCTACACCCTTCATGCCATCCACACCATGGTCAGCGGCACTCCGGCTTTCCGCCGCGTGGTTTCCAACGGCCTCGTGCTCGACAAGAAGGGGGAGAAGATGTCCAAGCGGCTTGGCAACGCCGTGGATCCTTTCGCCGCCATCGACAAATACGGTCCCGACGCCCTCCGCTGGTACATGATGACCAATTCCCAGCCCTGGGACAACCTCAAGTTCGACGAGGCCGGAGTGGAAGAAGTGCGCCGCAAGTTCTTCGGCACCCTCTACAACTCCTATTCAGTGTTCGCCCTGTATGCCAATCTAGACGGCTTCGACCCCGAAACCGCCGCAGTCCCTTACGCAGAGCGTCCGCTGTTCGACCGTTGGATCATTTCCAAGCTCAATACCCTCGCCGCACGCGTACATGATGCGTACGAAGATTACGATATCACGCTTGCCGGCCGTCTGATACAGGATTTCGTGTGCGACGACCTCAGCAACTGGTATATACGTCTGAACAAGAAGCGCCTCTGGGGCTCCGGCATGCCCGACGACAAGCTTGCGGCCTACCAGACCCTGTACGAGGTTCTCAAGGGCGTGGCGCTGATGGGCGCACCCATCGCTCCTTTCTACATGGAACGTCTCTGGCTCGACCTCGTACCGGGCAGTGAATCGGTGCACTTCGAGCCAATGCCCCAGAGCGACCCTTCGCTCATAGACGGCGGCCTGGAAGAGAGCATGTCCTTTGCCCAGAAGGCTTCCAGCATGGTACTGGCACTTCGAAAGAAGGTCGGCATCAACGTCCGTAAGCCCCTTGCGAAGGTGCTTGTCCCCGTACTCGACGAGGGCGTCCGCGAGCACATCGAAAAGGTGCGCGAGATATTCCTCACAGAGGTGAACGTCAAGAAACTTGAGTTCCTGCACGATACTACCGGCATCATCACCAAGAAGATCAAGCCCAACTTCAAGACTCTCGGCAAGATTTACGGCGGGCGGATGAAGGAGATAGCAGCAGCGTTCCCTTCACTCGGACAGGATGTCATATCGGAAATCGAGCGCAGCGAAGAGTATGTGCTCGAGCTTCCTTCCGGCAGCGTCGTACTGCATCCCGGAGACTACGAAATATCCTCCGAAGACATGCCCGGATGGCTCGTTGCTACAGAGGGTACTCTTACCGTCGCGCTCGACATAATCCAGACTCCCGAGCTCATACTCGAAGGAGCGGCAAGGGAACTCATCCACCCTATCCAGAACCTTCGCAAGGACAGCGGCTTCTCGCTGACAGACCGCATAGAGACCTTCATCTATGCCGACGGAGCCGCCTACGAAAGCATCAACAAGGCACTCGCAGCCCATGGACTGTACGTAGCCTCCCAGACTCTCTCCAAGAGCCTGGTCCTGCGGCCACTCGCCGAGGCTCCCGAAGAAGCTGCGACCGTAGCTTGGGAAGAGTCTCAGATACGAATCAAACTAAATCGCATATAATTATGACTGAAGAAACTAAAACACGCTATTCCGACGAAGAGCTTGCTGAGTTCAAGGGAATTATCGAAGATATGCTCACCAAGGCCCGCACCGAGTATGATACCCTCCGTCAGGTTATTATGCACAACGGGTCCAACGATATCGAGGATACCTCCCCGTCTTTCAAGACCGTCGAGGACGATGGAGCCAACCAGCTCTCCAAGGAGGAGGCAAGCCAGCTGGCTCAGCGTCAGTACAAGTTCATCCAGAATCTCGAGGCTGCACTCGTGCGAATCGAGAACAAAACATACGGCATCTGCCGTGTAACCGGCAAGCTCATACCCAAGGAGCGCCTGAGGCTCGTCCCTCATGCCACGCTTACCGTTGAGGCCAAGGAAATGCTTGCCAAGCAGGGCAAGAAATGAAAATATCAAAGGGAGCCAGGCTGATAATCCTGGGCGTCATTCTAGTGGTCATTGACCAGGTAATCAAGTACCTGGTCAAGACCAACATGACGCTCGGACAGCAGATTTATGTGCTGGGCGACTGGTTCCGCCTGTGCTTCGTCGAAAACGAGGGCTTTGCCTTCGGGATGAAGTTCGGCGGCGCCGTGGGCAAATTCGCCCTGTCGCTGTTCCGCATCGTGCTTTGCGGCGCGCTGATATGGTGGATTTCGTCCCTGTGCCGCAAGGGCAAGACTCCTGCGGGCGTGCTGGTCGGACTGACGCTCATCACCGCCGGAGCTTTCGGCAACATAATAGACTGTCTGTTCTACGGTCTTATATGGGACTATGCCCCCTTCATGTTCGGCCGGGTCGTTGACATGTTCTATTTCCCGCTGATACACAATGCAGCAGGGGAGGTGGTGTTCTTCAGCCCGGTATTCAATTTTGCAGACTCCTGCGTTACCGTCGGAGCGTTCTATCTCATCCTCTTCCATTGGAAGTTTTTTACTTCCGACGACAGCAAGAAATTGCCCGAATCTAAAGAGTAAATCAGTGATTGGCAGATTAAAATATGCACAGGCGCTGCTTCTCGTGGCGTTGCTGTGCGCTCCTTTGCGCGCCCAGGAGCCTATAAACGAGAACGACCTTGGCCATACCCTAAGCGCTTTGCACGAAGACCTCAGGAAGGACTATAGCAAGCGGGTGGCGGCCAGCAAGATGTTCGACCAGCAGTATCGCAACCAGCGTCGCGAGATGGTCGCAACGATTAAAAAGTGCAACGAACTGGCCGTACTCCTGTATTCCCAGAAGCAGGAATACACGCTTGACCTTACTTATGCCCTGCAGTCGGTGACCAAGGAATACGAGTCGTTTACTACCAACCGCATGCCGTACGACCGCATAGTCGGCAGACTCGACTGGGACATCGACCGTTACGCCAGGCTGCTTGAATCCCTTCGCCGCATACCCCCGGAGATTATTTCCATCAAGGACCTTCCCGACAGCCTGACCTATCGCAACCGGCAGATCGACAGTCTGGAAGAGGCCAGGGTATCGGCCCGTTACGCGGGCCTGTCCCGCCGTGAAATCGACCGCCTCAAAAGGGCCTTCGAGGCCAGGGTGAAGGCTGATACGACGGGGCGCTTCCGGGCTTTCCGCCTGAGCGAAGAAGAGGCCCTGGACCGCGATTCCTGTGTGTATTATGCCACGGAGCTGCTTAAGCTGAGCGCCCATAACAAGTCGCGCGTAATACAGGACAGCACCCATTACCAGAGGGCTTTCCTCCGCCTCAAGGAGTCTTATGATTACTCCCAGGACCGTTACCAGCAGCTGCAGGAGAGGATTTTCGTCGAAGGACAGACTCCTTATACGAGTATATTAAAGGGATTCGGACGCTATTGGAAGAGTGCCTGGAGCGGCTTCAGCGAAAAGTACGACCTGAGCTTGGCCAAAGGGGTCAAGGCAGAAGATGTAACCTTCAACAGCCCCGCCAGAGGTCCGCTCCTTCTCAAGTTCCTCATTATCCAGCTGCTGCTTCTGATGGCGATCATCCTGGTTGTCACCCTCCTCTTCCGCCTGGCATACGCCATATTCAAACCTATCGCGGAGAAGGTGTCGAAGGAGAAACTGCCGGGGTACATATTGCTTGTTTCCGTCATCATCAACGCCCTCCTCATGCTGCTGCCCCACAAGTCAAGCAACTTCGTGGGCTCTGCATCGGAACTGGTCGGCACTTACCTCTGGCTGCTTGCTGCGGTCATCGCAGCCTTGCTTATCAGGCTCAAGCCCAATCACATGCGCGTGGGGCTCAAGCTCTACAGGCCCATGCTGCTCGCGGCCATAGTGGTTATCGGCATGCGCATCATCTTCATGCCCAATGCGATGATGAACCTGCTGTTCCCCTTGATCCTTCTGCTGTTTACCATCTGGCAACTGGTCGCATGCCTGAAGTACGGCGGGCGCGTGCCGGGGATAGACCGCCTTTTCGGCTGGATGACGTTTACGGTTTTCACCGCTTCGCTTGTCGTCTCGTTCATCGGCTATGTCTTCTTCGGCCTGCTGATCATGATATGGTGGTTCTTCCAGATGGCCACTATACATACCATAGCGACCATCGCCTTCCTGCTGCAGGAATTCCGCGAGAAATACCTGCCGGCGCGCATCGAGGAACACAAGCGGAGGCTGACTTATGTGAGCGCCTCGGAAAAAGACAATCTGCTTTTCGGAGCCACCTGGCTGTATGATTTTCTCAAGAATGTCGCAGTTCCGGTGCTCACCGTCGTCTCGATTCCCCTGTGCATCAAGTTCGCCCTCGGAGTCTTCGATTTTACCGACATCTACGAGAAGATATACACCTATCCTTTCGTCAACCTTACGAATGCCGAGGGACTTCCGGCGCTGCGGCTCTCTTTCAGCAGCATCGTTACCATAATCAGCCTGTTCTTCGTGTTCAAGTATGCCAACTACGCTTTGTATTCCATATTCCAGGTAGTCCGCTATGCGACTTTCCTCAGGGCTTCCGGGCGCAAGGTGGTACGCAAGAACGAGATCAACTTTTCACTTGGCAAGAGCGTCATAAGCACCCTTGTGTGGTTCGTGTACATCGTCGTAATAGTGCTGATGGTCAAGCTGCCTACATCTTCGCTCACCGTCATCGCCGGCGGTCTGTCGGCCGGTATCGGTATCGCTCTCAAGGACGTGCTCAACAACTTCATATACGGGCTTCAGCTCATGTCGGGCCGTTTGAGGGTCGGCGACTGGATTATATGTGACGGTGTGCGCGGAAAAGTGACGAAAATCAGTTACCAGAGCACCGAAATCGAGACTATCGACGGCGCCGTGCAGTCGTTCCTGAACGCCACATTGTTCGGCAAGAACTTCAGCAACCTCACACGCAACAATTCCTACGAGTTCGTCAAGATTATCGTGGGAGTGAGCTATGGCACTGATGTGCAGAAAGCGCGCGAGGTCATAGTCGAGGCCATGCAGGACATGCGTACCCGCGACAATTACGGGCGCGAGGTCGTCAATCCCGAAAAGGGAGTTTATGTGGCTTTCGAGGGATTCGGAGACAGCAGCGTGGACCTGGCTGTCAAACAGTATGTCCTTGTCGCTGAGCGTATAGCCTACGTGGACCGGGCCAAAGAAGTGATTTACGAAGCACTCGACCGGGCCGGCATCTCCATACCTTTCCCTCAGAGGGATATTCATATCATTTCCGAAAAATAAAAGCTCTTCATGATAATTGTTGCTGTTAAGTTCGGAAAAGACGGATCCTGCACCCGGCCTTTCGCTTTTGGAGGCAAGGAAAAGTTCAACAAGGCATGAGCGGCGGCCCCATCAGGAGAGCGTGTCCCGGAGAACTTGAAGCGGTCAACGAATTACTGCGGCAGCCTTTGCAAAAGAGCAGGGCTGCCACAATATTACCCTGCACGTATGGGAATGTAACCCTGGAGCCAAAGCTTTCTATGAGGCGTTGGGAATGAAAGCTCAATACACTTCCATGGAAATGATGTGTGGCGGCGCAGATTGAAGCCGGTAGAAGAAATATGACACTTTTGCGAAAAAAAATATTATTTTTGCAGCATTAGTTAGTAGTGTAATATTATGAAGGAAAAACAAACTTATACCCTTCCTGGATGCACTGTGATAACAGTAATGCAGAGGAAATTGATATGTGCAAGCGGAGACCCTCAGCAGACGGGGAACCGCAGTGATTATTCTTATGGCGGTCACTATGGAGTGATGGATTCTGACGACTAAACCGGGCAAAGAAGTTATGAAAAGGTATATTTCAGCATTTTGCTGTGCAGCAATGTCGTTGGCTGCAGCGGTATTAGTTTCATGCAAAAAGACAGAACCCGATTTACCGATTGACTCTCCGGAGGCGCCCGTAGTATATACGATGAAAGTTGACGCCGCAAAAGTGGCGACAAAGGCGTTGGCGCTGGGAAGTTCTTCCGTCACGGCCACCTGGACGGAGGGCGATATAATTGAGGTCTGGACCGCAGACGGTACTACAACTAAGTACGGAACGCTTTCAGCAGAAAGCGGTGGCGCGGCCTCCACGACCTTCACAGGGGAGCTTGACACGGTCCCGGAAAACGGAGAAACCCTTCTTCTCAAATATCAAAGTCCGGATTACACCGCTCAGAACGGGACGCTCACAGGGACGTCAACGAGTATCGACAAGGTCTGCGATTATGCGCTGGCCACGGTTACCGCGACTGTAAGCGGGACGACGGTCACTGCAACTGATGCTGACTTTGAGAGCCAGCAGGCCATTGTGCGCCTCCAACTCTTCCACAAAGATGGCGGTACAACGCTTGTCGCAAAGAAACTTATCTTGCAATTCGCGGGAGAGACCTGCACAATCACTCCTTCCACTCCGACCGATGTCTTTTTTGTGGCCATGCCTTGCGTCGAAGACGACTGGACCCCTTTCGTCATAAATGCGTCTGAACAGGGAACGGCTGCCTACTACGAGATATCTGCCCAGATGCCGCTGAAAAAGGGGGAATACTTTACCTCTGATGCATCAGCCAATCCGTTATCCCTTTCTCGCATCAAAAGCCGGATCAACAAGGGTACGGACTGCCGCAAATACGTGGGATGGGAAGTTTATCCCAGCGGCAACATCGCCCCCAAAGGCGAAAATCCAGAAGCCAGGATCGGATACATAGCCTATGTCTCTTCCAGCGCTGTCGATCATGATTTCCCCGACAGCCGGATTTTTGTCCTGGCGTCATCGGATGTCTCCTACGGAGGAACCGACAATTTTATCTGGGGCCATAGAGATGTTTATCGGGATATAGCGGTAGGTCGTCATAAAATAAATCCTTATGATTATCCTTATTATCCTTATAACGACGATTATGGATACGACAATACCAATATTCTTCAGGATTATGGTTTTGACGCGCATCCGGCTGCCTATGTCGCTTGGAACTATGGTGCCGAGCGGCCTGAAGGCGCCAGCCACTGGTTCTTGCCGGCTGGTATGCAGTTCAAGCGCTTGGTGGGAGGGGAGGGTACCTCTATCACCAACAAATATGATTTTTTCGACAAAATGGACTTTAACTTGAAGCACGATTACGCTCAAAATGAAGATGGTTACTGGACAAGTTCAGAATCTGTCTCTGATAGTCCCACTTACCAGGTTTATGCTTTCTATTTATCTACATCTACATCTATATACTGGGATGTTTATGAAGGATATAAGGATCAAACATCGACATATCGCTTTGTGCGGGCTGCTTTTGTGTATTAGGCTGAAGCTCCCAAGAGCGCACTCAGTTTGGCCTTGTTTCATGCTATGAAATAGAAAAAACTGTGTACGTTTTATGCGTAAAATCAAAAAGAGATTGCTAATCCATTGATTAACAATCTTTTTTTTGGAACATAGGATTCCACATCATAGAACGGGAAGAGATAATCCTTCTCATGAGTATCGGAATTTTCTTTTTAAATTACTGTTTCAACGGTACCGCGAAAAAGCGTATATTGAGGTCACAGGAGCCGCAGCTTGAAATGTATGCTCATTTCCTTGTCAGAGACAGGCATCTGCCGCTGGTTGAACTCTTGAGAAAAGAGGCTCTGAATAATTTCGAGACCATTACCGGCCAAAAGTAACCCCTCCGCCTCCCGGGATTTCGTCGGGCTGCGCCCTCCGACATCCCTTGATAAGGTGGCTTTTGAGGCCCGAAGGGCCGAAGGCGGCATCAGCCGCCGTGCCGGGAGGGAGGAGCGATGCGACGACCGGGAGGCACCCGATGAAGCGAAGCGGAATCGGCATGTCCCCTGGGGACCGACGCGAAGCGGCGAGGGGGAAAAGGGATGATAATCCCGGAGCCTACGCGAAAAGCGCCTGCGAAG